>JAJYNK010000046.1 GCA_021786355.1 bacterium
TATAAAAGACAATTTCAAAAGACCTGTTTGGAAAAAACGAAAATATTCCGAAAGCAAAAACAAAACTAAATCAAACTGGCACGACCCTTTAAAACCAAGACTCAGAAAGTACAGATTTATTCCCAAAACGAAAAAACATCACTATTAAAAGTTTCACTAACAAACACCACCACTTCATCACATATTATATTCACACATTATCCCTACAGACATTATCCTAATCGACATTATCTATTATATTAATATTATTCCTATAGACGGGTAGACGGGCTAAAAATTGACGTTTACGAATTGTATAGTTGACTATACAATTATCAAATAACAATTTATTATTTTGTTTTTTGTATTTGTGCAGATTAAGCAGATTGCAATTTAGTTGGAAAGCTAAAAGATTGCTTGAAATTTCAGCGGAATTAAAACATAATTTAACCATGCGCGGGTGGCGAAACTGGCAGACGCACTACCTTGAGGTGGTAGCGCCCGCAAGGGCTTGGAGGTTCGAGTCCTCTCCCGCGCACTTACCGTAATTAATTTATGAATATAAAGCGATTTGAAAATAAAACCGTTATAGTAACGGGCGGTAGCCGAGGGATAGGAAAAGCTATCGCTCTCGAATTTGGCAAAGGAGGCGCTAATGTCGTCATCAATTTTTTTAAGGAAAAAATGCAGCCGAGGAAGTCGCAAGTCAAATTAAATCATCGGGAGGGCACGCTTTAATTTATCAAGCAGACGCCTCATCAAAAGATCAAATAGAGAAAATGGTAGCGGCTACGGTAGAAAAATTTGGAGGTGTTGATATCCTAATAAACAATGCGGGGATAGTTACCGATAAGCCGTTTTCCGAAAAGACCGTCGAAGATTGGCAGAAGACAATCGCGGTAGACCTCATCGGACCGTTCATCTGTGCCAAAGCAGTCATTCCTATCATGCAAAAACAAAAATGGGGTAGGATTATTAATATTTCTTCCACGAACGGGATTGACACTACTTCGCCCGAATCTATTGATTATGATGCTGCAAAAGCAGGTCTTATCAGCATGACAAGAAACTTAGCAGAAGCTCTCGCCCCCGATATACTTGTGAACTCTATCGCTCCCGGTTGGGTTGATACCGATATGAATTCGTTGCTTCCTCCTGAATTTATCGACGAAGAGACTGCGCGTATTGCCCGGAAGAAATTTACTACCCCAAAAGAGATTGCTCGCCCAGTGCTCTTTTTGGCTTCCGAAGATGCAAATAATATAACGGGACAAACTCTAAAGGTGGACGGGGGATATCAATAGTCGTCCTATTTAAAAGTAATTGATTTAGATTTGAGCTTGGTTCGCTGTCTCGTACCCGTAACAAAACACCCCGCTTAAGCGGGGTGTTTTGTTATTTCTCTAAATCTTTCTTTTTCTCTTCGTACTCGCTCTTATCTATCTCCCCTTTCGCGTAACGTTCTTTCAAAATTTCAAGCGGTCCTTTTTCTCCGTGCCACTCTTGCCAATAATGCCTTCTGCCTCTTCCGAAAATCGCTCTAATCACCCAGACAATCACGGCAATAACTATAACCCACCACAAAACCATAAAAATCCATCCCAACCATCCGAACTGCATCATCCCGTATCCGCCTCCCCAACCATAAGGACTCATCATATTGTTGTAGTGCATAATTAAATTTTTGTTATAAGGAGCCGACTTACTCCTTATTTAAACTTAATTCTCTTTAACCTCAACGAGTTTAACACGACAGAAAGCGAACTAAAAGCCATTGCCGCACCGGCCAAAATCGGATTCAAAAGCAATTTAAACGCCGGATACAAAACTCCAGCCGCCACGGGAATCAAAGCGATATTGTACGCGTAAGCCCAGAAAAGATTCTGCTTGATATTTTTTAAAGTTTTTCTCGAAAGCAAAATTGCTTTATACACTCCGATCGGATCGCCGGAGGCCAAAGTTATGCCCGCTGACTCTATGGCAATATCCGTTCCGGTGCCAATGGCGATTCCGATATCGGCCTGCGTTAAAGCCGGCGCGTCGTTAATGCCATCGCCAACCATTGCCACGACAAATCCCTTATCCTGCAATTCTTTCACTTTTTGGGATTTTTGTTCCGGTAAAACCGAAGCTAAAATATTTTCAATGCCCACTTTTTCGGCGATAGCATGCGCAGTCCTTTCGTTGTCTCCGGTTATCATCCAGACATCCGTTCCTATTTTTTTTAACTTATCGACGGTTTCCTTGGCGCTTTCTTTTAAGGTGTCGGCAACCGCCATTATGCCTAAAATCTTTTTGGTGTCGGATAAAATCAAAACTGTTTTCCCCTGCTTTTCCAACTCTTCAATCGAATGCATTAATTGCGTCGGAAAATCGGCTTGATAATCGCCTATTATTTTTTTGCTTCCGAAAATATATTCTTTGTTTTCTATTTTCCCTTTTACCCCTTTCCCGATAATCGTTGAAAATTGCGAAACCGTTTTTAATTTGATGTTTTCGCTTTTAGCTTTTAAAACAACTGCTTTGCCAATCGGATGCGATGAATTTTGGTCCAAACTCGCAGCTATCTGTAAAATGTTGTTAGTTGTCAGTTGTTGGTTGTTGGTTGTTAAAATATCCGTTATTTCCGGTTCACCCTTAGTGATTGTGCCTGTTTTGTCCAAAACCACCGTGTTAATTTTCCCGGCTGTTTCCAGCGACCCGGCGTTTCTGATTATGATTCCGCTTTCAGCGCCTTTGCCGGTGCCGGTAATTACAGCGATAGGAGTGGCGAGCCCCAATGCGCAAGGGCAAGCCACAACCAAAACCGCCACTGCGTTTATTAAGGCGTAAACAAACCGCGGCTCCGGACCAAAAATCATCCACAATACAAAAGTAACTAAAGCAACCGCGATCACAATCGGCACAAAAACTCCGGTTATTTTATCGGCCAGTTTTTGAATCGGCGCTTTTGACGCCTGCGCTTCTTCTACAATTTTGATAATCTGCGACAAAAAAGTGTCTTTTCCGATTTTCGTCGCTTTCATTTTAAACAAATCGCTTTTATTTATGGTTGCTCCAATAACTTTGTCGCCTTCTTTTTTATCAACCGGGAGTGATTCTCCGGTCACCATTGATTCGTCAATCGACGTCGCGCCTTCGAAAATAACGCCGTCAACCGGAATTTTTTCGCCTTGTTTTACCAGTAAAATATCGCCAACCTTCACATCATTAATATCGATATCATGTATCAAATCGTCAGGCATAATATGATGGGCGATTTTTGCCTGAAGTTTTAATAATTTTTTAATCGCCTCTGACGCCGAGCCTTTCGCCTTGGCTTCCAAAAATTTCCCCAGGATTATAAAAGTAACAACCACTACCGCCACGTCAAAATACGGTTCAAATTGAGCTATAAAAAATTTATTGAACGCCGGAATGATATTAAAAACCGCCACAACTACGCTGAAAAAATACGCAGCTCCCGTTCCAAGCGCCACCAAACTGTCCATACCCGGCCTGAAATTTTTAATTTCAAAATAAGCCCCTTTCCAAAACTGCTTGCCCACCCAAAATTCAACCGGCGTCGCCAAAATTATAAGCAAAGCCAGATTAAAATCTTTGGGTATAAAACCGATATAACTTTTGCCGAAACTTAAAATCAAAGCTACCAAAGACGCAATTGTCCCAAACCAAAATTTGTTTTTAAGCGTCTTTGTCTCTGCCTCGCTTAACATCTTGGCGTGGTCATGCCCGTCCTGAGTTTCACCGAAGGATTCAGTGTGATCCATTTTAGAATGGTCCATCTGCTCATGATCCATTGAAGCGTGATCCCCGCCGGAAATAATTTCATAGCCAGTTCTTTTAACCGCTTCTTTTATTTCCCGGTCGCTTATTCCATTCTCACAGTCAACAAACAGCTTTTCGGAAGCATAATTAACATTGGCGTCTTTAACGCCGTCTATCTTTTTTACCGATCGTTCTATTGCTCCCGCGCACGATGCGCAATCCATTCCTATAACTTGAAATGTCTTTTTCATCCTGTTAAAAATAACGCTAGGTTAAGTTTTAATTAAAAATTATTAATTTTATTAAACAACATGTCATTGTTTAGCGCCATTGTCGGGTCGTCGTACGCGTATTTAACAATGCCGTTTTTATCAACCACAATATAAGTATGGCCCGGCGTTGAACCATAATGCATCGAGGAATTGGCCGTCAAAACATTGAATTCTCGAGAAACTGCCGAGCCGCTGTCAAATAGAACTTTCGCTTTCGCTAACTCCGGCATTTTAGAAATCGCGGATTGCCACTCGGACTTGGAATCGACAACAACGGAAAATGCCAGTGTGTCTTCTTTATTAAAACGCGCGTCTTTTCCAAACTCGGCCATTTGATTCCAACAAGCCGGGTAACACATCAGTCCTTCGTTAAAAAACAAAATGTAATTTTTGCCCTTCAAATTTTCAGAAGAATAAATTTTGCCTTCCCTGTCGGACAGAGAAAATTCCGGCACTGGCTTTCCTATTAAATTATCGAATGCTCCGGCGCTTGTCTTTTGTCCGCCACCATTATTGCTTTGAATATTTCGACCGCCAAAATAATACATTCCTCCAAGTAGCGCGATAACGGCAACCGCTATAAAAATATTAAATTTTTTCATTTTTTAAATTGATTAATCGACTTTTTAGTTATTAAAATTATTATTAAAAGCACGACCAGCGCCCAAACATATTGGGGCACAAATCCGATAACGCCGCCGACTGCTTTGGTTATTTTGTCCACGTAAATATTAATATTCATCTGATACGCCGAATGGACAAAAAGCTTGTTCATAAAAGCCAGGTAAGTTGTTATTAGCCCCATCAATAAAAATATTGCTCCGGAAATAATATCCGAAACAGTGGCGCGAATTTTTTTGCCCAAAAACGCATACTCAACCTGTTTTTTTAAAACCATAAACCTGTTAGTTGCGTTTGTTTTATCAACCAATGATGCCAAAATAAAAAGCGGCACCACCATTCCTAAAACATACGCAAAAGTGTACATAACTCCCAAAAACACCGATCCGGGCATAACCGTTAAGGCAATAACCCCCGCCAAAACCGGCGCGCAACAAGTCGTGGCAATGCCGGAAAAAATCCCCAGCACATAAACCGAGCCCGCGTTGTTAGCTTGAAGTTTCGGGTGGACTTTAAACGGCATAGAAAACTTTTTACCCAAGACAAGAACCAGTCCCATAATTATCAAAAATATCCCTCCGGCCCCAAAAATTACATTGTGATATCGGCTGAAAATTTGAGTCAGCGCCGCGGCTCCCAACCCGATCGGCAAAAACACCGTTGCGATTCCCAAAAAAAATATAAACGTCATCAAAAACAATTTATATTTCTGCCTGAAAATCGAAGCCAAATAAGACGGCAAAAGAACCGTCACGCAACACGGCGCGAACAATGCCGCCACTCCGGCGAAAAAAGCCGCTATTAACGATGCGCTGATTAGTAATGACATGGTAAAAAAATTAAAAATAAAAATTACAATTAAAAATCTTTTTGTCCTTATTGAATAAATTTACATTTTTCATTTTGACATTTACATTTTAAATTATTTTAAACTCCGCAACCTCCGCCTCCTTTATTTTCTTTTGGCTCGGTTATTTTTGAAACAATATTTTGATAACCGGATCCGCTTGAAAATTCCTCGCTTAAAACATTTTTAGCGTCGACCTTATCCCAATCAACTCCTTTTTGCTTGAAATATTTGGCTATTGTCGCATAATTATCCGGAAACCAATAAGAATTCAACGCCAGCGCCGCCCTGTACATATCGTTTTCACTGACTCCTTGGCTAGCCATTAACTGTAAAAATCCCAGCATCGCCATTCCATGGTTGCAATCCGGAAAATAAGTCGAATTGTCGCAACACGGCCGGTAAATATTTTTGGAAACTTTTTCCACTAGGCTTTGCTGTTCCGGAGTTAATTTTACAAATTCAAACCTACTGTAATAATTCATGGCGCTTCCCTTGGCGAGCGACCATCCGCCGGTAGAAGCGAATTTTCCCGCGCCGCCGTAATTTTGCATCGGTCCTTTTTCTAAAATTTCATTTTTATTAGCTAACCCGAATGCCCAAAGCATATTCAAAATCAAACCGGAATTTTTAGGAGTAATCACTAAATTTCCGTTATTGTCTCCAAAAATAATATTTTTGTCTTCTTCGCTAAGCCCTCCCCGTTTTTCATAAATCTCTTTCATTTTTTCTCCGTCGATAACTCCGGCTTCAACCATTTTTTTCCCAAGGCCTCCCCATTTGACCGGCAATTCCGTTCCTTGAGGCGGAGCTATAATTTCTCTAAAATTAAGTTCGGCGGATTTATTGGCTGACGCGACACTTTCCGGAATATTCGCTCCCTCTTTGTTTTTTAATCCGGCGCTGTAAATAAAGGCGGCGGAAATTAAAACCGCTGATACAAAAAACGAAACCGGCAATAAATATTTATTTTTGTTTTCCATAAAATTATTGAACTTTTTTATTTATCTGCAAAAGCTCGTCAATCATTTTCTGCACATTTTTCTTGTTTGATCCTTTTATTGCCCCGATAAAACAAGTATTCAAGTGGCTCTCCATTAACTTGTTATTGGCTGATTTTAAAAGACCGATAACCGCCAAATTCTGTTGAAGAATATCTACGCAATATTCTCCTTTTTCAACCATTTCAATCACATTTTTCAAATGGCTATCCGCTTTTTTAAGCGCCGTGATAATTTCCTTATTTTTTTTCATTAGTCCATTATACCTAGGGGGTAGGTATTGTCAACTCCAAAAAATTTTAAGTTATCCGTATCTACTTTTTATGTTTTAAACGCCACTGCTCTATTTTCTTATGGTCGCCTGAAAGTAAAATTTCGGGAACTTTATATCTTTTATTTTTATAAACAAAAATTTCGGGTCGAGTATAAACTGGCACTCCAACGCCCAATCTTTTTTCCTCCAGTGATTCGTGCTTTCCCAAAACGCCTTTTACTTGCCTTGAAACCGCATCAATTAAAACCATCGCCGGAAGCTCCCCTCCTGTCAAAACATATGAGCCGATGGAAATTTCTTCAACATCCAAACCAAAATCTTTTATCGCTTTTTTTGCCCGATCGTCTACACCTTCGTATCTTCCGCAAACAAAAATCAATTGACTGAATTTAGAAAATTTACTGGCGGTTTTATTATCAAATTGCTTGCCTCCGGCGGAAAATAAAACCACTTTTGCTTTTTTAAATTTTACCGCTTTTTTTACAGCTTTAACTATTGGCTCAGCCATTAAAACCATACCAGGCCCTCCCCCAAAAGGGCGGTCATCGATTTTTCGACGCGTCGAAAAATCGCCCTGAGCTTGTCGAAGGGCAACTTTCTGACGTTTATTATCCGAAACAAAATCCCTTAAATTATGAATTTTTACGTCTATTAATTTCTTTTCCTTCGCGCGTTTCAAAATCGACTCGCTTAAATACGAGTCGAAAATTTTAGGGAAAATCGTGATAATATCAAACCTCATAAAGATTTTAATTATGTTTATGATAAGCAAATTGGTTTTGAGCGCGGCTTGAGGAGTGAGCGGGCACGGTGTCCCGCTTAGCGGGACGAGCGAACGACAAAGGCCAGTGAACGAGCTCGCTGGGCGAGTGAACGGTAGCGAAAAATTAATTTGCTTATCGATAAATTATAGATTCCTCGCCGCTTCCTCAACATGCTTTATAAGTGTTGCCACATATCCGGCTTCGTTGTCGTACCAGCTCAAAACCTTTACCAAATTGCCGCCGATAACTTTAGTGAATTTCAAATCAACAATAGCCCCGTATGGTTCGCCGATAATGTCCGTTGAAACAATTTGGTCTTCAGTTGTTTTTAAAATCCCCTGCCAACGTTTTGATTTCTCCGCTTTTTTAAAAATTTCGTTTATTTCTTCAACCGAAGTGTTTCTTTTTGAAATAAAAGTTATATCCGCGATTGATCCGGTCACAGCCGGCACTCTTATGGCGATGCCGTCAAATTTTCCTTCCAACCCCTTAAAAGCCCTCGTCACCGCTATCGCCGCTCCGGTTGTCGAAGGAATTATATTTTGAGCTCCGGCCCGTCCACGCCTAAAATCGCTTCCCTTAACAGGGCTGTCAACGATTGTTTGCGTATTTGTATAAGCATGCACGGTATTTAAAACCGCTTTTTCAATGCCCGGCTCTTCGGACATTATGGCGATTACCGGCGAAGCCGCGTTGGTTGTGCAAGACGCATTAGAAGTTATATCGCAAGTTTTTAGATCATTTTCGTTTAAGCCGATTAAAACCGTTTTCCCGATTTGTCCGTCCTGATCTTTGGCAGGAGCGGTCAGGATTACTTTTTTAGCTCCGGCATCTAAATGCGCCTTTGCTTTTTCAAACGACTCATACGCTCCGGTTGATTCAATTACAATATCAATTTCCAATTTTTTCCACGGTAACTTAGTCGGATCTTTTTCGGAAATAAATTTAATCTCTTTTCCATCAACTAAAATTACGCCTTTTTCCCTGTCCGCCTTAACTTCTTTATCGTAAGTTCTATAGACAGAGTCGTATTTCAATAAATACGCCAAATTTTCAATATCTCCCAAATCATTTATGGCAACGATATTAAATTTTCCCGCATTAAACGCGTTTCTAAAAAACAATCGGCCGATTCTGCCGAATCCATTTATAGCGATTCTTGTTTTTTTTGTAAACATAAAATCAAAAAACAACCGCGTTAAACGCGGCCGTTTTTCCCTTTTATAATTTCATCAATTACTCCGTACTGCTTTGCCTCCGAAGCTGAAAGCCAAAAATCCCTGTCCGTGTCTCTTTCTATTTTAGACATCGGCTGGCCCGTGTGTTTTACCAAAATCTGATTTATTCGTTCTTTAATTTTCAAAATCTGTCGCGCCGCAATTTCTACGTCAACGGCTTGTCCTTCCGCTCCCCCCATTACTTGATGAAGTAAAATATCGGCGTTAGGAAGAGAAAATCTTTTTCCTTTTTTCCCCGCCGTCAAAAGCAAGGCTGCCGCAGAAGCCGCGGTTCCAATGCAAATAGTTGAAACATCCGGCTTAACATGCTGCATTGTATCGTAAATCGCGAGTCCGGCTGAAACTATCCCGCCCGGGCTGTTTATGTAAAGCTTTATGTCTTTTTTCGCGTCTTCGTGTTCCAAAAATAATAATTGGGCGATTACTGAATTGGCAACCGCGTCGTTAATTGGCCCGCCAAGAAAAATTATTCGCTCTTTCAAAAGCCGCGAATAAATATCATAAGCTCTCTCCCCTCCCTGAACTTTTTCAATTACTGTAGGGATTAATTCCATAACTTTAAGTTCTATATGTTCTAACTGTTAAAATTGTTGTAATTGTAATTAAAAACTTAACCACAACAAGCGTAGCAATAGAACATTAGAACAATTATAACTTATTTAAGAAACTTTACAATCAAAAGCGCAACTATGTTTATGACTTTAATCAAAGGGTTTATCGCCGGTCCGGCAGTATCTTTATAAGGATCACCGACAGTATCTCCTGTAACCGCGGCTTTGTGCGCGTCAGAACCTTTTCCGCCGTAATTTCCTTCCTCAATATATTTTTTAGCGTTATCCCACGCCGCTCCGCCGGAAGTCATTGAAATCGCCACAAAAAGTCCGGAAACAATCGAACCGATTAAAAGCCCTCCCAAAGCTTTGGCGCCGAGCAAGAATCCGACCAGCAAAACCGCGGCAATCGGGAGCAACGCCGGCACGATCATTTCTTTAAGAGCCGCCTTAGTAACAATATCAACCGCTTTATGGTAATCCGGTTTAGCCGTCCCTTCCATAATTCCGGGAATTTCCCGAAACTGCCTCCTGACTTCTTCAACAACCGTTCCCGCGGCTTTTCCAACCGAACGCATCGCGAATGAACCGAACAAATAAGGAATAGACGCTCCGGCAATTAATCCAATTATCACCAGCGGATCGCTAAGATCAAAAGCGATTCCTTTTATAAAAGTAGAAAGTTCCTGCGAGTAGCTGGCAAAAAGAACCAAGGCCGCCAGACCCGCTGAAGCAATAGCATATCCTTTGGTAACCGCTTTGGTGGTGTTTCCCACCGCGTCCAAAGCATCGGTCACTTTTCTTACCTCATCGCTCTGGTGCGTCATTTCCGCGATTCCGCCGGCATTATCGGTAATAGGCCCGAAAGAATCAACCGCCACAATCATTCCCGTGGCTGAAAGCATTGCCAAAACCGCGGTAGCCACGCCGTAAATTCCCGCCAGATAAAAGCTTGCTAAAATCCCCGCGCCGATAATCACTATCGGTAAAAACGTGGACTCCATGCTTATCGCGAGTCCAATAATAATATTTGTTCCGTGTCCGGATTTGGACGCGTCGGCGATTGATTTAACCGGCCTGAAACTTTTCGAAGTGTAGTAATCGGTCACAACTACCATTAAAACCATAACAGCTAATCCGACCAGTGCGCTCAAATAATATCCAGCGTAACTATTGGCAAAATAAATTATCGTTACCGGATAAAACAAGATCGCCGAAATTATCGTTGAGGCAATGACACCTTTATAAAGCGCTTTCATAATTTTGCCGTCTTTACCGAGCCTCACAAACAAACTTCCCAAGACCGATGCCACAATCGCAGTTCCAGCCAAAGCAAGCGGGAAATAAATTCCGACATTACCGATAAAAGTCAAAGCGCCTAAAAGCATAGAAGCGATTAAAGTCACCGCGTAAGTTTCAAAAAGATCGGCGGCCATCCCAGCGCAATCGCCAACGTTGTCTCCGACATTATCGGCGATAACCGCCGGATTTCTCGGATCGTCTTCGGGAATCCCGGCTTCAACTTTCCCAACCAAATCCGCGCCCACGTCAGCTGCTTTGGTAAAAATTCCGCCCCCAAGTCGGGCAAAAACCGAAATCAAACTCGCTCCAAATCCCAAAGAAACTAAAACTTTCAAATCATTAGTGGCAAAGAAAAATAAACTCACCGCCAAAAGAGACAGCGCGACAACCAAAAATCCGGTAACTGATCCGGCCCTAAAAGCCAAAGACAAAGCCGGCGCCAAACCTTTTTTCGCCGCTTCGGTGGTTTTTAAATTAGAACGGACCGAAATAAGCATTCCGATATATCCCGCCAAAGCCGACGCCACGGCACCGACTAAAAATCCCAAAACCGACGTGAGTCCAAAAGCAAAAAACAAAGCGACTGAAATAACTAAAGCGACAATAGCGACTGTCTTGTATTGCCTGTTTAAAAACGCCATCGCGCCCGTTTTAATCGCGCCGGAAATTTCTTTCATATTCTCGTCTCCATCCGGCTGTTTTCTTAACCAAAAAATTATGTAAACGCTGTACAAAATCGCAATAAGAGCTGGAACAACTGTGAAATAAAACATTTTTTTAAGATCGGAA
>JAJYNK010000031.1 GCA_021786355.1 bacterium
AGGGCAAGTCCTTCTTTTTCTAAGTCGCGAGCCGTTTCTAAAACTGATTCGTGTTCAATTGAAGAAATAATTATTCTGGGTTTTTGATTTTTAATTTTTGCGTTTTTTAATATTCCTCTGAGCACGAGATTGTTTGATTCAGTCGCTGATCCGGTAAAAATTATTTCCCGGAAATTAGCGCCGATTGATTTGGCAATTTTTTCGCGCGATTTATCAACTATTGCCATCGCGGTTTGTCCGAAAAAATTGAGCGAACCGGGATTGCCAAAATTATTCCTTAAATTGGAATTTATTTCTTTAAGAACTTCCGGGTAAATCGGAGTGGTGGCAGCGTAATCAAAATAGAACCTTTTCATAATAAAGAAAAAAGCAGAGATTGTGGCTCCTTGAGCGGCTTCTCCCTCTGGCGCAAAAGCCGCTCAAGGAGCCTTGGTGTTGGATTATCCCGGCTAAAGCCAGGTGGGCGGATTCAACTCAAACAATAAAGTTAAAGTACTTTTACCCTCCCCTCGCAAATAATTTGATCCGAGAATCACTACCAAAGCTCCGTCAGAATTATAGCAAAAAAATCAAGGCCCATCAATTGACAAAATACGAGATTTTTATCGAATATTTCGCGGGAGCTACTTAAGTTGTCCCCTAACATGCAAGCGTTATAAAAGTTTTTTGAATATTTTACACGGATCAACTTTGAAATACACAAGTCGCAAACCTTAATAAGATCAGACAAAAAAATAAATCACAATTTATTAATTAAACCGTCGCTGTTTCGTCTAGACTAAATTAGCACAAATATCTTTTGGTAATTCAGGCTTAACACAATTAATTACTTGTTCTTGCACCAATGGCAAATACCAACAGCTTTATCGTCGCCCTGCAACCAATTATCACATTTCACGCACCTACCTTTTTTCATACACATACCACAGATATTTTCTGTCCGATTGGCGTCTCTGTCGTCAGAATTAATGGTTCTACCACATTTAACACATTTACTCATTGAATGAGAACTTACTTATTAATTATATCCGCATGTGACCTTTATTTCTTTATTTTTTTATTTATTTACCTATCGATGTCCCTACTTTTTAATGGCTTTTTTAATAACTATCGCTAAAACAACTAATATTTCAAGTAAGCCGATCCATATTCCTTTAATTAAACTTTTTGTTCCAGAACTCTTGGAATGCTTATTTTTACTAATTACCGCCACGCCAATAATTACAATTAAAAGCACAACACCGAAAATTGGTTTAATTAGAAAAGCTGTAAATATAAATAAGGCGGCTAAAATATTTATCATTTGTATATATTCTTTAATAATGGTATTTTCATTTTTCCTAACTAAATCTTTACTCGACACTAAGCATTCACATATTTTATAGGGTTTTGACTTCCTTTCTTCCAATACTTTGCAACGGATTTATCAAGATATCTCTCCCTAATATCTTTTTGCGCGATTTTCCCTTCAAATAAATACCGTCCATTTAAGGACCGCTTCCATTTATCTATTATAAAAACTTCTCTTATAATTCCGCGATATACCCCGCAGGCAATTTCTATATTATTTTTTCTTATACGGTTTATATTAACGTTCCAATGTTTTCTTGTCGCTTCATATAAAGCCGATGGATCATCTTCCATCTTTTTTCCATATAATTTATTTATGTTAATAAGAATGGCTGGCGCATCAAAATTTGCGCTCTCCGCTTCGTATTTAATTTTAATTCCTTTTAGTGTCGCCAACCCTTTATCGTAGGAATGATAGCCCTTCACGTCGTTTACCAGTTGCCCCATACTCAAATAATCAATTAAATCAATAATGGAGCTTTCTATCTCAAATGCCTCATTTTCAATGAGTTTGTGCCGAAGAATAATGAGTTTAATTTCGCGTCCGCTTTTTTTTATTTCTCTTATCTTTTTTATTTTTTTGGTTTCTTCGGTGCTGTTGTCTAATGCTGCCAGTAAGTGCTGGTTAATCCTATTGCCATGTCCTTTCCCAACATAGAACACCCTATTATTTCTTGGGTCTATTAACAAATAAACATAATACTCTAGTTTTTTAATCGTAGATTCTGAAAGTTTATATTTGTCCATTTCTGATTAATTTTATAAAGATTTACCCCACCTCACAATTCACAATATTTTTTTAATAAAGTTCTAATTCCCTGCTTGGCGTGATCAAAATAGTAGCATAAAATAATGCGGTTTAATTGGCGGGGACACTCCGATTCGAACGGAGAAATCTTCTTTTGGAGAGAAGCAGTTTACCATTAAGCCTATGCCCCCAAATATTATTTAATTATGCCGTGGGAAAGTGCTGGGCTGTAAACAAAAAAATGTTGCCAATTACACCATACCCCCATATTTTGTTAAAAATACTCTTGCTGTCATCAATAATTGTCTCGCTATATTTGTATCATAATATCTCACGGATGCGCAACCTTGATAACCACTCCTTTTAATTTTACCATTATTCTGCTTTAAAAAAGGTTTAATGAATTGATTTTTTGGAATGCCGGTAAATTTTGACCAAAAATCAATTTGTTTACTCGCATTATGATAAGCGTGCAGATGCAAACAAATTCTAAACTTTTTCTCATCAATATCAAAGGAGTTTCTCAATAGATTTACAAAAGCCTTGATAAGATCTGGATCGGAATTTATAAAACAAACCGGAGCGCGCGTATCTTTTGTACCCTCACACCAATAAATTAAGGAACAGAAAATTTTATTTAGGTCTCTACTTGGTCTTATATTATCTACGAGTTGATTTCCCAAAGAAAGATAGTTATTTAGAATTCCTTGCGTTTTTTCTTTTCTTCTTTCAGCTTGCGCTAATAACGCTTGTCTAGCTTTTTTTGCGATTTTTCTTTTTGCTCCATCTGATAAAACTAGTTCAGAAAACCATCCTGATAAAGTATTTTTAGGAATACCAAGCTTTCTTGAAATTTCAGCTAAAGAATAGCCGGATTTTCTAAGCTTTAAAGATCTTTGCCTTATCTCTTTTGAATGGGACATAAAGTTATATAACTATTATACCACATTCAGATTATAAAGAAATCAAAATTACTTCTTGGCTTCTTTATGAACGGTAGATTTTTGGCACCACTTACAATATTTTTTTAACTCAATTTTTTTTTCAGCTGATCCTTTGTTTTTCTTGCTGTAATAATTAATTCTTTTGCAAGTTTGACAACGCAGCCGAATCAACTGGGTTTTTGCTTTTGTCTTAGCCATGCTCTATACCTTATAATTTAAAAATTAAAAATTCAATACCCGGAGCCAGAGGGGAGAATCAGACTCCCGACCTCCCAGCACCTTTTGACAGAGCCGATGAGAGGATTTGAACCTCCGACCTACTCCTTACCATGGAGTTGCTCTACCACTGAGCTACATCGGCATAAAAGGTGCTGGGCTGTTCTACCACTGAACTACTCTGGCATAATTATTCCTTAAAGTCTGTTTCTTAATTTAGTATTTCTAAAACAAAATGTCAAAACTCACAACAAAAAACTCGTTTATCCAACGATCGTGGAATAAACGAGTTTTTACAGCTTTTACCTTTTATATTGTCGCCAGTTATTCTCTGAATTGCTTTTCCATTTCTTCCATCTGTTTTCTTAATCTTTCAGTTGTTTCTTGGTCTATCCGTGTCTTTTCAGCTACTTCAACTTCCGCTTGAATTCTATTAAATTCCTCTATTGTTTTTTGTATTTCTTCTTTTTTCTCGTCTCGTTTTCTTGCTTGTTCCAAAAGCACTGACATTTGCGCCATCTGCTCCTTCAATTTTTCTAAATCGCTTTTAGGTTGTTTGTATTGTTCTGACATAGAAATTTTGATTATTAGTTATTAATTAATAGTTGTTAGCTAATTTATGGAGCCGAGAGTCGGATTCGAACCGACGACCTACTGTTTACAAAACAGTTGCTCTACCACTGAGCTATCCCGGCATATCTAACGGGGCTGGAGCAAAACAGTTGCTCCTCGCCCGAACGACTAAAGCGTTTAATCGGGCGGGTGCCATTGAGCACTTCAGCAATTATGTGGGTAGGGTGAGAGTCGAACTCACTGGGCCACATGGACAAGGGTTTTACAGACCCCCCCCGCACCCTACGGGACTACCTACCCATATTTTTTCTTATAAAAGCTTATCAAATCTTTTACAGATATCAACAGTTTCTTATCTGAATATCTTACATGAATCAACCCGTGTTTCATTTTTCTAATTCCGTCTTTTCTAAAATCTTTTCTGACATACGGCTTAGTAAATTGCTTTATTGGTATTTTTGTCAATTTACTCCAAAAATAAATAAGTTCTTTTACGTTTTGATCCGCATAACAATACAATAAAATTCTTAATCTATTTTCATTAAGTTTGTAAATGTTCCTTAAAAATTTCAGAAAAATTGAAATCATCTCCGGATCACTATTGGCAAAATCAATACCGGTCCCCTTATCGCTTTTATATCCCTCTCCCCAATAAAGCATCGCTCCGATAGCTTGTAGCTCTTTCTCGTCGCTATTCAAATTTACTTTTTTCTCAAAAGACGGTTTCTTTTTTTTAAATCGTATTTTATTTATTTCTGCGAAACTTCTGCGCACAAGTCCGTTTCTCCTCATAAAATAAACCACTGCGTCAATCGATACATCGAATATTTCGCTAATTTCTCTCATCCCCAAACCATTTTTATAATAAAGGCGCTTAACTTCAGCAAGTTTGTCTTGATTAATCTTGCGCATATAAAAATAATAGCGCCTTTTTTCTTAAAGGTCAAATCGAATAGTACATACAACACTCTCGATTAGGAATTTAACCTATTTTTCAGAATCTTTATTTTCAAGATCAGAAACATCTTTCAACGATTCTTCAGTCAAGGGAGTATCGAGATTATTTCCGTTTTCTTTATCTTCGTTTGAAACTGAAAACAACGTGGGTTTTTTGCCGTTTTGTTCGCCGTTCATAATCTTCGCCTTGAATTTCGCCAAATGCTGGCTTAATTTATTGTCAACTCTCATTACCAATAATTTTAAATTCCTTAATAACCTCTCCAGAATGCGGCTGATTGTCAGGTCCGCTTTTTCTATAGGAAGAGAATCGATAAACTTGCCAAATCTTTCTCCAAGCCCTTTATTTGCCGAGCCTTCGTCTAAAACCGTATCGTTTACGCGCGGCACAGCCCTAGCCACAAGATAAATCATGGCTCCCAAACTCGCCATCAATATGATTTCGAAAACAAAATTAATGGTCATGCCAAATTTATTAAAATTTTATAAACGACGCGTAATTAAATTTAACCATAAATTTGAGCACCCAGCACTTTTTTTGTATGATAGAATTTTCTATTTTCCAAAAAAGGTGCTGGGTAAAGGTTTTGTAATTCCGACCAAATCGTCGGAAACAAAGCCCTTTATAATTCGTAGCGGCAGAATTTTTCAAGTTTCATGTTTTCGCCTAATTTGGCGATGCCTTGCTTTATGAGATCTTCCACGGTAATCGCTTCATTCATTATAAAATTCTGCTTAAGCAACTCGTCGATATTTTCAGGGTTCATCGCGGCTATATGCATGGCAATTTGGTGCGCCAATTCTTTGAACGAATCGGTTCTGGCGACAAAATCGGTTTCGCACAAAAGCTTCAAAAGAACCGCGACTCTTCCGTTATGAACGTAAGTTTCCAAAATTCCGGAACCGGTCGAGCGCTCGCTCTTTTTATCCGCCTTGACCAACCCTTTTTCAAAGATTATGGCCTTGGCTTTTTCCAAATCGTTATTGGCTTCTTCCAAAGCGCGTTTGCACTCCATCACTCCCGCGCCTGTGATGTCTCTTAATTGTTGGATTAAATTAACCATTTTACGAATTTTCTTCGCTGACTTTCATTATAATCTTATTTATAATCCATTCAATGCTGTTTTTTGAATGATCGTTGGCGGGAATAGGATAATCAACAAGCTCAGGGTTATCGTCGCTGTCGATAATGGCAACTATCGGAAGCTCTTTTATTTTTGCCTCTTTCACGGCTGTCATGTGATTTTTAAGAGAAGTATCTATAATAAACAAAGCGTCTGGTTCGCCTTCAAGTCTTTCTAAGCCTTCAAACATTTTGCCCATTCTTTCGGCATTCTTATTTATTACCGTTCTTTCTTTTTTGGTATATTTTTCGTATTCGCCTTTTTCTATTCCCTGACTGACCTTCCGATAATATTCCAATCGCCCGTAAAGGACTTTGAAATTGGTTATCAAACCGCCAATCCATTTGTTTTTTATCATCGGCAGATTGAATTTTTTAGCCATTGACTGAACAGCTTCCCAAGCAGCCGGCTGGGTGGCCACTAAAAGAACGGTTTTTTTGTTTTTAATTTGCTCGTTTAGAAACTCCGCGGCTTTTTCTATGGCTTTAGCGGTTTTGGCTAAATCAATGATTTCTATGCCGTTTCGAGTCATAAATATGTACTGCTTGAACTTCGGCACGGTTCGGGTTTTTTTGTGACCATACATTATTCCGGCTTCGGCCATTTCTTTAATCACCTCAAAATCAACACCCTCCGGCGCGATTTCGGCTATTTCCTTAACGATTTCTTCTGTTTTCGAATTTTTTACTTCAGTATCCATTTTATTATCAATAAAAATAAAAAAGCGCGCTAGGCCCCATTAGATAAGACAAACAAAGCCTATTATCAAACGGGGCGCGACACGAAAAATAGTCTAAATGAAAAGACTAAAGAAAGCAATAGGCGTAGATAGAACCTCAATTTTATGATTAAATACAATATATATGATTCTTGTCTTTACAGGAAACGGAAAAGGAAAAACCACCGCCGCTTTAGGACAAGCAATACGGGCGTTGGGGCAAGGGAAAAAAGTTTTAATAATCCAATTCATAAAAGGACCGTGGAAAAGCGGTGAAGACATCTTCGCCAGAAAACTACGTACTACGGACTACAAACATAAATTACAAATAATAAAAACGGGGAAAGGGTTTGTAAAAATCTTGGGCGACAAACTGCCGCTCAAAGACCATCAAAAAGCCGCTCGAGAGGGACTCAAAATCGCCGAACAAAAAATTAAATCAAAAAAATACGATTTAATAATTTTGGACGAGATAAATAACACGATTGATTTAAAATTAGTTTCCGCAAAAGACGTTTTAAAAATCCTGAAACCTATCCGCGTAAATCCGCGTTCTAATCAGCGTAAATCCGCGACGTCGCCAGACGTAATACTGACCGGTAGAAACGCGCCCAAATCATTTATAAAAATTGCCGACCTCGTTACAGAAATGAAAGAAATAAAGCATCCTTTCCAAAAAAACAAAAAATCGGCGCGCGCAGGTATCGATTTTTAATGAGTGGGATAAACTCCCGTTGTATAGTTAACTATACAACGAAGCGGACTAAAATATCGTAATGAGACTCCACGAAAGCGCATTTTATTTCATTTTATTTTTTCTTTTGGGTATTTTATTGGCGAGTTTGAATTTAAAATTTCCGACAATTCTTTTTATAACCGCGCTAAGCGCGGCTTCATTTCTAATCCTAAACAGCTTCTCGGTAAAACGGTTTGTTAATTTAAAATGGCTATCGGTTCTCTCGTTGCTTATGGTTATTGGGGCGATCTACTATTTTTGGGGAGATTTCCAAATACAAAAAGGTTTTTCCGCTCCTTTTGACAGAAAAATAAATTTTTCCGGCATTGTCAGCAACTATCCGCAAAAAGGAGCGAGCCAAAAAATTGCGGTTGACTTGGAAACGCCGTATAAAGGAAAAATTTTGGTTACTCTAAAACCCTATCCTGAATTCAATTACGGCGACAAATTAAATTTTGTAGGAACAATAAAAAAACCCGGAGGTTCTTACGCAAACTATTTGGCCAAAAACGAAATCTCGGCCGTTTCCGTTTATCCGAAAACAAACCCGATAAAAACGAATCAGGGATCAAAAATAAAATCCATTTTGTTTTCATTTAAAGAAAAATTTGTTTTGGCGCTCCAAAAAATTTTACCCCAAGAAGAATCGGCTTTAGCTTCGGGGCTAACTTTGGGAGAAAGGTCGGAATTTTCCAAAAACTTAAAAGACGCGATGAGTAATTCCGGAACAACGCACATTGTGGCGCTTTCCGGATACAACATAACCGTCATAGTTTCCACGGCCGCTTTTTTATTCGCGTTTTATTTTAGAAAAAACATCGCTTTTATAATGACCTTGGCGCTTATTTTGGGGTTTGTGCTGATGACCGGCGCCGAAGCTTCGGTCGCGAGAGCCGCAATCATGGGTTCGGTGGCGCTACTAGGAAAACAAATCGGCCGGATTTATTCGCTTCGAAATGCAATGAGCGTTTCCGCTTTTTTAATGATTTTGCAAAATCCGAAAATCTTGGCTTTTGACATCGGGTTCCAACTTTCTTTTTTGGCTTTGATGGGAATCGCTTATATTTCTCCGGCAATTAAAATCTTTTTAAAATTGGAAAATAAAGGAATTGCCCAGTGGAAAGAAATTTTAATATCAACCGCTTCGGCCCAACTGGCGGTTTTGCCGATTCTTATTTCTTCTTTCGGGAAATTTTCCATTCTTTCAATATTAGCGAACGTCTTAATATTATGGCTTATTCCTTTTACGATGGGTGTCGGGTTTTTTGCGGGATTTCTCGGATTTTTTTCTTATTATCTTTCTCAAATTTTAGGCTGGTTTCTTCATTTGTTTTTGTATTACGAACTGGCCGTAATAAATTTTTTTGGAAAAATCGCAATGCCTTTAAAAATTTCTTTCGGAGTATTAGGAATAATTATTTATTACGCTCTTTTAATTTTATTCGTCGTTTATGCCAAAAGAAAAACTCAACGCCAACTTAACCAGCCTCGACATAATTTCGCAGTATGAACTTAAAAATAAAAATTTTAATCTCTGCTTTAATAATTTTTGATGTTTTTATCTGGCAGTCGATAATTTTTGCTGGCCCGAATAAAAATCTTGAAGCGTATTTTTTAAATGTCGGTCAAGGCGACAGCGAATTAGTTGTGCTTCCGGGTAATGTAAAAATTTTAATCGATGGCGGGCCGAACAATAAAATCCTTGAAAATTTATCGAAAATTTTTTCGCCGACAGACCGCTATATTGATTTGGTAATTTTATCGCATCCTCAAACCGACCACTTTAACGGATTAATCGATGTTTTTAAAAGATACAAAGTAGGCGCGTTTATTTTTAACGGCGAAAAGGGGGTTGCGCTTTCTTGGCAAGAACTCGCCAAGTCGATTAAAGAAAACAAATCTTCGATTGTTGTTTTAAAAGAAGGGGATAAAATTAAATACCAAAAAAATATTTTGATTTTTCTGTCTCCGGGAGAAAAAGATTTAAAAAGTAATGACCCAAACGAAACCGCCTTAGTTTCTCTTTTAGAAAATAATTCCAGCCAAGAGCGGGTTAAAATTTTATTTACAGGCGACATAAGCTTTAAAACTGAAAAAAATATTTTGGATAAATATAATATCAAAGCGAGTATTTTAAAAATCAAAATATTTTTTTGGTAT
>JAJYNK010000034.1 GCA_021786355.1 bacterium
TGTCGAAGGACACGCATCTCGCCTTAAGCGAGAAGAGTCGAGACTTAAGGTTCCTCGACTAACACCCTAAACCAAATCGCGGCGATTTGGTCGGGCGTTCAATTCGCAAAGCGAATTGAATTAGCCTTTTCCTGCCACAATTTAGTTCATCGATCAATTTTCGAATTTAATTATTCCACGCACAGCTTCCGCTACGCGTGCCTTGTTACGACTTCACCCCTGTCACTGAGCTTACCTTGAGCCGTCAAAGACGACCTTCAGGTACTCCCAGCTCCCTTGGTGTGACGGGCGGTGAGTACAGGACCCGAGAACGTATTCACCGTGACATAGCTGATTCACGATTACTAGCGATTCCGGCTTCATGAGGGCGAGTTGCAGCCCTCAATCCGAACTGGGGCCGAATTTGGTGGGATTAGCTCCGCCTCTCGGCTTGGCAACCCATTGTTTCGGCCATTGTAGCATGTGTGTGGCCCAGGGCATCAAAGGGCCACGCTGATCTGACGTCATCCCCGCCTTCCTCCGTGAAATACACGGCAGTCCTGCCTGACACTTGTAACAGACAGCAGGGGTTGCGCTCGTTACCCCACTTAAGGGAACAGCTCACGCCACGAGCTGACGACGACCGTGCAGCACCTGTCCTGATGTCTTTTAAGGGAGGGATCGCTTTTCAGCGACCTTTCATCAGAATTTCAAGCCCTGGTAAGGTTCCTCGCTTGTCGTCGAATTAAACCACATGCTCCACCGCTTGTGCGGGTCCCCGTCTATTCCTTTGAGTTTTAGTCTTGCGACCGTACTTCCCAGGCGGTCTACTTAACGCGTTAGCTACGCCACTCCGAGGGTCGATACTCGAAACAGCTAGTAGACATCGTTTAGGGCGTGGACTACAAGGGTATCTAATCCTTTTTGCTCCCCACGCTTTCGCGCCTCAAGGTCAGGAGTGCCTTAGTAGAATGCCTTCGCCTTTGGTGTTCCGCACGATATCAACGGATTTCACCCCTACACCGTGCGTTCCATCTACCTCTAACATCCTCTAGTTAGGTCGTATCTGTTGCGGTTCCTTTGTTGAGCAAAGGTATTTTACAACAGACGCACCAAACCCCCTACGCGCCCTTTACGCCCAATAAATCCGGATAACGCTTGAGCCCCTCGTATTACCGCGGCTGCTGGCACGAGGTTAGCAAGCCCTTATTCTACCTTTACTATCAATCGTACCTCGCTGTTGCTCGGCACCGCCGATTTATACGGATTTTGACTGATTGATACGGATAAATTTAATTTTATCAGTATAAATCCGCCATATCAGCATTAATCAGTGGTCGTGCTGAACAATAGTGAGGCACGACTTTCTCAAGGCAAAAAGCAGTTTACAATCCGAAGACCTTCTTCCTGCATGCGGCGTCGCTCCATCAGGCTTTCGCCCATTGTGGAATATTCTCGACTGCTGCCACCCGTAGGTGTACGAGCCGTGTCTCAGTCTCGTCGTTGGGGGACTGCCTCTCAGCACCCCTACCCGTCATAGCCTTGGTGAGCCGTTACCTCGCCAACAAGCTGATAGGACCTAGGTCCCTCCCAAAGCGTCTTGCGACTTTACCCTTCGAGCTTACGCTCTCAGGGACCATCGGGAATTAGCCAACCTTTCGGCTAGTTATGCCCGACTTTGGGGTAGGTAACCAGGGTGTTACTAACTCGTTTGCCACTAACCATTTTTATTCCTTGATTTGATGTAATCTCACCTCGTTCAAAAAATAGTCCGTTTGACTTGCATGCCTTATCCACGCCGCCAGCGTTCATCCTGAGCCAGGATCAAACTCTCAATTAAATGCTAAAGCTCAAGCTTATCTAGCGAAGAAAATCTAACAACCAGTACTGATTATTAGAAATCCTTCGCCAGCTTGAAGTTCAGCATTTTTGTCCTTCAACAAACTCAGGACAATCTCTTCGAGCCTGAGATTGCTCTCAGAACCGAAGGCCTGAGTATCACCGAAGGATTGGGACAACCAAAAAAGTTCCAACCTCTTTGGTTTGAAAAAAAGCACCGATTGTTAAAGTCCTTTCCATACTTAGCTCATTCCAGAGCACATAATTTAATTAGATTTATGTGCTCGGCCGAGCACAAAACGCTTTTTGTGCTCTGGTTCAGAGCCTATTTAGTATAGTCGTTTATAATTAACTGTCAATGTCTATAAAGCCTATTAAATCGGACATACATTTGTGAGCGCGCATATTTTATTTATTTTATATTTATCTGGATTTAAACATGTCGATTCAATTTAATGCCAAAATTTAATGCTAATATATATCAGTGCCAATTTATATACATTTCCCACGATCGTGGGAAATGTATATAAATTAATATTTAGACAATACTTAGATGTAATTCGCCTCATCAAATCTTTAGATTTGATTTAATCCTCGTTTGGTGTGGGGGTGTGGATAAGTTCACTTGAGTCATCGCGGCTTATGCTATAATAAAAACAATATCGAAACTGCAGTATTTTGTTTCGATTTTAAATAATTTGAAAACCCCGTAGTGAAACTTTGACTGATATCGCTAAGCGGGATTAAAATCAAAGATTTTAATCGGTCAAAGTTCTACTACAGGGAAAGGTCGAGATGAGAATCTATAAGTTGATTAATTTTTTACAGGAATAAAAAAAATAATTTATGAAGAAAGGATTTACTTTGCTTGAGCTTTTGATTGTTATCGGTATCATAGCGATTTTAGCGTCGGTTGTCGCTTTAGTGTTAAACCCGGCGGAACTTTTAAGACAAGCCAGAGACGGCCAGAGAATTTCCGATTTCGACACTCTAAGAACCGCGATTAATTACCATCTTTCAACGGGCGCAACGCCAAACACAAACGTTGGCGGAACAGGACTGGCGTATAGGATTACGGTAGCAACTGCTAACTGTCCTTTTGCTTCGTCTTCCGCTTGCACCGCCGCAACTTTTACTAGCTCCACCGCTATAGGTGGGACAGGATGGGTTAATGTGAATTTCACCGATGTTGGAGGCGGCACGTCTCCGCTCACAATTCTTCCAATCGATCCGACTAATAGTACAACCTACTATTACTCATACGCCGGAGATGGCTCGGCTAATGTTTTTAAGCTTACTAGCAGATTGGAAAGCAATAAATATCGCGGTAAAATGGCGACGGATGGAGGAACTCAAAATACCTGTTCCACTTACATTGAAAATACTTGTTACTACGAAGTCGGAACTTCTTTAACGCTTTAATTAGAAAATTTTCTCAGTGGTATTTTATCTTTCCATTACAATTTTGATTTTAGCTTTAGGAGCGCAGCTAACCCTGCGCTCCTTTGGTAAAAATAAAAAAATCTTTCGCTACTTATTTTATTTTTCAATAGCCGCGATTTTTTTATTCGCGTTTTTTATTTCCATCTCCCAGTATGTTGTTTGGGAAAATCACCCGGTTTCTAAATTTCTTTTGCCGCCGTATCAAGGGATCGGTTATTTTTTAAGATACTCGATTTTTTGGTATTTTACGGCCCATATCATTTCGTTATTATTTTCCGTAGCATTTATAAAACTTGCAAAACGTTATAACAAAAAATTCGAAGAAAAGTTTTTTTATCCTGAAGAGTATTATTTAGGGGCATTGGCGATTTTTTTATCGGGTTTTCCGGGAATTTTTATTTATATTATTTTTCTTTTTTTTGCTTCCATTTTGGGCTCGCTGATATCGAATAGATTTTCTACAATAAAAGGGGAGCGAATGTCGTTTTATTATTTGTGGATACCGGTTGCGATTTTTGTTATAATAATTAGTAAATGGTTGGCCGAAACACGGGTTTGGCAATTATTTAAGATTTAAAGGGTTTTATATACGAAACCCTTTACCCAGCACCATTTTTGTACGATAGAATTTTCTATTTTTCAAAAATGGTGCTGGGTGCTCAATGTTGTAGATAAATTTTCGTCCTACGCATTGAGCTCCGCTAGAAAATTTATACAACATTGGCATGTTAACCATTCCCTCTCAAAAACTGAAAGATTTTTTGGTAAAAGACGGGTTAATAACCCCGGACAATTTTGATGTTATAGAAAAAGAAGCCGGCAGGTTGAATCAAAACCTATCCGACGTTCTTGTCTCCAGGGGCGTTCTTACGACCGAATACCTTTATACGCTTCTTAGCAATTATTTGGGAGTCGAGCCGGTCAATTTAAGCGCTAATCCCATAGACGAAAATGTTTTAATGAAAATTAATGAAAAGCTCGCCCGCCAAAAAAAAGTCATTCTTTTTAAAGAAGAAATCGGAGGCGTTTACGACGCCGCCATGGAAGACCCAAGTGATTTGAAAACCATAGATTTTTTAGAAAATTCTTTAAGCGCAAAAATAAAACCATTTTTGGCAAGGCCGGCGGACCTGGAAAGGGGATTTGCTATTTATAACCGTCAGTCATCCGCGGACTTTCAAAAAATAATCGAGGAAAATATTAAAACTTCTCTTTCGATTAAGGAGGATAAAATTGAAAAGATTGCCCGGGAAATGCCCATAGTGGCGATCGTTGAAAATTTCATCGCTTACGCCTCCGCGACCAGAGCCTCGGATATTCACATAGAAGCGTTGGAAGATATGGTTTTGGTCAGATTCCGAATTGACGGCGTTCTCCATGAAATCGCTAAAATTCCCAAAGATGTCCACTCGGCGATTCTGGCTAGAGTCAAACTTTTAGCGGCGCTTAAACTTGACGAACATTATAAACCGCAGGATGGAAGATTTCGTTATCAGTTATCGGAATCGGTTTTGGATTTGCGTGTTTCGATTATTCCGACTTTTTACGGCGAAAAAATTGTTTTGCGTTTGCTTCCGGCCGCGCAAAAACCGCTTGCTTTGGAAGAGGTCGGCATGCTTGAAGACACCGTAAAAGTTGTTAAAGAAAATATTGTTAAAACCTACGGAATGATTTTAGTCTGCGGTCCTACCGGATCGGGTAAAACGACAACCATTTATTCTATTTTGAATATGTTAAATAAGCCCGAAGTTAATATCGTTACAATAGAAGACCCCATAGAATACTCGGTTAAATATATTAATCAAACGCAGGTTAATACGGTTGCCGGCGTAACGTTTGCCGCTGGGTTGAGATCGATTTTACGGCAAGACCCGAATATTATCGGAGTAGGCGAGATCCGCGATGAAGAAACAGCCGAAATTGCGGTTCATGCCGCTTTGACGGGACACTTAGTGCTTTCAAGTTTGCACACCAACGACGCGCCCACGACCATTCCCCGTTTAATTGATATGAAAATTCCGCCGTTTTTGGTTGCGGCGGTTTTGAATTTAATCATCGCTCAAAGATTGGTTCGAAAAATTTGCACAAACTGCGTGGAATCTTATTCTACCCCGGCTGATTTTTTAAAAAATCTTGAAAAATTAAAATCCGAATCTAATTTATCAGCCGACTATCAGATACCCAAAACGTTATTTAGGGGAAAGGGTTGCAATGTATGCGCCAATACTGGCTATCGGGGCAGAATGGGTATTTATGAGGTTATGCAAATAGATAACGAAGTCAGGGCGGAGATCGCAAAAATCGATTTTTCTTTGACTAATTTAACCAATTTGGTCCGGAAAAAAGGAATGATAACGATGTTTGAGGACGGCTTGCGTAAAGCTGCGCTGGGATTAACTTCAGTCGAAGAAGTCATGAGGGTTATCAGGGAAGAATAACTTAATACAAACAATGCGAACGGACACGAACACCGCGAATCAAAAAGAAATAATTTATAAAGAATTATCATATGAGCTGGGTGGTATATTTTACAAAGTTCATGATCGGCTTGGCAGATACGCGAGAGAAAACCAGTATGGCGATTTGATCGAAGAGTATCTAAAAGAAAAGGGCATAAAATACGAGCGAGAAAAATTAATTTCAATGACCGGTAGCGATAAAAACAAGGCAGATTTTATAATTGATAACGCTCTCATTATTGAATTAAAAGTAAGGCCAACAATAATAGTCGATGATTATTACCAGATTAAGAGATATCTAGAATTCGCTAATTTGCGTTTAGGAATAATAGTGAATTTTCGACAAAAATATTTAAAACCCAAAAGGGTTATTAATTCAAAGTATTAGGATTTTTTTAGTTAGTGGTGTTCGTATAAATTCGTGGAGTTGGTATTATAAATATATGAAATTTTCTTACATAGCCGCGCAACAAAACGGAAAAGTTATTGAAGGAGAAATCGAAGCAGCTTCAACCGCGGAAGTTTTAGCGTCTTTGGCTGTTCAGGGCTTAAAGCCCATTTCGCTTAAGAAACAAAACATCGCCACTGCGTCAAAAAAGCGTTTATTCGGAGGTTCCATAAATGTCGCCGATAAAATATTTATTACAAAATATTTGTCGCTGATGTTAAAAATCGGAACCGATCTTTTTAAGGCCATTGATATTTTAATAAATGATTTTGACAAGCCCGCTGTTCGCGACCTGCTTTTTGAAATAAAAAGCAATCTTGAAAAAGGCCAGCCTTTTTACCTTGCCTTTGCCAAATATCCAAAGCAATTCTCGCAAGTTTTTGTTAACCTAATAAGAGCCGGGGAGGTTTCGGGAAATTTAGACAAGTCGCTTGAAGGGCTAAGCGATAATCTTCAGCGCGAACAGGAACTGCGTTCTCAAATCCGGGCAGCCGTAATTTATCCGATAATACTCATAATTGTTGCCACGCTGGTTGTTTTCTTTTTAGTCGGATTCGCGCTTCCGAGAATAGGAAAAATTTTCAGCACCGGCGACATTGATCCGCCTCTTTTTTCAAAAATTGTTTT
Source organism: bacterium (assembly GCA_021786355.1). Taxonomy (GTDB): domain Bacteria; phylum Patescibacteriota; class Minisyncoccia; order UBA6257; family UBA9933; genus JANLIR01. Next base: position 6,796 of record JAJYNK010000034.1, read on the forward strand.
TGCTGTTTCCGCTTTTGTTAATCAATACTTTATTTTTTTTCTGGTATTTATTGTCGGCTCGATTGTGACGTTTTGGTTTCTTTTTAAGAAAAATCTATTTTTCCGAAGGCTTATCTACCGAGCCGGAAAAAGACTTCCTCTTATCGGAAAAGTTTTAAAAATTTTGGCTGTTCAGCGTTTTTGCGCTGTCTTCTCTTCGCTTTTAACATCGGGCCTTCCTATTATAGAGGCTTTGGAAACTACCGCTAACGCTGTAGGCGACGAAGAAATGAAAGACAGTATCTTGAGAGTTGCAAATGAAGGCATCGCCAAGGGCCTGACTGTGGGAGAAGCATTTAGAAAAGAAGTTATATTTCCGAAAACCGTGGTGAATCTTATCGCCATATCTGAAAAAAGCGGCCACATTGAAAGCATTTTGCTCACTCTTGCCACTTTTTATGAATCCGAGGTGAAAACCTCGATAAAAACTCTTGTGTCGTTTCTTGAGCCAATGCTTTTGTTGGGTATCGGATTGGTTGTTGGCATTATTGCGCTATCTGTAATGGTGCCGGTGTATCAATTGGTAGGAAAGATATAGTAATGCAAAAAATATTCCCGCGGCTTATTGCGGTTGCATATATATAAGTAGTCAATTAAAATTAATTATTAATAATCCTCGCGGATACTTTCTGAAATAAATAATATTTATTTCAGTGGCGGTCGGCAGAGGATAAAGAAGATAAAAAATATGGATTTCAACAGAAACAAAATTTTTCAAAAAGTCATTAATACTGGATTAACCGTTTTGATTTCGGTTTTGGTAATTTTTACGGTTGTTAAAGCCGGTAGTTTAACGCCTTCATCCAGCCCGGCGGCAACTTCTTATACTCTAAGCGATATTTATACCAGATTAACCACCAATGCCACTTCTACTGCGAGCAATCACATCTTTTCGCCCGGAGCATCGGCGACCGGCACTCTTTACACTTTAACCCAACTCTATAACGCTATCCCGACCATTGACGCGACAAAAGTGCTGACCGGCACTTCGTATTTGGGTGTTGCCGGTTCAATAGCTAATAACGGCGCTTTCAGTTTAACCGCCAGTTCTTCTGACCAATCGGTTACCGCTGGTTATTATTCCGGCGGCACTTTGGCAGGGGATGCGGATTTAGCCACGGGAAGCATTAAAAGCGGTGTTAATATTTTTGGGACCACAGGAACGCTCTACGGCGACACCGATGCTTCAAAAGTATTGACCATGGCCACGGCTTCCGGAACGTATAATGCCGCCAATCTTTCTACCAGTACGGTAAAATTAGGCACAGCATTCGGGGTAAGCCAAACCGGCGCCTTATATGGCGATACTAATGCCGCCTATGTTTTGGGGACAGCTTCTGCGTCCGGAACCAGCCTAGTTAATCTTTATAATGGCACGAGCGGCGCGTTTACCGGCGGTTCGCAGGCCAATGGGGGCGCCGATGATTACAATAATGGCGGAGCCCCTTCTACCGGCAGATACACCATGGGATGGACGGCTTGCAATGCCGGTAATAATTATTGCGGTACCGGCGATACCGGCGCAGACGCCAAAGACGATTCCACAGGGTTAATTTGGAGCCTGCTTTGCAATGGCGCTGGTTGTGATAGTTTTTCTGATACTACACCGATGACTTATTCTTGGGATAATTCAGCTGCTAATAACTGGTCAACTGCCCAAAATGCCACTTCAACTGCTTCAGGACTTTGCACAAATGGGGATCATGGCAAAACCGGCTGGTTTTTACCCCATCAAAAACAATTAATGCAAGCTTATATCGATGGTTCTTACGGCAACTTAGAAGCCTCAGGCGTTA
>JAJYNK010000013.1 GCA_021786355.1 bacterium
TCAGCGATTTTTGATCCATGCTCGTCTGTACCGGTGATAAATAGTACTTTACACCCCTTGTTTTTTTGGAAACGCGCTATTACATCGGCATATAAAGTAGCAAAGGCATGACCAATGTGAGGCTTCCCATTTGCATAATAAATTGGTGTTGTAATATAGAATTTGTTTTTCATAATATATACGCCAATTATAATAAAAATCTCACCTTGCGTATTGTCGCATTATAACGATAATATCAACAATTCAAAAACAATCAATAAATTATTTTATCGCCGAAAGCGATACATAAAACCTCGCTCCCTTTCCTTCTCCCGGAGACTCCGCCCAGATTTTTCCGTTATGAGCGTCAATAATTTCTTTACAAATATAAAGTCCCAATCCTGTTCCTAAAATAAGAGTATCTTCCACGCCCCTTGAAAATTTCTGAAATAATTTATTTCCCAATTCCTGCGTAAATCCCCTGCCTGTGTCGCTAATAACTACCAGCACCGACCCGTCTTTTTCTTCAACTCCAACTTTCGTCCACCCTTGCTCCGTGTATTTCAAAGAATTATCGATTAAATTCTGAAAAACCTGGGTCAATTTATACGGGTCGCCGCTTACAAAAACATCTCCTTTGGCCGGTTCAAAAGTAAGTTTTAAATTTTTTTGATTTGCCAAAATCTGAAAATCTTCAACCATTTCTTTGAGTACCTTATTCAAATCCAATTTTTGAAATTCGTAATGCATCTTCCCCTCTTCAATATGATGTAAATCCAAAATATTGTTCAAAGTGCCTATTAGTTTGTTCGCGGAAGATTTTATTTTTTTGAAAACCTCTTTGTACATTTTCATCCCCTTTACCGTGCCGTCCTCCACCAAAGAAGAATACCCTTTCACCACCACCAGCGGATTTTTTAATTGATGCGCCACTATGGACATCATCTCGGTTTTATACGCGCTCAATTCGCTGACTTTTTTAAAAAGCTCCGAATTAACCAAAACGATTCCGATTTCGTTCGCCATTGTTTTCAAAATATCCAATTCTTCTTCATCTATTTCCACTTTCGGCTTATTTATAAAGATATCCAAAACCCCGACTTTCCTGCCCTTGGTTATAATAGGAATAGCAACAATTGTTTTTATACCCACCGCTCCTTGAATTTTATCTAACGCCTCCGCTGGTATACCCATAAAAAAGTTCGCTAATTTTTCATCAATCTGAACGTTGCCAGTGTTTAAAGACATTGCCGACAAACCGGTGTTTTCCGGAAACGGCGCCACGATTTTTTCCAAAGGAACCGGCAAAAGTTTCAAAGCATTAAACATTTCCCCTTTTTGAGTGGCCGCTGCCGGATAAATCTTTTTTTCCTCTTCATCAACCAAAAGCAACAACGCTCCAAAATAACCAAACCTCTCGCTAATACCGTCTACAATAATCTGAATTGTTTGTTTAAAATCCAACGTCCCGATAATGGAAGTCGAAAAATCCCGAAGAATGGTGAGGTATTTAGTCTTAACCTCAAGTTTCTCCCTTTGTTCAACTTCTTTAAAAACACTTCTAATTAAAAGCACCCCAAAAACAATGAGCATTACCAACAAAACACCGTCAGTTATCCTATCGGAAAAAGTTTGCGCTAAAAATATCCTAACCAAAAGAAACATCCATATTGCATATATAATTAATTCCGTTGCTAGAACTTTTATATTGAAAAGACGATGTTTAAACATCGCATAGCTAATAAAAAACAAATACAAAGCCACAAAATAATTACCTACTGGATAAATATTTATAAACTGAGGGAAAAAATTAGTTAGGCCTCCAAAAAAACCAAACACCTGAGTAGCTAAAACATACTTCAATTGACTTTTTAATATAGCGTTGTCGGTTTTTATAAATTCCTTTATCGCCAATACCAACGAAAAAGACACGAATATAGCAAATGTGATCGGAAAAACATAATACAAAGGACCAGGAACTATCCAAAAATCAAAATCAAACTTCGGAGCAACTCCTAATTTAAAATATTTTGTAAAACTAAGAGCCAAAACAAGCAAACCAACAGTCCAAGAAAAAATTGAAGTTTTTTTATACTTTTCCTCTATATTTAATAATCGCAAAACAAAATTAAAAAAAGCTATTGGAATAAATATAGCCGCGCCATCTAAAAGTTGTTGCCAAAATAAAGCCTTTAATTCAGTGCCAGAAAACGTAACCCCAAAAAGTCCCAAACTCCATAAACCAACAAATAAAACCGTAACAGCCCAAATTTGACTTGTTTTATCTTTTCGATTCCCAAAATATACAAAAAGACCTAGCGCAAAACTTAAAATAGCTGTTGTTAGCGAAGACGCTTGAAAAGGATTCATAAAAAAATACCCTAATTGTTAAATGAAATAATTGGCCAATTTCTTTTTCTGGCTTCTTTTTTTAATTCTGGACTCGGATTTGTTGCGTAAGGATGATCAACAATATTTAAAATTGATAAATCAGAAATATGATCTCCGTATGCCCAACTATTATCCAAAGTAAAACCATTTCTAGAAATATAATCTTTAACTAAAAACGCCTTATTTTCCCCATGAACAATATCGCCAATTATTTTACTGGTTAATTTCCCACCGACAACCTCTAATCTAGTGCCAATATAATTATTAATACCTAAATATAAAGATATTCTTTTTACTAAAAAATCCGGTACGTTAGAAACGATTAATAATTCATGATTTTCTTTTTTGTGATTATTAACAAGCTCAATTCCGTCCTTAAAAAATAAATGCTTAAGTTCTTTTCCAAAAAAATCATTTATTAAAGAATCAAGTTTCTTTCCATCCCAGTCCTTCATAAATCGGAAAGCGTATTCCATTATTTTTTTTGGACTTTTAACTAATCCTAGTTTATAAAAAATAAACCAGATTGAAATAATAAAATAGTTAAAAAAATTAATAATGCCTGTCTTAAACAGATATTTTAAAAAAATCTGCTGGCTATAACCCTTAATTAAGGTTTTATCTAAATCAAAGATTACTAATTCTTTCATTGATTTTATACTATCAAATTTGGACTTTTTTTGCTACTGATTATTGTGGATTTTGAGGTGTTAAAAGCAAAGAAAAAATGATAGAATTTTATAAAGAGTATGGATTTTTCGTCGGTTATAAAATTCTTCAAGAAAGAAGAAAAAAAGGTTGAGGAATATGTGGAATATGAAGAAACCCTATTAGCCAAGGTTGGATATGCAATTCTTAGAAAAATAATGGCGCCGTTTGTGCGTCTTTTTTGGATTGCCGAGGTTGAAGGATTGCATAATATTCCTAAAGACGGCGCAGTGATTATTGCTTCTAATCATGAAAGTTATTTTGATTTTCTTTGTTTTGGTTCAATTTCTCCAAGAAAAATTCATTATTTAGCCGCTGAGAAATTTTTTGCAAGCAGATTATGGAAGCCACTAATGAAATTAACCGGACAAATAAAAGTAGATAGACAACATCCAGATAAAACTAAAGTTTTCCAACAAGTTTTTTCAGCTCTAAACCAAGGAAGAATGATCGGTATTTTTCCAGAAGGCACAAGATCTCCGGACGGAAAATTACTAAAAGCGTTTACCGGGATTGGGAGAATTGCTCTTAAAGCTAAGTCTCCAATTGTCCCTGTTGGTATGATAGGTACTTATGAAATTATGTCTCGACATGATAAATATCCGAAACTAAAGAAAGCTAAAATAAAAATAGGAGAACCCCTACATTTCAAAGAATTTCATGATATCGAACACGACCATAAACATTATAAAATTGTTACCGATAAAATCATGCTTAAAATCGCGGAATTAACCGGAGAAGAATATCCGCACATTGATGAATATAAAGAAGAGATTGAATTTAAATAATAAAAACTCTATGAAACTAATACTCGTACGGCATGGGGAAACAAAAGAAGGTAAAAATAATGTAATCCTTGGACATCTTCCTGGTACGCTTACTAAAAAAGGAATAGAATTTTCAAAATACATCACCAAAAAAATTAAGAAATTAAATCTTAATCCTTCGCTAATAATATCGAGTGATCTTAATCGCGCAAAAAAAACCGCAATAATTATTTCAAAAAACCTTAAAATTCCTATCAGATACGAAAAATTACTTAGAGAACGATCCGCTGGAAAAGTCGAGGGGAAATCTGAAAAAGAAATTGACTGGGATAAATACGAAAAAATAAAAAAACCATATCGTCGACACCCCGAAGGAGAAAGTTTTATTGAGGTCAGAAATCGCGCCAAAAAATTTTTAAAAAAAATAAAAAATAATAATAGAACGATAATTATAGTATCTCACAGCGCCTTTCTCTCAATGCTTATTTCCGCATTTTATAAACAATCAATAGAAAAAAGTTTAAAACACAATTTTAATAAAAACATTAAAATTATAGATACACAAAAAAATCGGGAGCGGAAAACGTCCCACTCCCGTTGAAAAGGCCCGATTCCGAAAATGAACATAATTACCTCTCCAATATTGTTGCCAGAAGCTTTCTCGCAGCAATATCTTTTATCATCTTACATCGTTCAGCTGGTAAACTCCTTAGTCGATTATTTGGCTTCGCATACATACAACCACCCCGACAATGCCACTTAACAAAACATCTCCGACATTCTTTCATATTTAAAACATTCAGTCTCCGAAGCCTTCGAATCGCATCTTCATCAATCCGAAGATTACTTTCATCTACCGAACCAATTAAAAAGGTTTTGGCGAATCGACTTCTATCGTTAAATGTTATGGTGCATGCCGAAATTGATCCGTCGGGCGCGACGGAATAATTTGGAATTGGTACTCCACAAGGATATACAGAGATAGCATGTATATCCGTTCCGCCAAGATTTATTTCAACTCCTCGATCTTTATATATTTTCCAAAGATTGAAATAAATATCCCCCAGTTTCGAGTAGTTAATAGCAGCGGGTCGGCCAAAGGCCCGACCAACATCGTCTTCTAATGCCAAGAATATTTTCCTCATTCCAACCTTGTACAAACCATCGATAATCTCTTGCAAATACAAATAATTCCCACTTGATACAACGGTAAGAATGCTTACGGGGATCTTCCGTGAAACAAGGAATTTTATATTGCTCCAAACTTCGTTGGCAAGGTCTATTTTATTAGAGTATCTTGGACTTTTATCCGCCGGACCATCCCATGAAACCTGCACCTCTTTCATCAACTCCGCGATACTAATAAATTTTTGCCTTGAGAAAAGACCGTTAGTAATCAATCTTAACGACAACTTGATTTGTGAATCGACAAGTTCTTGTTGGGCTATACGCACAAGCTGCTCTATAAAAGCAATCCGAAGTGTTGGTTCGCCGCCGGAAAAAGAAATTTCTAATTCTTTTACTCCTCGATTTTTTGCCACCTTGCAGAATTCTGTGACTGCGCGTTGCGCGATTATATCCGACATATTCTTGCCTTCCCCGCCAGCCGCATTCACACTGCAATATTCACATTGCAAATTGCAATTCGTCGTAATATTCATACGAAGCCGCAATTTCTCGGAGTCAACACTAAATCCCTTTTCTCGAATGAAAGGCGGAACATTTTCTATGTTTGTCGCTTCCTTTAGCCAATCCGTCTCCACATCATCAAGAGTTACTCTCCCCTTATATAATATAAAATTTCGAGTCAGGGGAGCGTAAATAAGCGTGGCAGATGGCACGGATATGACATAAATTTCTTTTTTTAACAATTTCTTCGTGAGCACGTGCCACCCCCCTTATTTTATTTGGATAAAATTAAGGGGTCAGAAAGAATTATCTGACCCCAACCACGCTACACTGATAAAATCTGCGACCACTCAGACCACGACCCTGGTGTTCTTGCAGGAACCGAACGTCGACGCCCTTCCCTTGTCATTGATCTTGCCCGACTTGATCCTTCTCGGTGCGCACTTCCTTCTTCTTGCCCTTTTCATTAAGGCCCTACCTCCTTTCCGACCGCAACAAAGCGGTCTAATCTCTGCATGTTAAGTTATTAATGACCTAGATTTTATCTGTATTATAAAGCCTTTTTTATTTATGTCAACATGCCAAAAAGAATCCGCCAAAGCATTTAAAATCCCTTTATAAAAAGGCGGTTTTTGATGTTTAGTATACATGGCTTCTAAAGAATGCGTAGTACCGGCCTTCTTTATAACACTTCCACCATATTGGCTGGATTTTTTAATAACTCTTTGAAGCGTAGCGGCCGGTATTCTGTTTAATATCGGTACCACAAAAATTCTTAGAAATTTTGTAATCAACCTATGCCTCTCTAAATCCTTATGATTGGCAATTGAAATTTTATGTGTGTGATTCATATTTTTTATTTTATCAATTTTCTGTAATTCGGGCAAATTTTACATAAACTAAAAGACCGGAAAATCCGGTCGCTAATAGACAATCAAAAAAGAAGGAAGGAGTATTATCAATCATCAAAAATGTAATTGTGCCTGTAAATAAAAAACAAAAGACCTTATTTTATTTTTTACTTGTAATACCTGTTGTTTTTCTTTTTTCTTGCCAAGGATCAATATTTTTTTTATTCCATATTTTAACCTTTTCAACAGCTTTTTTCAAAGGAATAACGTTATATTTAACTCTTTCTTTATCGGTGGTTTTTTTATCAACCGGATATAATATCCATTTATTACCTTTTTTCTGATATTGAGTGCCGTATTTTTGTTTTTCTCCTTTTTTCATCAAAAGCCTATCAGTTGTTGCTGCATATAACCACTTAGCCTTTTCATTACCAAGCTCAATGGCTTTTTTAGATAAAGCGATGGCTTTTTTAGAATCGGATATTTTTATCCCATGTTGAAATATCATGCCAGCCATCAAATAATCTTCTCCGCTTAAAAAAGTTTTTTTATTTAAAATTTTTCCTAATTCTAGTCTTCTTTGTAAATCTTTTTTTTCTATTAATTTCCATTTTTTAGGATCGCTTGTGGCTTGAATTAATACTTTAGAACTCCTGTCTCTTTGATCTTCTATAAAAAGCTTATATATTTTTTTATTGTATATTTTTTTCATTTTATAAAAATTAAGGAGTTATACTAACGGGTAGCATAACTCCTTTTTGTGGAAAATCAATCCGTGTCGTATCCTCCGCCGTCAGGTCCCGAACGGTAAACGCTTTCTTCGCCCTCGAAACGCGTTCCCATCTCCAACACGTCTTTTGCGTGGCTCGAAGCCTCCCCAAAATGGAACATCAGAGGAAGAAAAGAAGCGTTTTCTACCGGAAAGAACTGCTGAATGGCGGGATTGTTGCTTTTCATTATTCTCACCTCCTTTCTTGTCACAGATTGGCCTCAGAAAACATTATATGATTCTACTAGCTACCAACATTTTTGCCAATTCCTCTCCAATTGACATATTCGTTAACTTCTCAATCCACAGCCACTGTCCATTTGGATTAATTTCCAAAAAAACATATTCACCGCTTGGCGTAACAATCATATCTATACAGCCAAACACAAGGTTTAAATTTTTGACTAGTGCCAAACACTTATCTTCTATTTCTTTAGGAAGTGAGTAAGGCTTATGCGGGGTGTTGAATAGATCGTATCTTCTCCAATCCTCTCTAGTTCTCTGTGATTGTTGTGAGTATATCGCACAGGTAAAAACTTTTTTTCCCACAACCGTTATTCTCAACTCCAGTTCTTTTTCTATATATTTTTGGAATATAGTTGGGCAGTTAGCCGAGGCACTCAACAACGGTTCAAGCGTTTCTTTATTTATCCGCTTAGTGTAAAAAACCAACGAATCAATCTCTTGAGACTCTTCGATTTTTACACTAGGCACACATAAAGCTTTAATTGCTATCTCATCTAGAGATTCAATGAATTTTTTTATTTGACTCGGAGAATTACCGATGAGTGTTTCGGGAATATTAAAACCTATCTTTTTTGCCATTAAAAGCTGGTATGGTTTTCTCGACGCTATACTTATAGCGTCAGGATTACTTACCCAAAATGCACGTGGAAGTAACTGTGGGAGAGAATCAAGAAAGAATTGTGATTCACGATTCACATATTCTTTTATTTGTGCAGTTAAAATGTTTTTTGATGCGGCAGGATGACCTTTTCTTCTATTCCACACGGCTTTAATATCCTTACCTTGTATCAACCGACCATTAATTTCAGCGCAAAATTCATCGGTCGCTGTGTTAACTCGGAAACCAATCATCATTTCAGATGGAAATTTAGAAAAATCCATTAATACAAAATCTTCTCCACGTTTTTCCAGTTCATTTTTAACATGCTGATAATGAACGTCATTTTCCCCTGACAATATAGCTATCATTCCGCCCTCCCTTATAAACGGTAAAACCGTTATTTTTGAAAGTTCTTAAACAATATTATATATAAAATAATATTACTTTGTCAAATTCAAAAAAGCCGCACAAACGGCGCCATTATTTTTCTCAATATC
>JAJYNK010000003.1 GCA_021786355.1 bacterium
TATCAATTGCATGAAAAACTTTGCGGTAATCCAAACCGGAGGGAAACAATATAAAGTTTCCGCCGGACAAAAAATAAAAGTGGAAAAAATAAACGCCCAAGAGGGTGAAAATTTTGTTTTTGATAAAGTCCTTTTGGTTTCAGAAGGGGATAAAACCGAGATTGGAACGCCTCATATTGACGGCGCAAAAGTGGAGGTAAAAGTTTTAAAAAATAGCCGCGATAAAAAGAAAATCGTCTTTAAGTACCATTCCAAAACCCGTTATCGAAAAAAGAAGGGTCACCGTCAGCACTACACTGAAATACAGATATTAGATATTAAATAGATATTTACTCGCTACGCTCGCGATATTTATCGGTGTTTATTCAGTATCCATGAATATCTTAAATATCCATTAATTTCTGCGCTCAAACGCAGAAGTTAATGTCTCTTCGTCGGCAAATTCTATTTCTCCGCCTGTTGGTATGCCTCTGCCAAGACGGGTTATTTTTTTTGATAAACCCTGAAGCTCTTTGGAAATAAGCATGGCATTCAAATCCCCGTAGGTGGTCGGATTGATACCGATAATTATTTCGTCGATTTGCCCGTCTCTATTTTTAATTAAATTTTTTAAGCTGTTAAGCCGTAATTTCTGGACGCTTTCCAAAACTCCGCTTTTGGTAAGCTCTCCTAAAATCAAATACTTGCCCGGATATTTTTTAGTCCGTTCAATCGAAATTAAATCAGTTTCCTTTTCAACGATCATCACAACATTGCTTGTTCTGTTTTTGTCTTTGCAAATATTGCACAGACTATCGGAATTGGAGTGGATGAAAAAACATTCTTGACAAATTTTAATGTTTTTTAAGTTGCCGATTGCTTTTGACGTTTCTTCAATATTTGCCTTTCCGCTGTTTATTAAATAAAAAGCCAATCTTGTGGCTTGCCGCGGACCGATTGAAGGTAATTTTGAAAATGCGTCAATAAAACGTTTAATGGATTCGGGGTACATAATTAAGAATGAATAGACGTTATTTCTTTAAAGCTGGCTTTTTCCGGATCGAATTTAAGCGGAACCGTTCCCAAGGGTCCGTTTCTATGTTTGGATATTATCACTTCGGCGGTATTTATTTCCTCGGGCGAAGGGTTTAATTTATCGCGGTCTTTGCGGTAAATAAACATAACCACGTCCGCGTCTTGTTCCCAGCTATTATGGACGAAAATTCCGTTAGCTAAAAAATTATGAGGCTCATTAACGCTAATATCGTAAACTTCTTCAATGCCAAGAGGTTTGATTGAAACGATTTCGTCCCAATAGATATCCGAATTGGCCAGTTTCATTAATAACTGGTTATTATCAAGGCATTGAGTGGCGATTTTCATCATTGTGTTTCGCGACGGCGATTTTTTGAAAAGAGTCGAACCGCAATAGGACATTCCCAAGCGCGCGGAAAATTCCCGCCAACTGATTTTAATTTTATCTTTTTCTTCGCGTATTATTTCCCATATTTCTTTAGGAATAACGTCTAAATTAGGATTAGAAGTTATTAATTCCAACTCTTTTAACGCCTTGTCGGCTAATAATTCTTTTTTTCCAAAAACGCCGATTTCCTTCAAAAAAACTTTTTGATGTTGGGATCCTTGAATATGCAAATCAAAACAGTTTCGATAGCCGGCTTTTTTGTGGGCGCGCGTCGTGCTTATTATTCCAAAACGAAGCAATAAAAATTGTAAATCTTTTATCAATTTTTCACTGGTGGACGTATAAGAAACGACCCAGTTATTCGATGATTTATTGAAGTAGACAGTTCCGTCAGTTGCCCAAAGATTTTTTATAAAAAGCGCCACATCTCCATTGCTTAGTTGGAAAATTAATCGAGGAATAGTTTTTTCGTAAGAGCGCTGGTTATGAATTTTTAATTCCTTTAGCCATGAAATCAAGCTATTATTTCCGGAAGCTGTAAGGTATAAATGCCACCAATTTTTTTGTTTTGTCCATTTAGAATCAATATTAAAAGCTTCCTTTGCGGATTGGGCGACTACACGGAGGCAATTTTCGTCCGCATTTGTATAATGAAGCGGTTGTTTTTTTAAATAACAGCCGTCGCCAATTAAGTGAGCTAATAAAATAATTCGGGCTTTATCCATATTGAAACAATTTAGCGGTTCGGGGATAAATCGCGGTAGCGCGATTTTGTCTTTGATTTTTAAGTCCGCTAATTTTACCCAGTTGTTTAGTTTTCGGAACGGATGGTTAGCTGAGGCTTTTATTTTTTTCCCGGAACGCATAGTTAATTCATAAACCTTCTTTCTGCCGCTGGAAAATACTTTTGCAATCGGCTGTGAAACAGTTTGCCACTTGTCCGTAACGCTTAAAACATAATTATCAGAATAATCTTTTTTGTTGATAAGTTCTTCTATAGAAATTTGGGCGCCGGAAAGCGGATTATAAATTAATGTATCCGCTGTTAAACAGCCGGTTTCGCGAAGATCCGACAAGCGGGGAATTTTGATTTCCCTTTGGTCCACGGCCCGGTTTAATTGCGATACAGCCAGAACAGGCACGTTTAATTCTCGAGCTAGAGCTTTCAGCCCATGGCTTATTTCGGTAAATTGCTGGACGACGTTTTCGGAATTTGAACTCGGCATTATTAATTGAACGTAGTCAATAACGATAAGTCCTAGGCTGTGTTCCATCTGCATTCGCCGGCCCATTGACCTTAGCTGTAAAAGCGTCGGCGATGGCGTATCATCCACGATAATCGGCATTGTCGAAAGCCGATCAAGCGCTTCGCGGATCATTTCAAATTCAATTTCATCTGTTAACCGCCCGGTTCTGAGTCGCCACAAATCAACTTGCGCTTCCGCCGCGATAAGCCTGTCAATAATTTGATCCTTTGACATTTCCAAAGAAAAAATCGCTACCGGCACTCCGGCTTTTGAAGCGTTTCGGACAAAATCAAGAACGAGCGAAGTTTTTCCTAGCGACGGCCTCGCTCCCAAAATAATTAAATCGGATTTTTGAAATCCCGACAAATATTTATCGAGTTCGCTAAATCCGCTCGGCACGCCGCGCAACCCTTTTTCTCCCTGGTTCATTTTTTCAATTCGTTCGTACGCCTCGGTCAAATGTTCTTTGACGAGAGAATAGGTCGGCAAAAGAGATTTTTGGCTGATTGAAAATATTTTTTGTTCTATTTTATCCAAAACACTGTCAACGTTTTCCTGATTGTCGAAAGCTTGTTCGGTAATTTCCCCTGAAACTTGTATTAAGTCGCGCAGTATTTTTTTCTGATGAACGATTTTTCCGTAATGAAAAACATGGGCGCTTGAAGGCACCATGTTTATTAAATCCGTAAGGTAGGTTGATCCGCCGGCGTCGGCTAGCAGATTTTTGTCCTTTAGTTTATTGGTTACGGTTAAAATATCAATCGGTTCAGATTTTTTAAAAAGTTCTATTATGGCGGCGTAAATTTTCGCGTTAGCCGGCTGATAAAAATCTTCGGCGGCGATTGAGTCCGCCACTTTGATTATGGCGTTTTTGTCTATCATCAGCGCGCCCAATAATGATTTTTCCGCCTCCAAATCTTGCGGAGGAATTTTTATTATGCTCATTTTATAAATTTTAACCTTAACGTCTGGTTAGAAACGGCCCTAGCGGCGTATCCTTTATTAAGTATCCTAAACGTTCTATTTTAATTCTCAAGCGGTCGGCGGGGACAAACTGTTTATTTTGCCTCGATAACTGCCTTTCTTGGGCTAATTTCGCTATTTTTAAAGGTATTTTTACAGGAACGGTATTTATTTCAAATAGCCTCAAAAACTTATTTATAGACGTTCTTATGTCCACTGCTTCTTTTTTTGAAAGTGTCCATAATTTGGGGTTTGCTTGGTTTATGAGATTAAAAATCTCGGACAGCGCTTTGGGCGTATTAAAATCGTCGTCCAGCGCGCGCTTAAAATTGTTTTCGAATTTTTCCAATATTTTTTTTGTATTCGTTCTGTTTTTTTTATTCTCGGTTTTATTTATGGCGTTTAGCTCCACGAATTTTAAAGTTGTTATAAAGTCTTCGATGGTGTTTAGGGATTTTTTTGCCGATGCCAAAACTTCGTCATTGTAATTAATGGGGGAGCGGTAATGATGAGAAAGCACAATCATTCTTAAATCGCTGCTGGAGTTTTTTTTCAGGAATTCGCGGATGGTTATAAAATTATTCAAGCTTTTGGACATCTTGTCTCCTTTGATAAGCAAAAAACCGGTGTGCATCCAAATTTTCACGAATGGTTTTTTTCCCGAAGCCGATTCCTGCTGGGCTATTTCCGACTCATGGTGGGGGAATTTTAAATCAATCGCTCCCCCGTGAATGTCGTATTGGGGGCCGAAATATTTTTCGGTTATAGCCGTATCTTCTATGTGCCAGCCCGGCCTGCCCCAGCCCCAAGGCGAACCCCATCCGACGCTCTCGTTGGTTTTTTTCCAAAGCGCGAAATCAAGCGGATCTTTTTTCTGCTTGTCTTGTTCGATTCTGTATCCGTGCCTTAACTCGCTTAAGTTTTGCTTTGAGAGATTGCCGTAATTGGTAAATTTTTTAACTTGAAAATAAACCCCGTTTTTTGTTTCGTAAGCGAAGTTTTTTTCTAAAAGAACGGAGATTTGTCTTTGGATTTCTTTGATGTATTTGCTGGCAGGAGCGTATTTATTGACTGAATTTATATCCAACGCTTTCATGTCCGCGTAATATTCCTTTTCAAATTGTTTGGCCAGTTTTTCTGGGCTAATATTTCTGTCTTTTGCCCTGCTTATTATTTTGTCGTCAATGTCGGTAATGTTCTGTAAATAAAAAACCTTACTTTTAAAAAAACGCAGGTATTTGACAAAACTATCAAATACTACATAAGTTCGGGCGTGGCCAATGTGCGAATAGTCATAAACCGTTGGTCCGCAAACAAAAAGCTTGAGGCCGTTTTTTGGTTTTTTTACCGCGATTTTTTTCCCGTTGAGAGTGTCCAGAATGCGCATAAATAATATTTATCCTGAGCGAGCCAATAAAAAACTGGCGAGTCGAAGGATTAACAGCATTTTATTTTAAAATTAGCCCTTTCGCAAGCTGGCGCTTTCGCGGCTAAATGGTAAAATACTTATACTATGGATCATGATTTGTATCCAATTTTTGTAATTGTGATGGCGCTGCTTTTAGTTGTAGTTTTTGTCGGGCACTATCTTATTTATTATTCAACGGTTAATTTTTTTGGAGTAACGACTGTTCGGGTAAAGGCGATTTTAGGACTGGTTCTTTTGGGACTGGCGCTCAGTTTTTTCTTGACATCGGTCTTGGCCCGTTTAAGCGAAAATTTTGTAACCAGAGCGCTTTATTTTTTATCAACTTTGTGGCTTGGCGTAGCAACAACGTTGCTTGCCGTTTTTATCGCCAGTTGGGCCATAATTTGGATTTCAAAATATTTTAATTGGCAAATTAATTTAACGGCTTTAGGCGTTACTGCTTTAATATTTTCGTTCGCGTATTCGGCGTACGGAATTTGGAACGCGTATAATCCGGTTATAAAAGAAATTACCGTAAACATAAAAAATCTTCCGCCCGAGTGGAAAGGCAGAAAAGCCGCCCAACTTTCCGATGTCCATTTGGGCCACGTGCTAAGAACCGGATTTATGCAAAAAGTGGTTGACGAAACTAATGCTCAAAAACCGGATATTATCTTTATCACTGGCGATTTATTTGACGGAATGGACGGCGATTTAGCAGAGCTGGCGAAGTCCTTAAATAATATTAAGGCGCCGCTGGGAACTTATTACGTAACCGGAAATCATGAGACTTATTTGGGAGTTGAAAATGCTTACGCCGCTTTAAAAACCACGCCCGCCAAGGTCTTAAAAGACCAGATGGTCAGCATTGATGGCATGCAAATAATCGGAATTTCTTATCCTGAAAGAGGGTTTTCAAAAGATATCGGCCAAACCATCAAAAATTTAAAGGACTTTAATCCGCAAAAGCCGTCTATTCTCTTGTGGCACGACCCAACAAAGATTGACCAGGCAAAGCAGGCGGGCATCAGCTTGCAATTATCAGGACACACTCATCACGGGCAAATTTTCCCGATTAATTTTATTTCGCGTTTAATATACGGAAAATATTATACGGGCTTTCATAAAGAAGAAAATTATTCGATTTATACTTCAAACGGCGTTGGCGTTTGGGGCCCCACTATGCGCACCGGCAGTCGTCCGGAAATTGTTATTATAAAATTTGAATAAAATGTGGATTATCTACGCAATTTTTTCCGCAATAACCGCGGCTTTAGTAACGATATTCGCCAAAGCCGGACTAAAAAATATCGACATTATTTTAGCAACTACAATCCGCGCTATTATTATGGTTGCTTTTTTATTGCTTATAACGGCGACTTTGGGAAAATTCAACGGTTTTTCTTTCAAGTTTTTCGCCGGAAAAGATTGGTGGCTGATAATCGCCGCCGGAATTTTCGGCGCGCTCTCGTGGCTGTTTTATTTTATGGCGCTAAAATACGGACTTGCGTCTCATGTGGCGGCAATCGATAAATTAAGCTTGGTTTTTATAATTATTTTCAGCCTTTTATTTTTAAAAGAGTCATTTCATTGGTCGGCGATTTTGGGAGGGCTCTTAATGGTTGTCGGCGCAATTTTAATAAGTATAAAGTAGTACAAGACTCGAATTTTTTATTTTATAACCGCCGTATAAGAACCTTTTGGAATTTGATTGATTTGAGACGGCAATTTGTAATAAATATTTTTCTTTGCTTGTTTTTCCGGAGTAAATGTGTCTGTTATAAACATCACTGTTTGGCTGGGCATTGGAATGCCTCTAACTTCGGAGCCGGACGCTTGAATTATAACGAATTTAGGCCTTTCTGGCGGTAGGTTATTTAATTCACGCCCAATAGCGACATAATCGGCTGCAAATGCGCCTTGTACGTTATAATTTTTTCCCCACTTAATGAAATAATCATAGTAAGCGTTAAAAGGAAGGAATATTAAAAATATTATACCGGTGATAAATAGGAATTTTCTAAAAACTCCATGCTTGAATTCGCTAAAATAATTTTTCAAAAATTCATAAAGCCATATTCCGCCAAATCCCGCTAAAATAAAAACTGGAGGAATCATTATAATTGAACGAAGCGCGTGGGGGATTCCTTCGTTCGAAATCACCACCGGAAGAGAAACAACAACCAGCGCTGAAAATAAAATCCACGAAGCGAATCTAACGGTTTTATCGCGGTCATTTTGAGGTTTTTTAAAAATACCGACAAGAGAAAATAAAACGCCAATCAAAAATATTATTCCCACGGGCCAAAATAATTGGGGACTGCCTGATATGTTGTGCCTCCAGTTATAGTCGCCAACAATGCCAAACATTCCTAAAGTTTTTAATGTGTTAAGTGTTAAATCTTTTAATGGCGATGGCGAGTTGAAAACAGAAACTTGCGAAGTCCTACCCATAAAATCCGCCGGATTTTTCAAAAAATAATATCCCAGAGGCGCGAAAGCCAAAAGTGAAAAAATCGTAAAAACGATAAAAATTTTCACAGTGGCCATTCTCGATTCTTTATGCGTGAAAAACCACATTCCGAAAACAATTAAAATTAAAAGCGGCGTGGCGCGGTAAGCGATATAGCTGTGCATTCCCAAACCGTAAACAAGGCCTGAAATGATTCCGTACAAAAGCCATTTTTGATTCCGTAGTCCTTTCAAAAGAAAATATAACGCCCAGGTTAAAAAGAATGGCGCCATTATTGCTCTAAACCCGATACGCGAAAAATTTATATGCCAGAAACTCGTGGCAATCAAAAAGGCGCTGAGTAATGCAATTTTTTGGTTAAGCGAAATTATTTTATTTTCAGGTTGATCTGATGTAAAGCCGGGATCTCGGCCAAAGCGGCGGGGTAGTTTTATAAAAAGCTCTTTTGCCAAAAAATAAACACCCAAAACCGTAAACGTGCCGAATATAATACTGACTATTCGAAGCGCCCAGGGTTCGTTGCCAAACGTTTTAATTGAAAGGCCCTGTATATTTATAAATAATCCCTCGCGCCC
>JAJYNK010000017.1 GCA_021786355.1 bacterium
CTGTTCTAAAAAAAGTATATTTGCCGACTATAAAAGGAAAGAGGGTGGAGGTAGAGACAATTACCAAACTGAACGGAACTACATAAAGAAGAAATTTTGATATGCTAAAAAAATAATTTTTCATTTTATTCAATACAGAATAATACGGATAATTAAATACACACTGATTTATACGGATTTTATACAATTTTAATAATATGAATAAATCGTTTAATAGTCAACGCGCGCATACCATTATCCGTATGAATCCCACACATAAATTATTATGTGTGGGGTAAATCCGCTTTAGTCCGTATTAATCCGTGAACTAAAATCCCCCTTTCGGGGGATTTTAGTTGCCACGATTTTTATTGCGCCGCTTTCTTTAACTCCTGAAGCTGAGCCAAAAGTTTCGCTATTTTCGATTCAATATCTTGAATTAAAGCTTTCAACTGTTGGATCAACTGCGCTTTGGAAGACGCCTGCTCCGGCAGTTGCGGAGCGCTCGCGTTTGAACCAGCTAAAAGCTGGTTTATCTTTGCCCGAGTCGCTGGGCCGACATCGCCGTATCCAAGATCGCCGGATTTCGCAACACCGTATTTTTCCTGAAATCTCTGAACAGCTCTTTTTGTGGCAGTACCGAAATATCCGCTTATTGTTCCTTCAGGATAAATATCCTTATCTTGAGCTAAAAATTCCTGTAGAGATTTCACCTCAACGTCGGTCACCCCCTGCATTAATCTAGATGTAATCTTTTTAATTAACCCTGTCGGCAATGAAGTTTGCGCTACTACTCCGGCCGGCTGCGAAATCGTACCAGTAGCAGACGTTACCGATGAGGTAGTGGCAGCAAGAGAAGGAGCGAACCCCCCGCCACCACCGCCGCCCCCGGACAAAACCGATATCGGAAGACCGCTCTGCGCAACTGCGCCGCTTGCCGGAGTGGCGGAGACCGCGTCTGTTGCCGCTGATTCGTTGTCATTACTATCCAAAGCCGAAACTTTATAGGAATAAGCCGTGCCATTCGTTAATCCGGTATCCGTGTAGCTCGTTGCCGTTGTTTGTCCAAGATACGGATAATCCGAACCGCTTAGACGATACACGTCGTACTTGGTAGCGCCAACAGAAGCGGTCCAGGATAAAGTAATTTGGCCGTTACCGGCTGTCGCCGATAAGCTCGCGGGAGTCGCTGGCGCCGTTGAAGAAGTGGCAAACATCGGAGCAAAAGTAGAAAAATGGCTTGTTGTCCCCTTCAAAGTTAAAGACGTAAGAGTATCCCAAGTCGCGCCGGTTGGTGAAGGTATCGGCGTTGTTGAAATTTCAGTCCAGTTATCCGCGGTATTGTCCCAATAGCCGATTTTAATTTTATTTGCGGCTGCTAAGCTGGTAACACCTCCGTTTATAAGCTCGGCTTTGGTAAGCACAATTTCCATATTGACGTTTTGAGAAAGATTGGAAATTTGTTTTCCTTGATTAGCCCCGCTGGAATACGCCGCTTCGATTTTTTTGCCTTTAGTTGAGAAAACCTTAACGTTATTTTTCTTCGGAACATCCATAGTGTTTTGCACCGTTACCTGTGTTTGAGTTGTATCCGACCCCAAAGCGCCTTGGGGAATATCCAACTTAACGTCGTCAGTTTGAACAACGCCTCCTTGAGTCGGAGTGAACGACTGCGACGTCCGTTTAGTGTCAAAACTTACGGCCTGCAGATTTATTGTTAAGCCCGCAGACGGGGCAGTTACGCTGATCGGGTTAGCCGTGTTATACCCGTCAGCCACGGCTTGAACCTTCCACAAACCGCTTCCCACGCTTAAAGAGAAGCTGCCGTCTCCTTCTGACATTGCCCCTGCCCAACCGGCGCTTCCGGTTTGCTCAGCCCAAACCCGCGCACTTGCTATTGCTGTACCATTATACCTAACATAACCGGTAATGGTTTGAGAATTTTGAGTTAAAGCCAAAGACAACCCGGTAGTCGTTGTGCTTATTGATTGGCTGGTTAATCGCGTCCCCGCAAATCCTGGTTTTCCGACTCCAATATCATAATTTCCTCCTCTTAATTTCATTGAGAAAGTCCCGTCGCTAGCCACTCTAGCGCCGCCGCCGCCGTTGGGACTCGCCGCCCAGACAAAAGCGTCGGTTGAACTTCCGGAAACTGTTCCTGACACCGCGTAAAATTCAACACTGCTCAAATCTATAACTATAGAAGTGCTAGCTGTGATTGCCGTTGTGGTCGGCGTAATCGGCCCGAATCCGGGAATTCCGCCTTCAATGGTGTAGGTGGTTGAACCAGAAAAAGGAACTTGGATGCTATAGGCATCGTAATCCGCTCCTACGCTTGAAGTGGAATTGGTAAATCCGCCGCCAAGCGAACTGTGCGCGCCAATAAATACATTGGTAAACGTATTTTTCGGCTTTAGGCGAATTTCTAGTGTTGCTGTATTGACGGAAACATTAATACCTGTTTGATCGGCGCTTACCGCATTACCACTGTTTAATTGCGCTTTATAAAGCTCTCCCTGGCCCATTTGCGCGGCGTGAAGATAAAGATTAGTAAGGCCCGTTCTTATTTTGAACGTAAACGCGCCGGTATTGTCGGTTTTAGCCCAACCCATTCCCGGTCCAAATTCTCCTTGAGTAACCCAAGTATCAACCTGCGAAACACCGGATCCGTTTTTGGAAACCGTTCCAGAAATCGTCACAAAATTGGCGCTGCTTAAAGTAAAGTTAACGGTCGGGCTGGTGGAATTAGTCACCACAATATTTGCTTGTTCCGACATTTGTCCGTAATCCTTGCTGAATCCGCCGACATGGTAATTGGAACAAGGCGAAACATACATTTTGTAATAACCTTGGGAATCAGTAAACGCGTGTCCGCCACCGGGTCCGCCGGAACACCAAGCGTTTACGTCAACATTGGCAATCGCGCTTCCAGTGCCGTCTTTTACATAACCCGAGATATTACTTGTTGGCGGTTCCAATCGTATCGTTATCACCGGCGCGCTGGCATTAAGCGCGAACGCGCTTGAAGCATCGACTACTACGTCTCTTTCAACTGACGAGGGCATACCGGGTCCGCCAACGCCTACTCGATAAGTACCTTGACTCACATAAAGAGTGAAGTATCCGGTGCTATTGGGCATAGTCGCGGTACCTTTTCCGTTTGCTATCGGCTGATAAGCCGAGATCCACATCTCGTTATACTTAGCCGCCGAAAGCGCGCTGCCGCTCCCGTCGACAACTCTGCCGTAAATTTTCCTATCAGCCGCGGTAAAATCAAGATTGGCGGTAATCGTTGTGGTGGAATTGCTTATTTCAAACATCTGTCCGTTAGGTTCAAGAAGCGGTGAGGTGCTTGTTGTTGAAGGAGACGGAGGAAAATGCGCCTCAACTCTATAAAATCCATTACTCGGCAAAGCAACGCTGTAAGCCACCTGACAAGTGCTGGTTGTGCTGAAAAAAGCGGGCATCGCGCCTCCCGGTCCCATAGTGGTGTTTACGCCTTGAGGCGACGCCATAACGGCAATTGCCTTATTTTGGCCGTCAGCGCCGCAACTCGCCTGCGTAGTTATCGTGCCGGAAACTTTTCTGGTTGTCGCGCCTTGCAAAGTCAAAACTAACGGGCTGGAAGTTGAAGTTCCGGATTGGATATTCGCGCCGGGAGCCGGTAAACGAGCGCCAGTTGGATCAAACGCCCAAACCATCCCCATACCCGCAATATTGGTTATCGTGTAAACTCCTGTGCTTGTGCTGAAAGTTACCCCCGCGCTCGCGGCAGTATAAACTTGGGGTCCATTCATCCCCGCTATAACCAAACTCACATTGCTACTGGATGTAACCGTGGAAGTGCTCGCGCCGGATAAAAGATCAACCCGGACATTGAGAGGGCCTGAAATATCAAAAAACGTGTTCTGATTCATATCCGAAGTCATACCATCGGAAGTCACAACTGTAATCGGACCTCCTTGAGCTCCTGTCGGAACAATAGCGGTAATTGAAGTGCTACTCCAAGCAGTCGTGGAAGCCACGATTGGCTGAAGCGGTCCTGTGTTTGGGTTAAACCCGCCCGAGAACAAAACCGTGCCGGCGCTAGCCCCGAAATTAGTTCCGGCAATCGTTACAGCGCTTCCTACCGCTCCCGAAGTCGGAGAAACCGTAGTAATTGTCGGCATCGAAGCCGTAGAAACAGTAATACTGCTATTAGAGTAAGAAAGAGGAAGGTTATTTGTATCGGTAACTCCCGAAATTGCCAAGCTTATGGTTGCTCCGCCGGTTAAGCTTAAGTTTTTAATAGTCACGCGGTTGCCCATAACCTCTATAAATGCCGTTCCATAACCGCCGCAACTTAACGCCGCGCCGTTAAGCGTATAGTTCGCGCAATTCATCGCTAAATCTCCTCTTAAATTTTTACTGACATTAATCACTATTTTATTAGTGAATGCCGCAACCGAAGTAATTGTCGGCGGAGTTGAAGACGTGTTAGGCGTAAACTGGACAAAAGTGCTTGTGGCATTGCCGGCCGCGTCGGTTACTGCCAGCCACAAGGAAGAATAAAAAGTAGCGCCGATATTTATATTGGTTTGACCAGCGGAGTTAAGAGCGCCCGAAGCGAGCGACGCCGAACTAGTAGTAGAAGTTGTGTAAATTGATAAAATTCCTTGCTCGCCGATCCCTCCCGAACCACCAATATCGCTTAAAGAATAATTTCCGCCACTGTACGTAAGTATGGCCTTAGTCGGATCAGGAGTTTGGGAATGAACATCAGCGACAACTGGAGCTGTCGTGGTGGCGTTGGTAGTAGGAGAATTCGCCGATGTTTTAACGCCACTCGCGGAAATATTTACCGTAACGCCCTGACGAATTGTTCCGGCAGCTTCAGGATAACCGTTATCAGTCCATAAATTTGAAGTTCTTAAAACAACGAAAAATAGTCCGGTTGCCGGAGTTGTTGTCGCGGCCGCGATGTTTATCGTAGTTGTCGTGGCGATATTAACACTTGAGGTTGCAAGTAATGTATCGGTTGGGTCAAAAGAAAAATTAGAATTTGCGTCTTTATATACGCCTACCCAGTCAAAACTGGACGAAGCAATTGCGGTGCTTGTCGCGCTTGTTGATGTGGAAACCAAAACCGTTGTACTTGATAGAGTTTCACCAGCGTTAGCGGATAAGCCAAGCGTTAAAACAGGAATTAACGACCCCGCCCTTACGGTACTGGTCGTGCTGACCATCGCCGTTGAAGTGCCGCTTACCGCAGCCTGCGCGTTATTTAATAAACCGATCGCAAAAAAACTGGCGATTACAAAAATCGCCCCGACAAAAAAGAACTTTCTAAACATTTTTTTAAAAACCGCGAACTGAAAATTATTTGCTTATAATTTTACAGATCTGCGACTTTTTATTATTAAAAACAAGACCTTTTTCACCGCGCTTTATTGATAGAGTTGATTTATATTTAATGAATATAAATCAACAGTAATTCCCGCTTATTTCAAGTATACAATAATAATTTTTTTAATAATGTGGATAACTATTTGGATACGTTAAATACAAAATTCTTTAGTCCGTGAATTCAAAAACCCCCTTTGGGGGGCTTTTGAATTGCCGATTATTAGCTATCGGGAAACTCCAATCAGAAGTTACTAGAAGCTGAATGTATTCGTCTGGCCATTGATTGGTAACGTGATTGACGGATCCAATGAAGAAATAGTCGTCAACACTCCATCGTTCCAGGTAGCGGCTTGTACCGCAATCTGGTAGGTCCTTGTTGAAGGACTGGTTGTTACCAAGTTAGACGCAGAGGTCAAATCAGCTTTTACAATCAAGTAGTAGTTTTGTCCAGCAGGAATAGTCCAACCAGTAGAACCATTCAAGGTAAATGTCATCGTATTAGTAGACGTTACCGTTGAAGTAGCTAGTACCGTTGAAGGCTTGTCGCTTCCGTACACTGTCAAAAGAACAGATGACGAAGTTTGTAACAAGTTACCCGCCTGGCTCAAGTTTACAGTCTTTATGACTGCGTCATATCCACCAGCGGCAAAAGTGAACTGGCCGACAGTCGCGCCGTTGGAAAGACCAGCCGGTGCGGTGTATGACGGACCAGAGCTTACGCCCAAAGTGGCTCTGTAAACGGTCTGGTTATTCGTATTGTACGTAAGCGTAGTCGTGGTAGCGACTATTGATGTAGTTGTTGCTCCAGACGCGTTGTTATAAGTGTAGTTATACAATCTGAGTGCGTGTACCGCGCCAGACGAAGCTGACGGATAAGCCACTGTGTCAGCAACCACACTCAACGTCTTGTATGAGCTTACCGGAACAGTTACTCCTGCCAACGGGAAAGCGATAACGCTAGTGGAATCCTCTGATCCCGTAGCCAATTGAGTTGTTCCATCCATCAATCTGTAGTTGGTAAATGACCTGTCAGATGAAGTTGTTACTCCCGCGCTGGTTGTAATGTCGTACACCTGAAGATTGGTCAAGACAGAGCTACCATTATTGTCCGTGGTAAATCTGAATTTACCAAGCGAAATGCCATTAACTCCCATTCCGACAAAAGCGGCATTCGGAGTAGCGGCATCAACAGTTCCGGTCAAAGTACCGCCAGTTGTTATACTGACAGTCTGACCGGTTACGCCTGTGATGGAAACCGAGTTTCCAACATTGTTTGTAGCATTAACCGATGTCAAAGTAATCAACGCTGAACTGGTTGCGGTCGCGCTATTGGAAAGATTCGCGTAAACATCAACAACCGCAGTCGCGCCCGGATTAATCGCCACTGTTGAAGCAGCGTTAAAGGTATACGGTTGGTTAGCTGTAACAGTCGGCTGGGCATTGCCTGCCTGAACGCCATTAACTTTAACAGTCAAGGCTGTAATCCAAGCAGCTTGCCCTGCGCTATTAACAGTCGTCACAGTAACACCAGTCATATTAACACTGTTAATCTGACCAGCTGTTAAGTTAAACGACGCGATTTTTGCTTGGCTAGCTCCGGCTACAACAATCGGGGTTCCCAAAGCGTAGTTCAAAGACGACGCTAGCTGGGTACCTGACGCCAATACCGCCAATGTGTAACCAGCAACTGAAGAAACAGTAACTGACGCGTAACTAGTGTAGCTCTGCGCAGTTCCACTTGAAAGAGTTATCAAATAAGAACCTGTAGCAGACGAACTAATATCAGCGTAAACAGTCAAAGTTCTGGTCTGATTAGCCGAGATAATGTAGTTTAACGATCCAGAACCAACGCTAAATGTCGCGGCTCCGGTAGTCAAAGTGGTTCCCAGCTGAACTCCCTGATCATCCACAACCCTAACGTTTGTAAGGTTAGCCGCTGTGCCGGTGATAGCGAAGTTTAATTGCTGGATTTTAACGCTGTCTCCAGAAGCTAACAAATCAAGTTTAGCTAACGGCTGGTTGGTATTTCCAGCAACAACATTAGTTGCCGGAGAATTAACGTTTCTTGACAAAACCAATCCACCGTTTGCGATTGTCGCGCTGTAGAAGTAAACCGGGAATGAACCCAATGCCGTAGCAAGGGTCGCTCCGATTCCTACGCTGTAAGTCGCGTCTGTCGCGTTTACATCAGCAGCTTGCTGAAGAGAAAACTGGAAGGTTCTGTTAACTCCGCCAGTGATGTCAGCATAAACCTGTAAAACAACGGTTTGTCCTGACGACAAAGATAACGGAGCGGCTGACATATCAAATGTCAAAACATTGTCAGAACCAAGCTGGGCGATTGTAGCGCCGACTTGAGTTCCGCCGTTCATTAACTTGATATTTTGCAAGAAGCTCGGAGTAACGCTTCCGACATTAAGCAATCGGATGCTGTTGATTTTAACCGGCTGGTTTCCAGCTTGCGCCGAAACCTGACCAACTAAATAATTCGTCTGTCCCGCGTTTACGGTGACAGTTGAGCTGGCTGCGCCGGAAAGAGTCAATGTGGCAAGGTTAGAAACGCTTACCAAGGCATACTGACTGCCGCTTACCGGGAAATTACCCGAAACTGTGCCGGTTCCAGAAACTGTTACATCGGTCGCGGCCGCAACGCCAAACGACAGCACGTGGCTGGCGCTTGAAGTAGCAGTGGTCGCATCCAAAGTAACGGTAATGGCTTTTGTTGTTCCGGCTTTTACGGTAAAGAGACCGTTGGCATTGCTAAAGTTAACTTTAGCAAGCGAAACTCCCAAATTGGTAGCCAATCTGGTAACGCCGTCGTAAAGATACATATTGTTAATATCTGCATCTTGCGACAAGCCGCTTCTCGTTACTTTTACGCCTGTAACAACAGCATCGGCTGATCCGGCAGTGAAGTTAAGCTTCAAAACCGGAGTATTCACAGCGCCGATAGCCAAATTGGCTGACGCTGGGTTATCAGAAGCTAAAGAAACAGAAACTGCTCCAGAAACTGGAGTGGTGCTTGTGCCCGTTCCAGTGCCGGTTCCGGTTCCCGTTCCTGTTCCAGTGCCGGTTCCGGTTCCTGTTGAAGCCAAGGAATTAACAAAACTCCTTGTTATCGGACCAAAATAACCGACTGCTGGAGAAATTTTATTAGCTGCCTGATACTTTGCCAAAGCGGCTTTGGTCTTGGCGCCGAAATAAGTGCTTTCATTGCCAACTGAACCAGCTCCGCTGGCAGAAACTGTGAATCCTTGAGCATTCAAGAATTGCTGAAGGGACTTAACATCCGCTCCGCTTGATCCCACAGTGAGGTTGCGGGTAAACGAATAAGAAGATGATGTTCCCTGTACTTGCGTTAATTGCGATTTGGCCGCGTTAAGCTGAGCCATAAGCGCTGCGATTTGGGCTTCCAAATCCGTAGTGCTTGTCTGAGCAAAAGCAACCGGCGCCATCATATAGACAACGGTTGTTACGGAAACCGCAATGGACGCAAATTTTCGTCCTATATTCATTTTTATGTTTTCGTTTTAATGCCCTTTTTAAAAATAAATTATTTCTAAAATGAGCTTTTATTTTTGACTTAAATTATTTTTCAGAAAAGCTATTGCCTTCCAATCGACCCACTGCCTGACCGTGTGAGGTTAGGCGGCAGCCTGATAAAACAATAACTCTGGTAGCTTGGTAAATAACTAACAACCAACAACTTATTCTATCCATATCAATCTGTGTGTATTTTCCGTACGTTCTTAACTTAATCTGTATAATCCGCGTGTATTTTATTATCTGTATAAATCCGTATTTTATAATAAAAAATCCTCGCATGAGCGAGGCGAATCCCATTATAATATCACGAGGCAATTATGCCGAGTAAGTATCGGCGAAGTCAAATATCTACTTATCACGCGATATTTACAGCTTCGCTGTGATAATAATAGATAAAAGCTCAACTAAAAAGTTTCGCGATATTATTGTTTGGTTTAGCCTCACTCTAAACCCCGCACCAAAAGAAGATATTTCATTCCTTTGGAGCATCAATGTTTACCCTCCTAAACACCATAGCAACAAAGTGAAGTTGATTGCTAAAACTTTTGAATATCTTGCTCCACAATCTTCTATTGGTGCGGGGTAAACCCCTATTTTCTAATTATAAAATACTGCGATAAGCCGTGTCAACAATCCACCCTTAACGGTATTAATATAGACAACGAAACTTAATCGCTGACGTTACAACCTTGCCTATAGTAATTCGCTGGCTGGCGGACAAACTACTTTGCCACGTAATAACTGCCCGGACCAGTACTACCGATTCTAGAAACCAAACCCTGATCGCAAAGTCGTAAAAGATAAAATCTAACGGTTCGTTCGCTTATATCAGGAAAAGAGGCTAATAATTCCTTAGTAGTTGTTTTGCCTAATTCTTGCACCTTTTTGAATAAACGATTTTGCCGATCTTCGTCGTCCTGAGGTTGCCGAAGGATTGCCGAACTATTTTCCATTACCGAACTATTCTCGTTTTGCCGAACTACTTGTGGTGAGTCGTTCGACCCTGAGCTCACGACCGAAGGGCCTTGCCGAACCATTGCCGAACTCTTTGCCGAACTCTTTGCCGAACTATCCTGTCCTAAGTTTATTGAAGGATTATTTATATCAAATAAAGGCGTTGGAACTTTTGCAAAAATTGTGTCTATTGCCGAACCATCTTCTTTTTCTTGCCGAATTGCCGAATTCCATTGCCGAATTGCTTCTTTTAAATTATCTATCTCCCTAAAAAGCACAAAAGCGTTAGTTTTACCGATCTCTTCCACTACCTCTGCCAAACGAATAAGTTGTTCTAATTTTTCCAGGTTATCCACAATTCCAAGATTGGCGACAACATCTACGGAGGCGTTTTCCAACTCGGTTTTAAGCTTTAGCTGTTTTACAATATTAGCGCATCTAAAAACCGCCCAAGCAATTTCAAAGGATCGATTTTTTATAAATTCCCCTTGATTTGAAGCTATCTCGGATTGCATAAAATTTGAGTTCGGCAATGTGGAGATTGCCACATTGCCGAACTATTATTCACTTTTTAGCAGGTATCCAAAAACATGTCAATCCCTAAAATAAAAATAGAGTAAATAATACAAATAATACTTAATATAGACATTTCCCACGATCGTGGGAAATGTCTATAAAATATCCCATCAACCGATCGAAAAAAATCTTTAAACTTAATCAAACCACATCTTCTTCTGTTGCTTTAAAAAATCTCAAATAAGAAATAATTTTAATTTTATTCAAGCTGTCCAAAAAATCTTTTGGTAATGGCATTGGCCCTATCCAAACACTTTTTTGAAGTTGTGAAAACCCTAAAACTCCCAACGCTTCCCTTAACCAATCCCTTTTACGCCTCTCGACCTCCGGTATATCAAAAATAATAATCATATTTTTCTTTTGAGAAGACTTTTCTTCTGCGCGTATTGATTTTAATTTTGGAAGTTTTTCGGATAACTGATTTTTCAAATATTCTTTTCCTTTTTGGGTAATGCTCCAAACTTTATTATTATTTTCAACCAATCCTTTTTTCTTTAAACGATACAAAGTAGTTCTTAAAGTTTGGTCATTTAAATTTTCGTATGTGAATTTTTGTTTAAAAGAAGCCGGCCCAGTATAACCACGCATTCTTCTACGCATCAATTTATATCCACCGTGATAGTTTGATAAAATAAACAATAAATCTTCTGTAAAGCTCATATCAAAATTATAGACAATTTCCACGATCGTAGCAAATGTATATAAATATTGAAAATTATTTTTTTTAGGTTAAAATTGATTTTGTTCACTGACTAATAGGCCCGGGTGGCGGAATTGGCAGACGCGCAGGACTCAAAATCCTGTAATCGCAAGGTTGTGTGGGTTCAACTCCCACCCCGGGCACCAGAAGTATACTTTGGAGTTGAAGGGTATCTAAAAAAGTAAGCTGCTTTACTTTTTTAGAACCCGGGCTCTGGAGGAGGAGCGAAGCTTGTGCGAAGTTTTCGAAGCACGCGGAGCGACGGGTGAAGAGAACTCCCACCCCGGGCACAAAAAAGGGAAGGCTTTCGCCTCCCCGTTGACTCGGCAGTGTTTTCCCACGCCACGCTCCTACGCTGTTGCTTCCGCGCGAATAACTCGGAAATTCTTTGTTACCGCCCCCCGAGAAACGCACGCTACACAACCATCAACCTCGAGAATCTCCATTTCACCTTTCACTTCCTCGGTTTTTTTCCACTCCGAAGTGCCCGGCTCGCACAAAACGCCAAGCGTTCCGTCATCGCGAATTTTTCGGCTGCGACACTTTTTGCATTCAATTAACCAGGGCTTCGCCATAACTCACCTCCCCCTGCGCCAAAGCGCGAAGAAAAAAATATTATTTTACTCCCGCCTCAATCTTAACTCATTCTTTATGAAGTTTTATAAGAACAAAAAAACGGGCTCAAAACCCGCCTTCTTCTGGTCTAGAATATGTTTTCTTTCCGAAAACACCAGTTTTTCTCAATCCATCCTTAAATCCCCTCAAATCGTCTTCCATTTAATCGAACTTAACTTTTATTTTTTTTGTTTTTGACTTGTTTAATTTTGGCAAAATCACTTTCAATATTCCGTTTTTTATGGAAGCATTGGCCTTATCCGAATCAACTTCCTGAGGCAAAATAACTGTTCGGGCAAACTTACCCCAATAACATTCTTGATAAAGATAGTCGTCTTTTTTGATTTTTTCGTTCTTTTCCCTCGTTCCTTTTATTGTAACCGATTCCGGCGAAATTTCAATGTCCAATTCGTCGGCTTCAACGCCGGCAATAGCCGATTCCACGACTATGGAAGTGGGAGTTTGATAAACATCTATGGCCAATTGTCCTTCGGACTCTTCAAAAATATCCGCAGGCGAATTTTCTTCATCGTCGGCAACAATCAATTTTATTTCTTCTCCCTCGTCGGTATTGCCTTGAGTCAGTTTTTCAAAAATTTTTTTAGTGTTTTCATTCATACACTTACGCTTAATATAATACGAACGCCACGAATAGATCATAAATATTTTTTATTTTAGTTCGCGGTGTTCGTATACATTCGCATTGTTGGTATTATACTACGTTCTTTTCAATTTTTCAAAGTCATAAAATATAAAAAAGGACACGAATACCAAAACAATAATCGAGTATACGAGCCCGTTGGCTTTTAATAAAATAATTAAATAATTAAACACAAAGTGCAATAAAACAGCCGCCGCTAAACCTATTAAAATATAAAAAAAGGCGTTCTTTTTAATAATTCCTCTTGCCCAATAATAGCCGACTATAGCCGAACTAAAAGCGTGAAGCAAAGTTGCCCCCAAAAACCTGAAAATCATCAGGTCGAAACTCGCTGCAGTTCCGGCTCTTAAGGCTAGGGCGACGTTTTCTACTGTCGCCAAACCCAAAGCGCCAGTTACCATATAAACCATCGCGTCAACCGGCTCGTCAAAATACTTACTCCTAAAAATAGTGAGGTAAACAAAAATAAATTTAAAAAATTCTTCAATAGTCACAAAGGTTACAACATAAATCGGGTTTTGCCCAAAAATTCCGTTTTCTAAAAAATAACCCTTTAAATAATTTTGCAAAATAACGGCTACCAAAGCCGCCAAAAATCCGGTAAAAAAAACAAAAAAAATACTTCTCTTCGGTTCCGGATGCTCGTCTTCTTTAAGAAAAAAAATCAGCCAGGCCAAACCGGGAACCAATCCCAAAAAAACAGAAAGTAAAATCGTCATATTTCAAACCAGCCTTTTATAATATTCTCCTTCATTATTTCTTCCATTTTCCCCAAACCGAAATATTCGGAAAATATCTTATTCCACATTGACTCCTGATGATGGTAAAGATACTTGGTTAATTCTTTCTGCTGAACCAACGACATTGAAGAATCTATCAGATTAAAACTGACCAACACGTCTATCCCCGCGTCGCTTTTAAAATAATCGCCGACCCAGTTTAAGTCCTGCCAAAAATAAAGGTCTGATTCCAAATGGTCGATATTTCTTCCGGCGCGTATAAGCAATCGCTCCGCTTTATCCCAATGAAGAGCTTCCGGATTAATATGAGGCGCGAATAAACGCCAATCATTTTCATCATCCTTAGCCAAATATCTTTGTATAACCAGCCACAAAGATTTTTCCGATTCCGCCATTTGTTTATCAATAACGTCGCCTCTTAAAAGCGAAGTAATATTTTTGGAAAAATCGGCGCCCGCGCTGAACCTCTTAAAAAGATCGCTATAAAACGAGACCTCGTTAAAATAGTGGAGCAAAAGCCCGAAATTTCTCAAGACCTCTCCGGATATTTCCAGCGCTATAGGAATCACGTAAATTACACCCAATTCCTTCAAATGGCTTACATTATGATATTTTTTCTTTATAAAACTTTCTGCCAAACGCGCCCATTTTTCCGGCAGAGCTTTGGTCATAATTTCCCTCTCCTCGAAATCCTCCGCTTTCAAACCCTCGTATTGCTTAAAAAAAACTTCGTTAAGCCACTCTCCGCCTTCCACAAATCTTAAGCTTGGAAATATTTCAAAAACATCTTCTTTATTTATAAGTTCATTGACGTCTCTGTAGCCCAATAAATTAATAAGCTTTTGGGGCGGCTCTTTAAGTAAAAATTCGATGGCTTTTTCTTTTTTTAAAAAAAAACCCTTTGGCCTGCCGGCTGATTCTTTGGCCACCTCCAACACTCTTTCCCAGTCTTTGGAAACCGTAGCTTTAGGGTCTCCAAGCGCTTTAGTCAAACTGTCATTGTCGCGCTCTATTTTTTTTATGAGCGCGCTATAAATATCTTTGGCAAATTTAACATTCTCCAACCCCAACGTTTCCAAACGATTCCTGATGGCAGTACCGTTTTCTTCTACAATCTTTTCCATAATATTTTTCTTTCCGGTCGAAACGGAAAGTTTTTCTTCAAGAGCTTTAATGACGTCTTTATCGGTCCTTAAAATTTTTGCTATTTTTTCGTGGGGATACATGTACTTACGCTTAATATAATACGAACGCTACGAACTTTATGCGAACACCACAAACAAATTTCCTGTTACAAAATTAGTTAGTTTGCGGTGTTCGTATACGTTCGCGTTGTTGGTATTATTTTCATTCGTGCTCGCTTTTAATTTTGCCTTCCAATGTTCTTAATTCCGAAAGCGCCTCGCGCGCTTGATCCTTGTTCGGCGAAGCGCCGTGCCACAGATAATTTTTTTCCATAAAACTGACTCCCTTGCCGGCGATTGTATGGGCGATAATAACGGTTGGCTTTTCATAAATCGCTTTAGCTTCGTAGAGCGCGGCCACCACCTCGGAAATATTATGACCGTCAATTTCCAAAACATGCCAATTGAACGCCTCGTATTTGTCCCTGAGCGAATCAAGCGACATAACTTCTTCTGTAAATCCGTCTATTTGAATGTTATTGCGGTCAATTATAGCCGTTAAATTGCTAAGCCGATTTTTTCCGGCAAACATTATCGCTTCCCAAGTATTTCCTTCATTATGCTCTCCGTCGGACATCAAACAAAAAATCCGGTTTTTCTTTTTATCCAGCTTAGAGGCCAAAGCCATGCCAATCGCCTGCGAAAGCCCCGAACCCAGCGGCCCGGATGTCGTTTCAATTCCGGCTATGGAACCGCGATGCGGATGCCCCTGCAATCTGCTGCCAAACTTTCTCAATGTTTTTAGTTCTTCTAATTTAAAATATCCGGCATGAGCCAGAGTAGCGTATAAAACCGGACAAATATGACCGTTAGACAAAATCACTCGGTCTCTCTCGGGCCAATTCGGTTTTTTGGGATTATGGTTTAAAACATGAAAATAGAGGGCGACAAAAACATCGGCCATGCCCAAAGAACCTGCGCTATGCCCGCTTTTTGCTTCAAGAAGCATCTTAACAATGTCTTGTCTTATCTCGTTTGCTTTTTCCTCAAGATATTTTAGTTTTTTCTCATGCAAAATCTCCATATTTTAACGGTTTATGGACGGAATAGAAGGATCTCTTAATAAAATCTTTTCTTTGACTCTTCCGGGGATAATCAAATCCGGAACCAAAAAAATCACCATAGCGCCTATTATTGACAGAAACCCGACCATGAGAAACACGAAAGGAAAGCCGAAAAAATTCGCCAAAATACCGCTTAACATCGACGCCACAAATGCGGCCAGTCCGACAACCGTGCTGTCCAAAGACCAGTCAAAAGAAAATCTACTTTTATCCAAATGGCGGGAAAAAATCCCATACCATGACGGCACATACAAAGCCATTGCTACGGCATAAATCGCCTGAACCAAAAAAACATGCCATAATTTCGTTGAAATCGAAAAAGTGAAGGCCGCCGCCCCTCCCAAAAGAAGCGCCAAAACCAAGGCATAAAAATCATCTTTTTCTCCGTCGTTTTTATCAAGATAGTTGGCGACGGGAATTTGAATTATAGATTTAATCAACCAATAAGTCGCGGCGATCAGTCCTACGCTTATAAGCGTTGCCCCGGCGATTTTTTCTATCACAAAAATCGAAAAAATTGGGCTGATTAAACTCCAACCTCCGATAAAAAACAAATCGGACAAAACCAAAAATTTAACAACTCGGTTAATCGATATGTTGAAAGTTATTTTCATCCCACACATAATTTACGCCAAAAAAGTATTGCGGAGACGTTCTTTTAGTCGCCGCAAACCTTGAGCGTGCAGTTTTAATGATTTTTCTCGGTTAAAAGCATCGACTTTAGATATATAGCCTTCAAAATATATCAACCTCCAAGGTGTTTTATTTTTTGTAGACAAAGAACCCTTCTTGTTATGCACTTCTATTCTTTGCTTGAGATTGTTAGTGCAACCAATATACAAATTTTTATCTTTCATTGATTGTAACACGTAAACAAAGTGCATAACAGCGTAAATTATGTGTGGGATGAATAATAACTGCCTTAAACCATTATAAAATATTATCGGCTTTTCTCAAACTTTTTAAATCAACCGAAAACAGATAAAAAATTCGATTTATTTCTTCATCTTGGACAAACGCCAAAGCCAGAAACAAATCAAATGGCTCGACTTGAGTCCGCTTATTATCAAAGGCTTGCAAAAATGCCTTTTTTGCCAAAAATTCGATTTTATCAATTAAATATTTTGGGTTTAGGGCGTCATCCGCTTCGCCCCGTACTGCAACTTTGTTATAGTACGGGGCTTCGTCGATTTTCAAAGACAGTTCCTGGCGGGAAATTCCCATTTTATCTAAAACCAGCTTTGTTTTATTTTCTTGAATCAGAATATCCAATAAACTCAAATAGAAATTTCCTCCAATAATTTTTGTTTTATAAAAAGCCCTCTCCAGCAATTCCAGTGATTTTGGCGAGAAAAAATCGCAAACATTAATGCCTTTTGCGATATCTTCGTCTTTTATTGTTCTGATTGATTTTCTCGATCTAAACCGACGAACGGCTTTGTAAAATAAAAATGGGGTTATAAAAATCCCCATCCATCTTAATTGCTTTACATCGGAAAATAAAAACAATACCGTGGCGATTGTCAAAAAAATATAAAAGGCGTAATTGATTATTCTTAAAATGCTCCGCGAAAAGGCGGGCAAATTGAAAAGTGTTTCTGAAAAAAATAAATTACTTTCGGAAATTTTCATTTGGATAATTTAGGTTATAATTCAATTATAACAGTCTAAATCAGCCCATCAAAACAATTTATGAAATCTAAAACCTATTTAATCGGCATTGATGAAGTTGGCCGGGGACCGCTGGCCGGCCCGGTCACTGTCGCAGCGGTATTATTATCCGCCAAATTGAAAACTGAAAAATTTAAAAATTTAAAAATTCCTTTAAGGGATTCTAAAAAACTAGGCCCTGAACAACGGGAAATTTGGTTTGATTTCGTTAAAAAACAAAAAATTCCCTATTCGGTAGCGAGTGTCTCTCCGAAAATAATCGATAAAATAAATATTTCTAAAGCCGCCAACTTAGCGGCAACAAAAGCATTGTACAAACTAATCACAAAACATAGACCACTGATCCGAAAATGTAGAGTTTTTTTAGATGGAGGATTAAAAATATTACCAAATTTTTCTGAATCTCTATTGGCTAGTGGCTATACCCTAACCACCATTATAAGAGGCGATGAAAAAATTCCCGCCATATCGCTTGCGTCAATTATTGCCAAAGTTCGGCGAGACAAATATATGGAAAAAATGCATAAAAAATTTCCACAGTATAATTTCAAAAAACACAAAGGTTACGGCACCGAAATCCATTACAAACTTTTAAAAAAGAACGGCGCTTCAAAAATCCACCGCAAAAGTTTTTTATCTTAAAACAAATAAAACAAATAAAAAAGGGGCGCAGCCTTGTGAGCGCGCCCCCGAGAGCCGATCCATCCTTGTGGGAGAATCGGACATCTTCCGAAATCAAAAACGATGTACGATCTGAAATAATAATAACACACGGATAACAGTTGTCAATTATGGAAAAGCAAAAAATTATAGTTATTTTAGGGCCGACTTCCGGCGGCAAGTCAGATTTGGCCGTTAAAATCGCCCGTAAATTCAACGGCGAAATTATTTCCGCCGATTCCCGTCAAGTTTATAAAAATATGGATATCGGATCGGGAAAAATCACTAAAAAAGAAATGCTGGACGTCCCCCACTATCTTCTTGGTGTCGCCAGCCCCAAAAGAACTTTCACGGTTAGCCAATATCAAAAACTCGCCAAAAAAGCGCTTGCAAAAATCGCAAAAAAAGGCAGGCCCCCAATAATCTGCGGCGGTACCGGACTTTATATCGACTCCGTAATTTATGATTATAAATTTCCAAAAGCGCCGCCCAATCAAAAACTCCGCCAAAAACTTGAAAAATTAAAAACCGAAAAGCTTTTCCAAAAACTCCAAAAACTTGATTCCCTTCGCGCCAAAAATATCGACTGCCATAACCGCCGTCGGCTTATTCGGGCCCTTGAAATTGTTCTAACAACCAAAAAGCCAGTTCCGCCATTAATCAGCGTAAATCAGCGTAATAATCCGCATGAATCAGCAACCGCAGCGGTGTTAAAAATAGGAATCAAAAAATCTCCCGACGAATTAAAAAAGAAGATTGAAAAAAGATTATACAAACGCCTCGAACAAAAAATGACAGAAGAAATTAAAAATCTTCATAAAAGCGGTTTGAGTTGGAAAAAATTGGATTCTTTCGGACTGGAATACCGATTTATTTCGCGTTATTTACGCGGGCTTATTTCGCGCCAAGAAATGATTGAGCTGATCCTCAAAGAATCTTATAAATACGCCAAGCGCCAGATGACCTGGTTTAAAAGGGACAAAAATATTTATTGGCTTGATCCCGATAATAAAAAAGATTTAAAAAAAATATTCGCGCTTTGCCGAAACTTTCTCGGTTTATAATTTTATAGCTTATTTTTGAATAACTCTTTTAAAATCTGCGGATTGCCCCTGCCTTTTAATTTTTTCATCGCCCGACCTATTAAAAACTGCAGAGTCGCCTCGCCCTTCTTTTTATAATCCTCTGTCGCTTTCGGATTCTCGCTTATTACTTCTTCAATTGTCTTTGTCAATTCGCTTTCATCGGAAATCTGGCTCATCTCTTTGTCTTTTATGATTTGACGCGGATCAAGGCCGCTTATATACATTTCTTTTAACAAATCCTTGGCTATGCGGCTAGAAATTTCTCCGGATGAAATCATTACGACAAAATCGGCGAAATTTTCCGGAGTTATTTTTAAACTTCCGATATCTCCATGTTCGGCTTTTAAAAGCCCCTGCAAATCGCTGGAAAAATAATTAAAAACCAATTGGATCTTTTCTTCTCTTTTTTCCTGTCCTTTATCCGCTAAAAGCTCTGAAACGGTTCTCTCAAAAAATTCAGAGAGTTTTTTGTCTCCGATTAAAAAATCAATTTGTTCCGCTTTTAAAGCGTAATCTTTAACAAGACGCTCTCTTTTCTGTTGCGGTAATTCGCTAAGCGACCGCCTGATAAAATCCAAATCTATAAAATTGGAATCTGAAAAATCCAGAGGCGGCAAATCGGGCTCAGGAAAATAACGGTAATCATGCGCCTCTTCTTTGGATCTTTGAGAAAATGTTTCTTTTTTAAATTCGTTCCAGCCGCGCGTTTCCTGCGAAACTTTTTTCCCGCTTTCCAAAACCTCTTCTTGTCTCTTTATTTCAAAATCAACTGCCTCCTCGACCGCCCTGAAAGAATTCAAATTTTTAATTTCTACTTTTGTTCCCAATTCTTTGTCCTTGCTGATTGAAATATTCGCTTCCACTCTCATCTGCCCTTTTTCCATGTCAGCGTCGGAGATGTCCAAATATCTCAAAATAATTTGCAATTCTTTGGCAAAATCAGTCGCATCTTTTCCGTTTTCAATATCCGGTTCGGTTACGAGCTCCATTAACGGCACTCCGGCGCGGTTAAAATCGACTAACGACGATTCGTTTTTGTCGGAATGAACCAATCGAGCCGTATCTTCTTCCAAATGAATTCTTGTCAAATTTACTTTTTTGCCATCAATCGCTAAAGACCCGCCAACACAAAGCGGTTCATCATATTGGGAAATCTGATAACCCTTGGGCAAATCCGGATAGAAATAATTTTTTCTGTCGAATTTTGATTTTAAAGGAATTTCGGAATTTAACGCCATTCCCAATTGCAAAACTTTTTTGACCGCTTCTTTATTTATGACGGGAAGCGTCCCGGGATGGCCGGTGCAAATCGGGCAAATATTTACGTTTGGCTTTTTTTCTAAAGGGTCGTTAACGCACCCGCAAAACATCTTGCTTTTGGTTTTGAGCTCTACATGAATCTCGAGGCCAATTGTCGGTTTATAACTCATTGCTTTGTATTCTCAAAATATCACAATTTATCGCTCAAAAAAAGCGGCTTTTGTCCGCTTTTTTCATAAAGATTTATTTCTCCACCTCTATCCCTAAAACGCGCCGAGGCGCGTTCGGGCGACATCATTCTATAATGTCTAGCCCCATACTTCTGGCGGTTCCTTCCACTATCTTCATCGCCGCTTCAATGTCGTTGGCGTTTAAATCCACCATCTTCTTTTCAGCAATTTCTTTTATTTGCTCCTTGGAAACACTTCCTACTTTTTTCTTTAGCGGATCGCCGGAACCTTTTTCAACGCCCGCTGCTTTTCGAAGCAAATCCGAAGCCGGAGGAGTCTTCAATTTAAACTCAAAAGTCCTGTCTTCGTAAATAGTGATTTCCGCGGGCACAATGCTCCCTGCCATTTCTTTGGTCGCTTCGTTAAATTGCTGGCAGAATTGGGCGATATTAACGCCGTGCGGCCCAAGCGCGGTTCCCACCGGCGGCGCCGGGTTTGCCGCTCCGGCCGGAAGTTGTAATTTTAAAATTGTTTTTATCGGTTTAGCCATATGTTTTATATCTTTTGAACTTGCAATGAATCCAATTCGACCGCCGTTTCTCTTCCGAATATCGGCACCATAACTTTTAATTTCCCTTGTTCTTCATCGATGGAACTTATTTTGCCTTCATAATCCTTAAACGGGCCGTCGACAATCCTAACCAATTCACCCGTCTGATATTCGATTTTGAATTTTTTCTTTTCTTCGCCTCTCATTCTGTCCAAAAGAAAATCAACTTCGGACTTAGAAAGCGGAACCGGCTTTGTGGAATCTGCGCCGACAAATCCTGTTACTCTCGGCGTGTTTCTGACAACATACCAAGAATCTTCACTCATCACCATATCCACTAAAACATATCCCGGATAAATTTTTTCCTCCGTTTCTCTTCTTTTGCCGTTTTTTATTTTTATTTTTTTTTCTTTGGGAACGATAATGCTAAAAATTTTATCCTGCATATCGAGCGATTCCACTCTTTGCTTTAAATAACGCGCCACCGCGTCTTCGTATCCGGAATAGGTGTGAATGGCGTACCAATGCCTTTCCCCCTTAAATTCGCTTTTTTTATCTTTTTCCATAATTGTTGAAATTTTAGAGCTCATCTGTAGCGAATAAAATTTCACTACAATTATGAGAACCCCGCACCTTTTGTAGCATAGATTTATTAATATGTCGATTTTGAGCCGTAGGCGACTTCGTCTTCATGGTTTTGTATTTGCATAATCTTTGCACCAAAAGGTGCGGGGTAAGGTTTTGTATCTAAATTTTGTCCAGTCAGCTGGCGGATCCAAAATTTAGACAAAGCCCTTATATTTTTAAAACAAAAACTTTAATTAAATATCCGAATATGCCGTCTAAAACTCCCAAAAAAACCATAATAATTATGGAAAATATGATAACCGCAAGCGTCAAATTAATCGACTCCTTGCGAGTGGGCCAATTAACCCGCTTGAGCTCTATCCAAGATTCCTGAATATAATTTTTTAAACGGCTGAACATTCCCTGTAGTGAAATTTCAATTTAAATTTTTACTTTTAGAATAGAAATATTCTTTTAGACGACGTTTTAATAAGCGGTTGCCTTGTGTTGTTTTAAAATATTTTTCTCTGCGTTTAGCGTCATTTTCATTTAAACACGCCTCGTAGTATATACATTTCCACGACTTGTATGGTTTAGTGGAAAAATTTAATCCCTGATTATGTTCTTTTAACCTTTTAATCAAATCTTTTGTATATCCAACATATACATTACTATTCTTCAAGCCTTCAATTACGTACACATAGAACATAATCAGATTGAAATTCTACTACGGGGCATTGTGTATTATAAATATGACAAAACGAATTATATGTCAAGGTTTTTAACGGTACTTGCCATCCTTTGAATGAATTGTTTTCTGGGCTCGACAGAATCACTCATTAAAACGGAAAATAATCTATCCGCTTCTTCCGCGTCATCAATGCTTATAACTTTCAATGTCCTTCTTTCGGGATCCATGGTTGTTTCCCAAAGTTGTTCAGGATTCATTTCTCCCAACCCTTTATATCTTTGTATGTTAATATTGACTTGCTCTTTTTTACTAAGCGATGTCATTTCTTTAACAATTTTATCTTTCTGCGCGTCATTGTAGGCGTAACGAACTTCTTTTCCCAGTTGCATCCTATACAAAGGCGGTTGCGCAATAAAAAGATGTCCGTTCTCGGCAACCGGCAAAAAATGCCTGTAAAACAGCGTCAACAAAAGAGTTCTAATATGATTACCGTCGCTATCCGCATCGGTCATTATGACTATTTTATGATAGCGCAATCGGCTTAAATCAAAGTTATCGGCGATAGCCGTGCCCAAAGCGATTACCAAAGATTTTATCTCGTTGTTAACCAGCATCTTGTCGATTCTTGATTTTTCAACGTTTAAAATTTTTCCCCTTAACGGCAAAATTGCTTGAAATCTTCTGTTTCTTGCTTGCTTAGCGCTTCCGCCCGCGCTGTCTCCCTCAACAATAAACAATTCCGATTCTGTGGCATCGCGCGAAGAACAGTCGGCAAGCTTTCCGGGCAAACTCATTCCCTCTAACGCGCCTTTTCGAAGAACCGTGTCTTTGGCGGCTTTGGCAGCTTTTCTTGCTTTTTGAGCCAGCAAACATTTTTCGACAATCACTCTGGCGTCGCTGGAATATTTTTCCAAATATTCTTTTAAAGCTTCGCTGATAACCGATTCTACGGCTGTTCTCGCTTCGGGATTTCCAAGCCGCGCCTTTGTCTGGCCTTCAAATTGCGGCTCTTTTAATTTTATGGAAACTATTGCCGTAAGCCCCTCTCTTACATCGTCGCCGGTTAAATTTTCTTCCGAATCTTTCAGATAATTATTGCCTCTTGAGTAATCATTTAAAACGCGCGTTAGGGCGGATCTAAATCCAGTCAAGTGCATTCCGCCGTCAGGCGTATAAATATTGTTTGCAAAACTAAGTTCTCTTACGTCGGATTCTTCATTATAAACAAAAGCTGTTTCCACTTCGATATTGTCGCTGTCTTTCTTGATATAAAATATTTTCTGCTGATTTGTTTCTTTGCCTCTATTCAAATAATCGATAAAATCCAGAAGGCCGCCGTCAAACTGAAAAGAATAATAAAAAGGAGTTTCTTCCCGCTCATCGATTATTTCTATTTTCACGCCTTTGGTCAAAAACGCCTGCTGACGCAAATGATCAACCATCGTTTTGCGGTTAAAAGAAATTTTTTGAAAAATTTCCGCGTCTGCTTCAAAAATTATTTTTGTTCCGTTCGAAACGCATTTGCTTCCTTTCTTAACCGCGAATTTCGGCTTACCTCTTTCGTATTCCTGATAATAAAGATTGCCATTGCGGCAAACTTCCGCTCTCATCCATATCGAAAGAGCGTTAACCACCGAAACGCCGACCCCGTGAAGTCCGCCGGAAACTTTATAAGATTCGCCCCCGAATTTTCCGCCGGCGTGCAAAGTGCACATTACGGTTTCTAAGGCTGATTTTTTTGTTTGCGGGTGGATATCAACGGGAATTCCGCGGCCGTCGTCGGTAACCGCAACTTTGTCGTTTTTCAAAAGCTCCACTCTGACTGTTTTAGCATGGCCAGCCATAGCCTCGTCAATAGAATTATCCACCACCTCCCAGATCAAATGGTGAAGCCCGTCAACTCCGGTTGAACCGATATACATTCCCGGCCTTTTTCTGACCGGCTCAAGACCTTCCAAAACATAAATATCTTTAGCTTCGTAAGAAGCGTTATTGCCGTTGTTTTGAATATTTTTTTTGATTTCTTTTTTTGTCATTTTAATTGTTTTCTAACAAAAACAAGGCCCGAAATACCCTTATTTGCTAAGGCCTCACATAGTTAATAATAGCAGGTTTTTCTTATTTAAACAACGGCTTACCCTTGATAAATCGCTCCAGTTTTTTAGCATTGCCATGCTTCAGCAGGCCCAAATAAGAATTTGATGTTTTAGAAATTGGACTCTTTTTAATCCTTTAAATATTCACGAAGAGTTGCGAAATGAAGTTATCCATATTAAGTTAGCGCATTTAAGAAAATTAAAAAAAAGCCCTTGGCGAAACTCCGCCAAGGGCCGGTCTAAGGGACCAAGGATTCAAAAAACCTAAATATCCAAGATCCCAAGTTCAATACTACTTGCGGACCGCGGCGAAACGGCAGTAGACGCTCCAGCCAGACCCGAGCCAGAACAGTCGCAGGTAGCGCTCCGAGCCGCTCCAGAAGAGGTACGGACAGAAGCGGCTGCCGTACGAGTCCTGCCACACGGAAGCCAGACCGATAATCGGAAACTCTCGCTGGAGTTCCGGGTGGTTGGCGCCAAAGGCAAGAAGCTCGTGAAGCTCAGCCGGGCGGAGACCGCGCTTGTCCAACTCGGCCAACGCCTCTTTGGTGGAGACGACCCGGTTGAAATGCACCAACTCGATCTCAACCTCCGCCTTGCCCGACCGGTTGGTCGGGAAGTTCTTCTGAGTGATGTCATTATTCACCCAGTCGTACTTTCCGGCTGCGATCGCGTCGGTGATCGGCTGGTCGTAGTTGACGATGAGGCGGTAGATGTTGGGGTTGACAGAAACAACACGGCTGCGCCCGTCAAGAACATCCAGTACTTGGCCAAGAACCGTTCCTTCTGAAAGCTTTTTGATCATAGCGTTGGTCCACTGCGACCCGTCGCTCCCGCGAGTCCGACGAAACGCCGCTTTCAATTCTCCCGCCTGATCAACATCGAGCATCAAGTTCTCGCTCATCGTTGTCTCTCCTTTTTGCAACAGTGTTCTTGCGAACGCGTTGCGGTTTAAGGATTCACTCCATTACAGCTTTTAAAGGACGCTCGTTGCCCGCTAAAAGCTGTAATGGAATTTCCCGCAATTATTTGTTTTTAAAGAACTATTTTATGACTTAATTATAACATACCGTCATTTTTTGTCAACTCTTTATCTCTCGCTTTAAATGTCTATTTAACCACCAAACCAAAGCGCTGATTATCAGAATCAAAATTAAATAGTCAAACTTTCGAAAATACATCATCGCCACTCCCCAATTCTCGCCCAAACTATACCCCATGTAGGCCAAAAAACCCGACCAAATAAGCGACCCCGAAAAAGTCGCGATTAAAAACCTTTTTAAATTCATTTTTGCCAACCCGGCCGGAAGCGAAATAAAAGTGCTGACTATCGGAACCATTCTCCCCAAAAAAACCGAAAAATCTCCCCGCTTCTCAAACCATTTTTTAGCCAAATCCAAATTAATATCGCTGATCAAAAATTTC
Source organism: bacterium (assembly GCA_021786355.1). Lineage (GTDB taxonomy): Bacteria > Patescibacteriota > Minisyncoccia > UBA6257 > UBA9933 > JANLIR01. The sequence continues at coordinate 25,580 of JAJYNK010000017.1, forward strand.
AAGATTGTTGATTTATTTCTGGCCGGTCCGGATAAAAATCCAGCCAATTTATAGGACAAAAAAGCTCCAACTAAGTTACCGAGCGCGCCCGTTAAAATAACGGTCCAAAAATTAAACCTTCCGTTAAAAACCAAAAAACCGGAAAATGTCATTGTCGCTTCCGACGGAAGCGGAATATTGAAACTCTGAAGCGCCATAAGCAAAAAAACACCGACATAACCGGTGGCGCTGATGACGCTTAAAATAAAACCCGATATTAAAGCAATAACATCAACGATCATCTATTCTTAAAATGGTTGCCGCTTCATTGGGATCAACTGCTGTTATTTCTATCCCCGTGCCAAGTTCAAAACCAGCTGAAATGCTGATTTGAGGCACAATTTCTATATGCCAATGGTAGTGACCATGCTTTTGTTTATCAACATGCGGAGCCGTATGAATGAAAAAATTATAATCAGGATCTTTAAGCTTAATTTCAATTCCTTTAAGGACTTTTTGCAAAACATCGACAACCGCTTCCGTATCTTCTTTTTCCGTTTCTTCAAAAAACGGCAAGTGTTTTTTGGGAAAAATCCTTACTTCAAACGGCTCTCTTGAAACAAAGGGTGTAAAAGCGATTGCGCCGGCGTTTTCATAAACAACTCGCGCCTTGTCTTTCTTCTCCCATTCAATCATAACGCAGTGAACGCATTTTTTATTCACGAAAAAATACGAGTCCGAACCCTTCAAAGATCTTCCGATATCCGGGGGAATAATCGGAAGCGATATTATTTGGTAATGCGGGTGATAAACCGAGGCGCCCGCTCTCGGCCCCCAATTATGAAAAATGGACGTATAAGACGTACAATTGTCTTTACTGATGATTGAGTACCGATCTTTAAAAGCCGTAAAAACCAAGTTAGCCGTATCCTTATCCAAATTCGCGAAATTTTTATCATGATCGCGGGTAATAACAAGGTCGTGATAACCAACGCCCTCAACGACCGCATAGGGGCCTTTTTTGAATTCTTTGGCGCAACTAGTTTTGCGCTTTAATGCCGGGTACTTATTTTCCAAAATCTGAACCTGCCAATTTTTCAAATCGCCTTGATAACCTGGAAATTCTTTATCTATAAAAATATGCTTTTTACCGTTTGCATAAATAAGAGCCGGCGGGCTATTCCCGCTTTTTTGAGGGTCCTCAAAAGGACAGTTTTCAATCGGCGCTTTTACTCGTTCTTCTTTTTTTAAAAATTGCTCCGGCTTTTTAGCTCGAGCAGGAGCAATTGCCACCCAATCTCCGGAAACAATATCTTGACGAAGTTCAGAATCCATAATAAAAATTTAAAACTTAAAAATAAAAATGAAAAATATAAAATTTTTAAATTGAATTGTTTTTTATACAATTATCATATCGCCATTTTAATTTTTGATATTTTCATTTTTCATTCTGTTTGTATAATACCATCTTAAGACATCCTTTGCTATCGGAATCGTGTTTAAACTCCCCTCTCGGGCATCTTCCACCAAAATCAAAATCGCTATTTTAGAAGTATCGAACGACTGATCGGCTGGTGCAAAACCCACAAAAAAAGCATTGACTTTGGTGTTTTGTTCAATTTGAGCGCTTCCTGTTTTGGCAGCCACTTTTACGGGCAAATCAGAAAGCAGATTGGAGGTTCCATAACTTTTCTCCACTCCGTCAATCATGCCTTTTTTAACTTCTTTTATTGAATTTATAAGGTCTGTGTTATCAGCGATTATTTTCGGACTGTTTTCTTTTATTAAGTTCCCTTTTTCATCGGTTATTTTTTTCACGACAAACGGTTGAAAAATTTTACCGCCATTAGCGATGGAACTTATGTAATTAATAAGTTCCAGAGGAGTTATCATTAGGTCTCCTTGGCCGATACTTACGTTATAAGTATCTCCAAGACGCCAAATGGTTCCTGTTCTTTTTTCTTTTTCAGCCGGGTCGGGCAAAAATCCATTTTTTTCTCCGGGCAAATCAATTCCGGTTTTTTGGTCTAACATAAATTTTTGCCAATATTTTTTTAAGCGCTGTACGCCCAAACCGCCTATATCTTCGAATCCTCCGCCAACTTCGTAAAAATAAACATTGCTTGAACGGGCAATTGCCGAATATAAATTCACCCAACCATGCGGTTTCCAATCCACAAAACGCGACGGCTTGTCCGGAAAATACGGATTGGGAATTTCAATGTAGCCTTTTGAAAAAACGCTTTTCAGAGGAGAAACTACGTTTTCGTTCAAAGCCGCTACACCAACTAGCGGTTTTATGGTTGATCCCGGGTTATAAACGCCCGAAACAATCCGATTAAAAAGAGGTTGGTCCGAATCGCTAAACATTCCACTGCTTAAATGATTATTATCAAAAGTAGGGATACTGACCAAAGCCAAAACTTCTCCGGTTTGGGGGTTTATTGCCACCCCAGCGCCTCGCGTCCTGCCGATATTATAAAGCCCTTGTTTTAATCGATTAAAAAAATAATTTTGGAAATCGCTGTCGATTGTCAAATAAAAATTATCGCCGCTTATCGAATCGACCGCGAACTTTTCTTCTATAATTTGATTTTTAGAATTTTTGTATTTGACGGTTTTCCCCGCTTGCCCTCTTAAATAATTGTCGTAATAAAATTCCAGGCCATCCTTGCCTACGGTATCGTTAATTAAAAAATTTTCGTTATTTTTTAAATCCTTTTTATCCACCGCGCCGACATAACCGAGAATATGGGAAAAAATTCCTCCATCCGGATATTGCCTTTTAAAATCGTTCTCTACTCTAAAAACATTTGAATCTAAAACTTTTATCTTTGTCACCTCTTCAATAGTCAAATCGCGGGCAATTATAAGCGATTTTTGTTTTTCCAAATCAGTTTCCAAAAGCGATTTTTCCATCTCATCACTATTAATTCCTAAAATGGCGGATATTTTCTCTATCTCGGCTTTTTGTTCGTCTTTGTTTTTTAAAAATAACGCCGAAATGTCCAAAACAACCCTAAAAGACGGGATATTTGTTACGAGGGTTTTATTATTGCGGTCAAAAAATATTCCTCTTGAAGCAGTAAGAGCCGTTATGTCGCTGACATTGTCTTGAGCCCGATTTTTATAAAAATCCCCTTTTGCTATTCCTAAAGAAAAAATTTTTGCCGCGCTTATCAAAACCATAAGTCCGGCAAAAAAAATAATCAGATTAAAAGCTTTTTTAGAAAGAGGCATTTCTAATTCTCCAAAATCCTTTTTTAAATCGTCTAAAATCGCGTCTTCTAAAAATATGTCCGGTTTCTTCATGGCTTCGCTTTAATATAATACAAACGCCGCGAACTTTATGCGAACACCACGAATTTTTTCCTTTTTTACTCCTTTGTTCGCGGTGTTCGTATACGTTCGCATTGTTGGCATTATAATTTTTGGCAATACGGGCAAAAATGGGCTGACCTGCCCGCCATTTTAACCCGTTTTATCAATGTTTGGCAACGCGGGCACGGTTCTCCTTCTTTTCGATAAACAAGCCGAACTTTGTTGTATGTTCCTGCCCTGCCTGAAGCATCTCGAAAGTCGCTTATTGAAGTCCCTCTAAGCTTTAAAGCTCTCTTTAATACCCGTCTCATAGCCAAATATAAATTTTTTGTTTCTTTTTTTGTTAATTTATTCGCTGGCTTAAACGGATGTATTTTTGCCAAAAAAAGCGCTTCGTCGGAATAAATATTTCCTATGCCGGAAATTATTTCCTGATTCATCAACGCTTGCTTTATCTTCCCGCTAACGCGCCCGATAATATTTTCGAATTTTTCAAAAAACAATTTTTTGTCTAGCGCGTCCGGACCTAGTTTTTTTAACTCCGGCAGATTTTCTATTTTCTCTTTGTCTCCCAATAAAACTTTTGCGAATTTCCTCAAATCGGATAAAGCCATCTGCCGTCCGTTGTCAAAATAAAAAATAAGATGGATATAGCCGTTAACTTTTTCCCGAAGCAATCCCTTTTCCAAACTAATTATCTCGTATTTAAATTTTGAAATTTTTTGCGTCCGCCATTTTCCCACTAAAAGATGTCCGGTCATTTTTTGATGAACCAATAACAAATAACCGTGGCTTAAATAAATTAAGATGTTTTTCCCCGCTCTTTTTATTTTTTTTACTTCAAGTCCCTTTATTTCTTTTTCAAATACTTTTGGCTTTGGGTTTTTTATTGTTTTAGGCCAATCAAACCAAACGGCCGTTATTTTACGGCCTATAATTTTCCTATTTAAATCGTCGACGATTGTTTGGACTTCCGGAAGCTCGGGCATGCCAATGTTGTTTAAATTTACAAGCTCAATGCGCAGTAAATTTTACCACAACATTGAGCACCCAGCACCATTTTTGAAAAATAGAAAATTCTATAGTACAAAAATGGTGCTGGGTAAAGGTTTTGTAATTCCGACCAAAGCGTCGGAAACAAAGCCCTTTAATATTCCTCCATTATCTGCGCGGTCTTGGAAGGAATCAAACTCCTGTCAGTTGGTAAAGTTATATAAAAAGTGCTGCCTCGGTTTACTTCCGATTCAACCCAAATTTCTCCGCCATGCGCTTTTACAATATTTTTAGTAATATAAAGGCCTAGTCCAATTCCTTCAGTTACCGATTTAACCGCGTTTTCCGCTCGGAAAAACTTAGTAAACAATCTTTGGGCGTCTTTTGCTGGAATTCCTATCCCCGTATCTTTAATGATTATTTGCGCAAACGGCTGGTTGTTAAGTTTAGTTAATGCAACCGTCACTTGCCCGTTTTCAACATTATATTTTATGGCATTAGTTATCAAATTAGAAAGCACTATCGAAAGCTTATGCTTATCAGCCGCTACTTTTATTTCTTTTTCTTTAGGTTTTTGAAAAAATAATTTAATGTTTGTTTGTCTTGCTAAATCAATAAATCCTTCGAAAACTTCGCTTATAAAAGAAATCAAATCAATTTCCTCGAATTGATAATCAAATTTCCCTTCCTCTATTTTAGCGACATCTAATAAATCACTAACATTTTCAATTGCTATTTTAGTTGCCGCAAGACCGGATTTTGCAATTTCCATTTGCTCTTTCGACAAATCTTCTTTGCTAAGAGTTTCCCATCCCCAAAGCATGCCGGTTAACGGAGTCCTTAGTTGATGCGCCGCGATTTCTATAAATTCGCTTTTTGATCTTAAAATCCCCAATTCCCTGGTTCTATCTCTTATCACTTTTACAAAACCCAACAAATTCCCTTCAGAATCGATAATTTTACTGGTTGCAACTCTCAAATCATATCTGGGATCTTCAAATGAAAAGTCGGAAACTTGCAATCCAGTAACGTCTTCAGATCTCCGCACAACCAAAGGCGCGAGAGACGGAAACAAAATTTGGCATAAAAAAGAAAATCTCCGATCTTTGGCTTTTTCCGGAGTAAAATACTCACCGATTATATCTGCCGCTGAAACGTTAAAAATTTTTTCCGCTGCCTTGTTAAAAATTAGTACCTTAAAATTAGGATCGTAAGCTATAACCGCGTCATAAAGATCGGTAATTATATTGCTAAGCTGGGTTTTTTCCACTTTCACCGCTAAATTAACTCGGGCAGATCGAAAGCTGTAAACTAAAATTATAATGACGCCCAGTATTAAAAGAATTGCCAGATCAAAAAATACCCAACTTTCCGAAAGATAAAAAAACCCCGCGACCAGTGAAAATAACACGAACACAAAAAACAGCCAGAAAAATCTCATTTCCGGCAAAAATAAAAAACTAGATTTCCTTTTTTTAATTTCCGCCATACCCGGTAGTAGAACAACGATTTATAAATTAAATAATTTAATTTATTTCGTTTATTTAAATTGGATTTGTTTATTTATAAATATCTTTACATTTTACCCGGTAACAATATTGGTGCCTACTGACGAAATTAATCGTTGTTTCACTAACCGGGCATATTTTTTAAACACTCAAGCACTCAAGCTACAGCGCCAGCGAATAAAAGCGGTTATCATATCTATTTATAAAAAGAAATTTATTTCCATAAAACGAAATAGAATCTGCATCAATTGATTGGCTATCACCAAGAGCAATGGTTTCCAATTTATTGCCGTTAAGATCGAGTTGAATAAAATTATCATTTGAAAACACGGCTCTCTTAAAATAATCATCAACAAATTTAACTCTGTCGAAAACGGATTGATCGTTAGGCACCGCGCAAAAAATATTTGACCGGCCGGCTATAAAACATTTTTGAGGAAAGGTATAAAATCCGAAATCCGCCAATTTTTTTCCGTTTCCATCGATTAAAGAAAGTTTTGGCGTATTTAAATTTGCGCTGAATTTAATTCCCAGATCGCCAAATTTGGAAAAAGACAAAATTAAACCGCTCCCGGATAAAAACTTAGTAATGTTTTTTGTTTTTAAATCAATCGACCAAATTTCCGTTTCAGCTTCCGTAAACATTTTTGAAACCAATAATACTTTATTAGAATTTATCCACTTAATATCGAAGTCCTCCTGATTTAACGACAAAATTTTTATTTGTTTTTTAGAAAATTCGCCGCCTCCTTTTTTAAAATTAGCAATATCGTTTGTAAACAAATCAGAATAGCCTTTTAAATTATTTTGAAGATAAGCAATTTTCCCGCCGTCGCTTGAAAAAGAAGCCGCCGTTATCGTACTTGGCAAAATAAGCCATTTTTTATTTTCCAAATCGAAAATATTCCACTTAGAAACCCCTAAATTGGAAAACTCTACTAAAACAAGTTTCCCGTCAGCTGAAAATTCTCCTTTTTTTACATCACCCATCGCTTGATCGCTAATCGCCTCTTCGCTATTTTGATTGGTTTTAAATATTTTCCCGTCCGAACTTAAATAAAAAATATTTTCCAAGGAACTATCGGCCCAATAAGCAACCACGAACTCATTACTTAATGCTTTCAGTTTTAAAACAGCTTGCGAAGGCAAATTCGAACTAACTTCTCCGGGAGAAATAGACGGCGTTAAAATTTCTTTTGATTTTTTCCACCCAAAATAAACGCCGACCCCAACGGCAGCTATTGCGATTATGATTATTATTATGATAAGTGTTTTTTTCATGAATATAGATATCATCCGCTCATTGGCCTTACCAAAACATCCCAATGGTCGCCTCCTTTGGCGTCTTTTTCTCTGGCATAAATAGCGCCCGTTGAATTTTCTTTATATTGAGGCGCGCCGTCGCTTCTTGCTCCCACATAAGTAAAGTTATTGCTTTTAGTTATGTAATTATTCAAAACGGTATTTGGCCTTACGTCAAACTTATAACCGCTGCCATGATCGTATCCCCCGACAGTATGCCCTCCTTCCGTGCCCCCTGTCACAAACACATTATCGCCCCCAACAGCTTTTCCTAAAGACAAAATTTCCGCCATTGTTTCAACCTGTATTCCGTTTAAACCAACACACCCGGTCGTCTGCCCTTGGCTGCACGCTGTTTTAGCTCCTATCCCGTAAGTTGAAAGTTGTCTTCTACTCGCGTCCTCGCTATATGTTTCACCGACTAAGTCCGCGAAAGAAGCATAAGTAGTTGAGGTTGGGCTTTTTAAAACCGGCAAATCTCCCAATTCTTTTCCTATTGCGCCAACGTCGTTTAAGCGCGGATTAATTGTATTAAAAATCACGGCCGCGCCAGCCAAAAGAACAATACCCCAAAGAGTGTCTTTTATCCTTTCGTCGGCCTCTTTCACCAAACTAGGATTTCCAACCGCGCCCCAAGTTCTTAAAATACCCGCGTAAACCAAGGACCCGAAAGCTACAAGCCCTACCACTGCCATGGCGACATTATATAAAAATCCAACCGACAATCCCAAATTATTTCCGGAAGCGACATCGTTATATCCAGGAACGTTTTTAAAATACATTAAAACACTTGACGAAGCGCCGAGAGCGGATTTAGCAAAAATAAAAATAATCAAAAACAAAAAAAAGATAAACGCGGTTTTTTTAATCATATTTTTCAGAAAAATTATTTCAGTTTAAATTGAACTTCCTTATTTGCAAATTCCATTTCGTTTAATAAATTTTTAGCAGTCACCTTCAGATTGATTTCCGAATTCAAGCCTACCTTCGGATCAACGTTGAAATTTAATAAATTTAAACCTTTGTAAATTCCGGCTGTTTGCCCGTTTGCGGTCCATTGAAAAGAAAGGTTATTTAAGGTTTTTACGTTGAAGAAAAACGGATTTGCCTTAAATATCGCCGTTTTTGAAACGTTATTTAATGAAAGCGCCGGCGACTCAATATTGACTTCCGGATTAACCACGGGTATTTGAATTATTTTATTAAAAGATTGGCCTTTATAATCCGGTAAAGCGATTCTTAACTCTATGTTATTGCCCGGATAATCAGTAACCGTAAAAAAATATTTTTTAATGCCTAAACCGTCATTTTCGTTTTTTACCAAATTATCATTTACATACCAACGCACAACAACATTCGATAAATCGGAAATTTTTCCGTTTTTTAATAATTCGAAACTTACGCTCACGCGGCTGCCCCGACTCGGTAAAATTTTACCCTCATACCAAGCAGGGACAAAACCATCAGCCTTCCAAGTAGTTAAAAATTCATACCCGCTCTGCGCGTAAGCAATATTAAAACTAGAAAATAAAAACAGGGCGTAAAGTATGAAAAAAATTTTTAAAATTCTATTTATCATTTTATTCCGTCTCCTTTAATGACGTTTCTTCGAATTCATTTGAATCTTCGCCCTCATTCGCCGTTTCTCTGTTGATCTTTATAATAGAAGCTATAACTCCTCCGGTTTTCCCCGGTAAAAAACTGCCTGACAAAAAATCTATTCCAGATCCTATTCCAAATCCGCTCAACCCGCTAATTCCACTTTTTGTAAACAACCAAAATCCGATTAAAAACGAAACTGCAATATTTATCATCTCTCCAATAATTATACCAAAGCCAGTCAAATCAACCAAAGCCTCTATTCCATCGCTAAAAGCCGTTATCAATATCATAATTATTCCTTCAGGAAGTGAAATTTTACTCATAATTTAATCTGCGACTCATAACTTGCGCTGATATAAATTTTTTGTTACTGGTTGTTAATTATTTTTCTTTCTCCATTTCCAACAACTCTTCCGGATTAGTTGTGATTAATTTGTCCTCGAAATACGACGGGATAATTCTTATCGCTACATGCTTTAACCCGACAAAAAATATTCCTTCGCCTACTCCGGCCTGTAAAACCAAATTTTTTTCCGCTTCGGTCAAATAAAATGTTTTTGCTACTACCTCAATGGCCGACGGAGATTGTTTCAACAAAAGTTGAAGCGAGGAATTGGTAATAACGGGCTTGCCTAATGGCGAATCCAAAAATTCCTCTACGTTTTGGGTAATTGTCGTAAGACCAAGATAATATTTCCGGCATCTTTTAGCCAAAGAATACAAAAATGCCGCGCTGTCTGGATATTTCATCATCCACCACGCCTCGTCGATTATTAAAATTCTTTTTTTCATTTCCGAGCGAATTAAATTCCAAATAAAATTCAAAACGATATACATTGCTATTGGTCTTAGTTCTTCTTCTAAATCGCGGATGGAAAATATCACCAACCTGTTTTTTACATCAACGCTTGTCGGTTTATTGATAAATCCGGCGTAAGTTCCTTTGGTAAAAGTATAAAGCCGCGTTGCCAGATTTTTTCCGCCATCCATATTTTCCAAAACCGTTTGCAAGTCTTCCAAAAGCGGGGCTTTGAATTTTGAAAAATCTTTGACTTCGGCGGTAATGCCTCTGGAAGCGTACGTTTCCGTTATCGCTTTATCTAAAACCGCTTCCTCTTCCGGCGTAACGTTTTTAAGCATTAATTTCAAAAGTCCGGTCAAGTTCAAAATGTGCGACTTGAAAACGTCTCCGGGGTCTTCGTCTTTGGGGATAGTCGGAATGTCCAGCGGATTTATCGAATCGTTTGAATTTAAAGAGATTTTTAAAACCGTTCCGCCAACCGCGTCGGACAATCTTCTGTATTCATCTTCCGGATCAATAACCAAAACGTCTATGCCAAGCATGAGCGACCTGATAATTTCCAACTTTGTCGAATATGATTTCCCCGCTCCGGCTTTGGCAAAAACAACTTGGTTGGCATTTTCCAAAGAAAATCTATCGAAAATAACCAGCGAATTATTGTGCTGATTAACGCCGTAAAGGACTCCTTTGTCGGAAGTTAAGTCCAAAGAAACAAACGGAAAAAAAGAAGACGCGGGTCCTGTATTTAACGGGGTATTGGAAAGCAATTTATCCTGGCAAAGAGGCAAAGTTGAAATAAGGCCGTCAACATGCTGAAAAGTCGCCGGTTTTACGTAAACAAGCTGGCTCTCAAAAAGAGAGTTTATTTTATCCTCAATTCTCGCTAATTCTTCGGCAGTCGGCGCGTATATGGTTATATAAACGCCTACGCTTAAAAGTTTTTCTTGCGCCTGCTGTAAATTATTTCTTAAATTTTCAATGTCCTGGTACGCGGTTTCAAGCATCGGATCTCTTATTAATCCTTTTTCTTCCCGTTCGGAAAGCTCCGCTTCCAAAGAAGTGACTTTTTTTCTTAATTTCCGAAGCGCTGAAGCCGTATCGATTGGGTGAACAAATATCGAGATGTCTAGCAAATTAGGCATATTAATAATGGAATTAAACCACCCCGCCGACAAATATCTTGGGTAATTCAGAATAAAAAGGGTTTTCACGAAAAAATCTCCGATTCTTAAATAGCCGGGATTAACTTCCAGCGCAGCCGGCGCAATAACGTTTTTGACGTCTTTTTCCGAAGGCTCATAAGGTTTTGTTATTTTAATGTTATCCATGATAAAAATTAAAAAGTTAAATATAAAAATGTAAAATGACACGCTGCGTCATCCTGAGTTCGCCAATTGGCGGACGAAGGATCTCTTTCTTTGAAATTCTTCACTTCGCCGCGTCTAACGCGGCTGCGCTCAGAATGACAAAATAAATTTTTATTTTAGGAATATCATTTTGCTTTTTCCATTTTGAATTATTGTGTTTCTTTAGCTATCTTCAGATCGCGTTTCTCTATTGCTTGGGGATTGTATAAATTGTAAAAAAGCTCGATTAGCTCCTCGTCATTTAACGGCACTGCTCTTAATCCTATTTGTTCGAGTCCGACTACAACCTGGTCGGTTCTTTGATTTAATTGAGTAATACGCTCCCCCAAATCCTCTTCTTGTTTTGCTTCGTCTTTTTCTTTTTTCCCGAAAAAAGCAAAAAACGGAAGTTTTGAAAAAAAACTTTTTTGGGCTGTTTGAGAAATATCCATTCCGTCATAAGGCACCACTGCAAAAAAAGTTTTTGTCATTATCTCGTTTTGTTTTACAAACGAACGGATAAATTCTATATATTCGGCGATTTGATTTTTTAAAAGCTCGTTCTGCTCTTCGGCCTGCCTTTGAGAGAGCATTTCCAAATACCCTCCTATATTCAACCGGCGGGAATGGATTATTATTTGCACTGAAAAATCCAGCGTGTTTAAAAAATTCTGATAAGAGCCGATTATTATGTTTTGTTCTTCCTCTGATTTCAATTCAAAATTCGTTCCGCTGACCATCACAACTCGTCGAAGCCCTCCGCTTCTTAAAATAATCACTCCATCCTTTATATCTTCAATATCTACGAATTGTTGGGTTGAAATTGTTTCTTTTTCCGCCATTTTTTTTATTATAACC
>JAJYNK010000008.1 GCA_021786355.1 bacterium
TATTTCCGAAATCCAAAAAAGAATCCAGCAGTTGATGGATATGATTAACGCGCTTAAGGCTAAGCTGGGAATACAGTAAAGAAAATTTGAACCCCGCCTGTCTAATGGATGGGCGGGATTTTGTCCTGTAGTAGATTTTGGCTGTTACCCCGCTCTAAGCGGGGCATTAAATTTTATTTAATCAGGCCAAAATTCACTACGGGATTTTGTTTGGCATTTTTAAAAACAGGCAAAAGTTTATATAATTGATCTATAAATCTAAATAAAGCTAAATTTTTTGATTGTAGATTTAAAACCAAGCGAAGCCGATGTTTAAAAAATATATAGAAAAATTTAAGGAAAACTCATTTTTAAAAATTGTTTTTGATGTTGTTTTAATTGTTTTATTGGCGGTTGTTTTGGTTCTAAATTTTTTTAAAACAAATCCCTTTATTTTTTGGCGACAGTTTTTAATTTTTTTGGTTTTAGTGGGGATTTTTCCTGTAATTTTTAGCGCTTTTAGGGCGTTACTGAATAGAAAATTAACAATAGATCTTTTGGCGGCAGTCGCTTTGTTTTTTGCGATTTTGACAGGAGAATGGATCTCGGCCGGATTTATAAATTTAATGCTCGCTTTCGCCAGGATTTTTGATGAGATCGTGCAACTGCGGTCGAAAAATATAATCGAGCATCTTTTAAAATTCAGGCCGGAAAGGGCGAAAGTAAAAAGAGGAGAAGAAATCTTCGAGATACCTTACGAAGAAATAAAAATCGGAGATTTGGTAGTGGTTGAATCGGGCGAACGTTTGGCGATTGACGGGGTTGTCGTTTCGGGTCAGGCGGTGATAAATCAAGCAACGCTTACCGGAGAAAGCGAGCCGATAACTAAAAAAGAAGGAGACAAAGTTTTCAGCTCCACTCTCAATGAGTCGGGGTCTTTATTGGTAAAGGCGGAGAAAGTCGGTAAAGACACGGTTTTGTCAAAGATTATCGAATTGACCAGCGAAGCCAGCAGAAGTAAGGCGAGCGTGGAAAGCATTGCCGATAAATTTACCGGCTGGTATATTGTCGCGACGCTTTTAGGTTCGGCGGCGATTTATGCGGTTTCGCATAATTTAAATTTGGTTTTGGCGATTTTACTGGTTATTTGCGCCGATGATATCGCGGTTTCGGTGCCTTTGGGTTTTACTGCCGGAATTGCCCGGGCCGCCAAAAGGGGAATAATAGTCAAAGGGTCTCAAGTTATAGAAAGTGTTGCCAAGATTAAGATTTTTATAACGGACAAAACCGGAACTTTGACTACCGGCAAGCCGAAAATTTCAGAAATAAAAACCTTCGGCAAGATATCGGAACAAAACTTTTTGGAATTATTGGGAATGGCCGAAATTAATTCGCACCACCCCAATGGAAGAGCGGTAGTTAATTTCGTACAAAATAATAAAAAGATAAAAATTACAGCTCCCGATGAATTTAATGAAGTGCCGGGCGAAGGCATAATCGTTTTTAAAGGGAAAAATAAAATTGTGGCCGGTAAGCCTAAATTTTTGGAAGCGGAAAAAGTGGAGATAAGCGCCGAACAAAAAGCTTTAATGAAGAAAATTCAGGAATCCGAGAAAAGCATCATAGCTGTCGGGTTTAATAAAAAAACTATCGGGCTGGCGGTACTAGAAGACGAAGTGAAGCCGGGCACAAAAGCGATAATTGAAAAAACAAGAGCTCTGGGCGTGAAAAAATGGATTATGCTGACCGGAGATAATTCTGCCGTCGCAAAAAAAGTTTCTGACGAAGTGGGAATGGACGAATTCCACTTTAATTTAAATCCGCAAGATAAATTGAACATTGTTAAAAGCTTCGAAAAAAGAAAAGAGACTTTGGCGATGATAGGTGACGGAGTGAACGATGCGGCAGCGCTGGCTTTGGCCGATGTCAGTTTTGCGATGGGCGCGATCGGCTCTGACGCGGCGATTGAAGCGGCTGATATAGCTTTGATGCATGATGACTTGAAACGTATTCCGGAAATTATGGAGTTGAGTAAATTCACGATGAAAACAGTTAGGCTCAATTTTTGGATTTGGAGTATAACTAATTTTGTAGGATTAGTTCTTGTGTTCGGTGGTTTTTTGGGACCGATCGGAGCTTCTGCTTTTAATTTCGCCACGGATTTTATTCCTATTTTGAATTCTTTGAGAATTTTAAGGAAATAGATTGGTTTTAATGTGAGGGCTTGCCCCGTAGTGAATTTTGGCTTGATTAAATAAAATTTAACGCCGCCTTTAGCGGCAATAGCCAAAATCTACTACAGGGCTTGCCCCGTAGTGAATTTTGGCTTGATTAAATAAAATTTAACGCCGCCTTTAGCGGCAATAGCCAAAATCTACTACAGGGCTTGCCCCGTAGTGAATTTTGGCTTGATTAAATAAAATTTAACGCCGCCTTTAGCGGCAATAGCCAAAATCTACTACAGGGCTTGCCCCGTAGTGAATTTTGGCTTGATTAAATAAAATTTAACGCCGCCTTTAGCGGCAATAGCCAAAATCTACTACAGGGCTTGCTTTATTTTTGTTTATGTGTTAGCCTTTTTTTATAGGGTAAGTGTTCTCACGAATGGTTTTAAGGCGACGATGTCTTAATTAAAGCCAGGCGGGAGTTGGTCGCCTTACAATACAAAAATCAAAAAATGGCTAAGAAGTTATATGTCGGCGGGTTGCCTTATACGACCACCGATGAAGAATTAAAATCCAAATTTTCCGAATTTGGTTCAGTTTCATCTGCCAATATTATCACTGATAAATTTACAGGCAGATCACGCGGTTTTGGCTTTGTCGAAATGGAAAACGACGAAGAGGCTCAGAGCGCGATTGAAAAATTGAATGGTTCGGATTTTGGAGGAAGAAATCTTACTGTTAATGAAGCGAAGCCGATGGGAGAAAGAGCGCCGCGAAAGAGTTTTGGCGGCGGACGAGGAGGATTCGGCGGAGGCAGAGGCAGAGGAGACGGAGGTAATTGGCAGTAAAACAGATAAGACAACCCCGCCAGTCCATTGGACTGGCGGGGTTTTGTTTTGCTTGTTTCTATGGTATATTCTAATAAAATAAGGTCGTTTGTTTTTTTGTATAAAATGAGCGAAACACAACTACAATCAAGTTCGTCTGTTTGCCAGAGTTGTTCTATGCCCATGGAAAGACCGACGGATTTTGGAACTGAGGCTGACGGCTCGGCAAGCAAAGAATTTTGCGTTTTCTGTTATTCTAACGGAAGTTTTATTGAGCCGGATTTAACACTTAATCAGATGATCGATAAAGTTTCGAGAATGTTAGCTAAACAGATTAACATTTCGGAAGATGAAGCGAGCTCGATAGCGCGAACTTCGGTATCGTCTTTGAAAAGGTGGAGCGGATTACGCAGTTAATATAATAACAATTAATTATTAATGCCATGGAAAAAGAAATAAAAAAGCTTTACAGATCGGTTGACGACAAAATCATTTGGGGGGTCGGCGGAGGGCTGGCTAAATATTTCAGTCTTGATTCGACTTTAGTCCGTCTTATTTTGGTCGTCTTTGCTTTAATAACGGGCGGACTGGGAATTTTGTTTTATATCGTAGCGGCAATTATCGTTCCCAATGAGCCGGGAGGGTTTAAAAATCCTAACGAAAGCGTTTCTAATAATTTTGGCGATAAGGCTAGGGCCAGAAGAGGAGGCGGCATAATAATCGGCGCAGCGCTTTTGATAATAGGCATTTTCGCGGTGCTTAAAAAATTTTTTCCGGTTGTTTGGTTTGGCTGGGGTTTAACGTGGCCGATAATAGCCATAGTTTTAGGAATAGCGATTATCATAAGAAGCGGTCGCAGATAGATTATGATGAATAAGGGCGTTGTTTTTATGGTTTTGGCAATGGTCGTTGTTTTGTATGGCGGCTATTATTTTTATAATCAATTTTTAAACGGCAAAACCGAGATTAAAAAGTCAGACATTATGGAAAATACAATAAAAGAAAATCTTAAAATCGAAATTTTAAAAGAAGGCAGCGGTACAGAAGTAAAAAACGGCGACAAAGTAAGCGTTCACTATGTCGGCACCTTAACAGACGGGAAAAAATTTGATTCCAGTTTGGATCGGGGCGAGCCGTTTAGTTTTGTGCTGGGAGCGAGCCAGGTTATAAAAGGATGGGATCAAGGCGTTTTAGGAATGAAAGTCGGCGAAAAAAGAAAATTGACAATACCGTCGGATTTGGCGTATGGCGACAATGGATTTGGAGGAGTAATTCCGCCGAAAGCCACCTTGATATTTGAAGTGGAATTAATAAGAATTAACTAATAACTCATAACTTTTGTTTTGTGATTAATGATTAGACTTATGAGTAGAAAAATTTTGATATCTGTTTTAGTAATAATCGCGGCCGCGATTATATTTTTATTCGTTAAAGAAAAAAACAGCGGATTACGACAGCAAGTTTGCGTTAAAAATACCTGTTTTAACGCGGAAATCGCAAAAAATTATTTTGAAAGGGGAAGGGGTTTGATGTTTAGAAAAAGCCTGGCTGAAAAATCCGGAATGCTTTTTGTTTTTGAAAAATCGGGTTTTTATCCGTTTTGGATGAAAAATACGCTTATTGCGCTGGATATGATTTGGATAAGCGAAGATAAAAAAGTCGTTTTTATTTATAAAAATGCCCAGCCTTGCGTTTCGGGGGCAATTTGCGAAAATATTAATCCGCAAGCTTCGGCCAGTTATGTTCTTGAAATAAACGCCGGAGAAGCAGACAAGGAAGGAATTTCAATAGGCGATAGCGTCAGTTTCAACCCCGCACCTTAATTAGATTTAAATTTTTAATGAAGTCAACGATGACTTGGCCAATTTTGATATTTTCAAAAAATAATGATTAGTTATAAATTAACGAAATTTTATCGCTTCGCGATCTAATAAAGGTGCGGGGCAAGTATTTAACATGCAATTTAGTAAAAAATATATTTTGGCGGTCTCGATACCCGTTTTGGTTTTAATGGGATATTGGGGCTTGGGAACTAAAAAAAGCATCACTTTTTTGCCTTCCGGGAAAATTGAAAATTCGACAAACTCCAGCTCAACCGAGAAGAAGCCAAATGAGCCAGTCAGAAATCCTGTCTTCATAGACACTCCCAATATTGTAAAAGGAATTTATTTGACAAGCTGGTCGGGAGGAAGCAAGAAAAAAATAGACGAGGTTATCAGGCTTTCAAAAGCGTTCGGCATAAATTCGGTAGTTATAGATATAAAAGATTTTTCCGGTTATTTGGCTTATGACACCGGTTTAGAGCAGGTTAAAAAATATAAGGCTTACGAGATAAAGATCGCTAATATAACGGAAGTTATTAATAAGCTGCATAGCGAGAATATTTACGCTATCGCTCGAATTACGGTTTTTCAGGACCCGGTTATGGCAAAAGCGCGGCCGGATTTAGCGGTTAAAAGAAAATCCACAGGCGGGATTTGGCTGGATAGAAAAGGTTTGGGTTGGATTGATCCGGCGAACAAAGATTATTGGAATTACATAGTTGATATTTCCAAAGACGCGAAGAGCCGCGGATTTGACGAATTAAATTTTGATTATATCCGGTTTCCTTCAGACGGGAATTTAGCTGATATGGAATTTCCGTCATGGAGCCGGAAAATTCCAAAACACGAAATTATTAGAGAGTTTTTTAAACACTTAAGAAATAACTTGCCCGGCGTTAAAATATCGGCGGATCTTTTTGGCTTGGCAACTGTTCAGAAAGATGATTTAGGCATCGGACAGATAATAGAAGACGCCTACGAAAATTTTGATTATGTTTCACCCATGGTTTATCCGTCTCATTATGCGAGCGGGTTTAATGGCTACAAAAATCCCGCTAAATATCCTTATGAAGTTATTAAATATTCGTTGGATGGCGCGGTTAAAAAGTTAAGCGCGCTTGACGGAAACGTGGCCGCCGCTTCAACTACTCTAGCCAGTTCAACAAATTCAATAGCCAGTAATAAAAAATTGGCAGAACTTAGGCCATGGATCCAGGATTTTGACCTGGGCGCGGATTATAACGCTCAAATGATACGACTTGAAATAAAAGCCGCGCGTGACGCGCTGGGCGACAGATATGTTGGATTCTTGCTTTGGTCTCCGTCCAATGTGTATACAGTTGAGGCCTTACGTTAGACAATAATTTTTGCTAAAATTAATTACTAAAAAAATAAAATGTCTAAAATTATACATTTCATGAAAGCCAGAAAATATTTAGCTGGAGGATTGCTGCTACTCGTTGTTGTGTCGAGCTATTTTTTATTTATAAGGACCAAGCCAAGCGTTTTGAGTATTTTTACCGTTACGCGTGGCGAAGTTAAATCCGAAGTAAGCGTCACGGGCAAAGTAAAGCCGACCAGAAACTTAGATTTGGCTTTTGAAAAAGGCGGCAGAATCGCTAGGATTTATGTCTCCGTAGGCAATAAGGTAAGCGAGGGACAAATGTTGGTTAGTTTGGATAATTCCGATTTAATAGCTCAGCTCGCGCAAGCTCAAGCCAATCTTAAATCGCAGGAAGCCAAATTAGAGCAGCTTAAAAAAGGCACCCGACCGGAGCAGGTAAAAATTCATCAGGCTCAATTGGACAAGGCAAAACAGGATTTGACTAATTATTATTCCGGCGCCGTCAATGTTTTGGCGGATTCATATACAAAAGCGGACGACGCGGTTAGAAAACAAGTCAGCGGGTTGTTTACGGGATTAACCACGTCTAATCCGCAACTCGTTTTTTCTTCAAGCGACTCGCAGGCGGTTATAGATACACAAACAAAAGTGGCGACATCAATCGCTTCTCTTGATAGTTGGCGCGCTAAACTGGGCGCTCTTAATTCTTCCGATCCAATATTAATAGAACAAGCCATTAACAATTCCAATAATTATTTGAATACCATTAAAAGCATGCTTGATCGATTGACGGATTCGTTAAACAGCGCGTTTGGAATTTCTTCCGCGACAATAGATTCGTATAAGCTTAACGTCAATACTGCCAGAGCTAACGTGAACACGGCAATAACCAATATTAGCAATCAATTGCAATCGATATTGTCGCAAAAAATCGTAGTCCAGACTAGTCAGGATCAGCTCTTTTTGGATTTGGCCGGTTCGACTGCGGAAGATATTTCTTATCAACAGGCGCAGGTTGATTCAGCGGCGGCAAATGTTGCGTATTACCAGTCGCAGGTTTCCAAGACAATTTTACGAGCGCCTTTTTCGGGCATGGTTACAAAAGTTAATTTTGATCCCGGAGATATTATTTCGGCAAATATCGCGGCCGTTTCTTTTATCGGCGCCGGCCGTTACGAGATTGAAGCTAATATTGCCGAATCCGATATAGCCGATGTTAAAATAGGCGATATGGCATCGGTTACTCTCGACGCTTACGGGTCTGACGTATTTTTTCAGGCAAAAGTAATTCAGGTTGATTTGTCGGCGACTGTTTTAGAAGGAGTCGCAACATATAAAACAACTTTACAGTTTTTGAACGAAGACTCTAAAATATTGGCAGGGTTAACCGCTAATGTGGATATTTTAAGCGCTCAAAAAGAAAATGTTATTTATGCGCCCACTCGAAATATTGTTATTAAGGACAATAAAAAATATATCAAATTATTAAAGGATAAAAAGACCGGAACTATGGAAGAAAAAGAAATAACAACGG
>JAJYNK010000027.1 GCA_021786355.1 bacterium
GGCAAAATAATATGTTGTGTTGGCGGTTAATCCGGAGATAGCCATTAATTGGGCTGTGCCAGCGACAACCGGAATCGGTTCTCCGGTTATCTGAATAGCCGAAGGCCAATTAGACAAAGTTATGGTTGAAGTGGAATATCTAATGTCATAACTGGCGGCAGTGCCCGCATTCCCATCATTTCCAGGAGCTGTCCAGTTAAGCTGCAGAGAAGTAAGGCTCGTATTCGAAACAGAAATATTAGAAATATTGGAAGGAGGAGTAGTATCAATGCCGGACTGAGTCGTGGCTGTTGCCGCTGTTGATTGCGCCGAAAAATTTCCAGCTGCATCATAAGCTCTTACGGTATATGAATAAGCAGTCGAGGCAGAAAGACCAATATCAGAATAGGCGGTTAATGTGGTGGTAGCAATTCGCGTTCCCCCTCTAAAAATTTCGTATCCAACAACAGCAATATTGTCAGTTGAAGCTGTCCAAGAAAGATTGATTTGGGAAGAAGAAATAGCGGTAGCACTTAGATTTGTCGGGATTGTAGGAGGAGTCGTGTCGCCCACCGCCGGCAAAACTTTGCTTACCTCGGCGGAAAAACAACTCACATTATTAGAAGTATCATAAGCGGCAACGGAAAAATACCAAGTTTGTCCGTCGGCTAAACTATTAAAAATGTATGAAGTCACATTTCCGACACTTAAATTATTAGCGTATCCGCCGGGAGGGCAGGTGCCGGTTCGAGAACTGGTGCCGTAATAAATTCTATAACCGGCCAAATCAGGTTCGGTATTGGCGTTCCAATTTAAAGTTGCCGATCCGGCAAAAGCGTTATTATTTAAAATCGCGACTGAAAACAAAAAACCAATAAGAAAAAGTGGTATTGATAAAATTTTATATTTACTCATTTTCTTGTTTAAAATTATTTCGACGACATTTTATTTTTTTATTGAATAATTTTTTTAACCTCTGCCGAGAAACAGCTTTCGTTGCCTGATTTATCGTAAGAAGTTATGGAAAAGTAATAAGTTTTCCCCTTTTCCAGCTTATCTACAGTGTAGGTTGTTTTGTTTCCGACATCCACTTTTTGAGGATAGCCCCCGGGCGGGCAGTTACCGGTTCGGGGCGAAGCGCCATAATAAATTTTATAACCTGCTAAATCTGCCTCTTTATTAGGGCCCCAGGAAAGATTTGCTTTGCCGCTAGGAAAAATTTCAGGAATTAAATTATTTGACGGGGTATTAGTGGCAGATTCTTGACTATAATTATTTTCCGGAACAGATGAAAAAAAACCCTTATATTTATACGTAAAATAACCAACCAAACCAGCTATTACTGCTACTACCACCACCACCGCTATTATTTTTTTTGAATTACCCATTTTTATAATTATATCAACTTAAAATCTTTTTAAAACGCCGGTTATCAACAACCTCTTTATTGTTACCTATTCAAAGCCGCCGCCGGCGTTAAAGTAAGGTCGGTTCCCAATTCGTATAAATTGTCCCTTTGTCCGCCGTCTTTTCCGCCAATTTTGTCGGAACCGATATTTTTTTCCGATTCCAGTTTGCCGGTTAATACCCATTTTTTGCCGTCAGTAACAAGAGTGTAGTACATTCCGTCCTCGACAGAATTTACGGGGTCAATCGGCAAAACGCTTAAACTGTTGCTCGGTATTTTTGTAAAATCTATTTGAATCCAGCCATTTTCGTCTACTTTTCTAAAGTTGTTTTGATCGGCGCATATATATTTTTGAGGCGGGGTTAAAGACGGCAAAGACGGATAATTGCTGCAATTATTATTTGAATCATGGAGAGATATATAAACCGCGAAAGGAGTGCCGCCGGCCCTTAAAGATCCGCCAACTTCGGTGCTGTACATGCTTATAGCCGAATCAATCGCCTGCAAATCAGAAATTCTTCTTGCATCTCTTGTGCTTGGGAAAAAATCCGCCGGATCTAAAAGAACCACAACAAGAACAGTCAAAAAAGCCAAAACAATTACCGCGATAATTATTTCAACTAAAGAGAAACCTTTCGTATTCCGAAAAATATTTCTCATTATTATTTATGAATTAACAATTTTTTTAGTTAATTCAAAAATGTTTTCAGCAATTTTAATCGTTTCTTCCGCTTCATCTTTAACGTACAACTCAAACGGAATGGCCGGTTCTGGCACCGCGTCAGGATAGCGCGAAGCAAGATAATGCCGATCAATCCTTTTCCCCGAATCTATTAAAGATTTAAATGATTTGTCCAAATCGCTGGCCTCTTTCAATAATTCTCCCACTGAATGGATATTTACATACCGCCGGCCTTTAAACATTAAATAAGCTTTTACAGATTTTTGAGACGATTGCTCCGCGAAAAAACAAGCATAAGAATAACTTTGATCTTCTAAACTTTTTTGAGCTTGTTTTAAATCGTATTCCGCCTGTTTCAACCACCTTTCTGATTGTAATTTCGGATTTTTCATTTTTTATTTCCTTTTATAAATAACCTTAGCGCTTTCCAGCGCACTCATAATAAACGGGTTCTCGTTCTCTTTCATTCTTTCAAATTCTTCCGGCGTATAAACAAAAACATCGGCGCGAACCGGCAAAGACGGAACCGAAATTAACCGTTTAACAAACGGCATATCGGTAATTTTTATGACAATTAAGTCCAGGTCGCTGTATTCGTCGGCGTCGCCTCGCGCCTGCGAACCGAAAAGAAAAATCTTTTCCACCGGCCCGTATTGATTGACTATAATATCAATAATCTCGTCGATATTTATTTTTTCTTTTATTGATTTCACACTTACAGCATACAATAAATTACCGCCTGCGGCAACATTCTGCGCTGGCTTTACGCCCAATTTAATATTAGGAAGTCGGACTTCCTAATATTAAATTCTTTTGAGTTGAATCAAGATTTGATTCAATTGATTTTGCAAGTAGTTTATCTGCTCCAGCAGATTAAGAATTTTTCTGGTTTTAGGACCGACATAGCCATAGACGGAGTCGGATTGATTGGTAATGTTATGTTTTAGCAGGAATTTTAAAGGGTCGTTCTGGACTAGAAAATCTCTTATAGCATCAATAATCGCTTATGGGGCGCTATTCGATAATTTCGGCGGATAACTTTTTTATTTGTTCAGAAAAAAAATCCTTTAATTCTTCAATGGTTAGCGGTTTTAACATTTTTGGCAAGACTTCAATACGTCTTACCTTGCTTAATTCGCTTCCTAAAGACAAGGGTTGAATTTTCAAATTAAATTTTTTCTCCGCGTTACTTCGGATTACTTGAAGATCAAATTTCTGAAGCAGAAAATAAAGGTCGACGAAATCCTTTGGGTCAAATCGATCAAGAATCGCCATCAATTTGTTGCTGGCAATATCTTCTTCGCTATCTACGCGCAACCCGTTGATTGTATTAACGGGATTTAATTGTCGAAATGGATATTTTGAAAATTCAATCTTAGTTTCTTCATCGTTTAATTGGTAAAAAAATTGAAATCGATCGTATAAACGAGAAAAGCGCATTTGCGACGCGACTAAAACATTTTTCAATTCAGAAGAAATTTTGTGGATAAAAATCGGATCAAATTCCGAATAGGAAAAAAAGTCCAAGTCGTCAGAAATGCGATGTTGTAAATAAAAAGCCGCCAAGGCAGTCCCGCCGGTTAAATAAAAATCGTTTAACTCTTTCGTTGAAGCTACAAATTCTGTGGCTTTTTTCTGCCAATCCTTTAAAATTTCTTGTTCCATATAAGAAGCTCTAAAAGGGCGCGCCGATCCTCCGGTATTTTTAATTTAGGCAAATATCTTTTAAGCATCTCTTTGTCTAATTTCTTGCCTTCTAACCCGTAATTAATCAGCCGCTCCAAATACCACTGAGGGTCGGCTTTTGCCTGTTTTTCGTATTCGGTTTTATCGTAATCCCATGACATTTATTTATTATAATCCCGCGAGATAGTTTTTTCAAACGATTGTAATAAATACTTAAATAAAATAGCAATAAGACAGTTGCCTGAAATCATTACTAAAAAACTCCTTTATCCCACGATCGTAGGATAGAGGAGTTTTGGAAGTTCTGGAAGTTCTTATGGAAGTTCAACTTCTTTGGAACAATATTTACGTCTTGTGATGACGTAAATATTGTTATGAGGAGGGGTTAAAATGTTTGAGCTGATTTAAGATTTTGTTCAGTTGCTTTTCTAATTTATTTATCAAATTTAAAAGATTAAGAACTTTTCTGGCTAACTTTTCAAATCTTTAAATCTTTTTTTAGCTTTCGTATTTGTTTTTTAAAAGGCGGCAAATCTTCTTTTACCGCCTCCCAAAGTATCTCTTCGTCAACCGCAAAATACTCATGGACAATCTTGTTTCTCATGCCCATAATTTCACGCCAAGGAATATCCGGGTATTTCTGCTTAACTTCTTGGGTAAATTTTTAATAGCTTCACCAAGTATCGTAAAATTCCTGACAATGGCATCTATGGTTTTTATATCTTTCGTAAAATCTTCGAGCTTATACCCTTTAGAATATTTTTCTATTTTCCCAATAGAGTCCCGTATATCCTCTATGTACAATTTAGTTAGCGTTTCTTCGTTTAGACATAAATAGTTTCCTTGAGGATGTCCTTTTTAATTACTCGCTTAAGGGCTTTTTTAGTCACTAAATCAACTTTTCTTTTTAGAATTTTCTTTAAAAAATATTCAAGTCTCATAAAATCGAACATCCCGATCGGCTCATTAAATTCCACCAATACATCTACGTCGCTCTTTTTGTTCGCCTCATTTCTGGCAATCGAACCAAAAATACCCATTTTTTTTACATGATATCTTTGTTTTAAAAATGGCTTCTGCGCTTTTAATTTTTTTCGGATTTGATCTCTTTCCATATTTTTATCATACCATTATAAAGTTTTTTTTCAATTCGGCCAGGTACAAAAATATTTACGTCATCGCAAGACGTAAATATTATAATGAGGGGTTTTTGAGTTGAATCAAGATTTGATTCAATTGATTTTGCAAGTAATTTATTTGTTCAAGGAGATTAAGAATCTTCCTGGTTTTAGGGCCCACTAATCCGAATGCATTATCGGATTGATTTGTAATATTATATTTGATTTGGAGTCTTTGGATTGCTTGTTTGGTTAAAGGGCCGTAATAACCGGTTATCTTTTGTTCAGGATAGATGTCTGGATAATTAGATAATAATGATTGGAGGTTTTTGACATCGGGACTGAAAAGGCCAGGATACAAATACTTTGTAAATGATACTGATTGATATTGGGATACCGGGATATTAGCGGATACTGGATTATTGATATTAGGAGAAGATATTGGCAGCGCGGTTTTTACCGGAGGTGAAAGAATTGATATTGGGAGTCCAGCATTTGCCACAGCAGAAGCAGAAGTGGTCCTCGCGCTTCTCGGCCGCCAATCAGTTTTGACTTTGTAATCAACCGTTCCGCAAGAATTAGCCGTTGAGCAATTAAAAACAATCCAGCCGATATTCTCGCCCCATGCGTACCCCAAAAATTCCCCCGAGGAATTAATAGTTACTCCGCCGTAAGTCGGATTGAAATTTATCCAGCCGGTGTTTTCCGACCAAGCATAGCCGGTCAAGATTCCTTCGCCGTCATTTGCAACTTTGTAATCAACCGTTCCGCAACTTGAATCATTAGAACAATTCAAAGAAATCCAGCCGATATTCTCGCCCCACGCATAGCCGGTCAAAGCTGAATCAGTAATATGCACATTGCCTTCGGCGGTACCGAAATTAAACCAGCTGATGTTTTCACCCCACGCGTACTTGTAAGCGCTATCTATAGTTCCATCAGTTGAAGACGCGAAAACATGCGGGGGAAAAATGAGAAACGTAAGCAAGGCAACATAAATAAATTTTTGGATAAACTTATTTCTCTGCCAGGCACTTTTTTTAAGATTGCGCTCTCTCCATCGCGCCTCTTTTTGGGTTGGATATTCTTCGCAATTCACCAACCTGAAAGGAACCCTGTTCTTCGTAGATTTAACCATGCCCTGATTATGCGCTTTCAGACGTTTAGAAATATCATCGGTTTGACCAATGTAATATTTTTTATCTTTCAAACTTTGCAAGAGATAAACAAAATATTTCATAGAAATAATAGACGAAGCCCTCCGGGTCTACGACCCGGAGGGTCGGAGACAAAAACAGGGCTTTTCAAAAATACAAAAATTCCTCCCTTATAATAAACGCTATTGATTAAAATTGTTGTCGAATTTTTAATTGTTGTTTTGCTCATGGCAACTTATTTTATTCAATGCTTAAGAAGTTCTAATGCCTACTAGAAAATCCAACCTCCAAAATATCGCGGCAATTTCAGAAAATCAGGCTCCATGAAGTTAAAATGAGTTCTGTTATGGGGCCGAGCGGACGCACCGCAAGTTGTTGCTACTGGTCTTCGCATTGGTGTAGGTGAAGCCAAACGACAAGTCGGTGTACCACGCGTCGGGGGTATAGCTGGATCGTGTCGAAGCCGACCAGTAGCCGAGACTAACGCCTGAGGCTTCTAAGTTGCCGTAAGAACCATCGATATAAGCTTGCATTAATTGTTTTTGATGGGGTAAAAACCAGCCGGTTTTGCCATGATCCCCATTTGTGCAAAGTCCTGAAGCAGTTGA
>JAJYNK010000006.1 GCA_021786355.1 bacterium
GCGGTTTCTTTGGTTCTTAAAAGATGCGGGAGATTGAATTTTTAAATATTCCCAGAGACAAAACAGGCCAGCTTAATATGCACCGGCCTTATATTGATGATTTTAAAATAACGTGCCCGCATTGCGAAAAGACTTCGAAAAGAATTACCGAAGTTTTTGATTGCTGGTTTGAGTCCGGGGCGATGCCTTACGGACAGTGGCACTATCCGTTTGAAAATAAAAAACTTGTTGAAAATACTTTTCCGGCCGATTTCATCGCCGAAGGCATAGACCAAACGCGCGGTTGGTTTTACACGCTCCATGTTTTAGCCTCCGCTTTGACTTTGAAAAATATCGGCTTGGGCAAAGAACGTCCGGCTTTTAAAAACGTGGTTGTTAACGGTTTGATTTTAGCAGAGGACGGACAGAAATTAAGCAAGCGGCTTAAAAATTACACCGAGCCGGAAATTATTTTTGAGCGGCTTGGGGCCGACGCTTTGAGATTTTTTCTTCTTTCCTCCACGCCCATAGGCGAGGACTACCGGGTTTCAGACCGGATGGTGGAAGAAACAAAACGAAAAATAATCGACAGATTCATTAATTCTTATAAGTTTTACGAGTTATACGCCGATAAGAAAACTACAAACTACAAACTACAAACTACGAACATTTTGGATAAATGGATTTTGGTTCGTTTAAACGAAACAATTTTAAAAATGACGAAAGAATTAGACGCGTATGATTTAACTGAAGCGTCCCGCTCCTTCGCGGCTTTTTTAGACGATTTGTCCAACTGGTATATCCGGCGCTCAAGACGGCGGTTGCAAAAGCCGGATAATAAAAAAGATTTTGACGACTGCTCGAATATTTTAAGATACGCGCTTTTAGAGGCCTCAAAATTACTGGCCCCTTTTTCTCCGTTTGTTTCGGAAGCGATATATAAATCATTGCAAACGACAAACGACAAACGACAAACGACAAATTCAGTGCATCTTGAAGATTGGCCTATCGCCGCCGCTCAAAATAAAAATGAAAAAATCAAAAATCAAAATTTGATTGAAGGGATGAAAATTGTCAGAAGTTTGGCGAGTTTGGCGTTGGCAAAAAGAGCCGAGGCGGGAATAAAAGTCCGCCAGCCGCTGGCGAATTTAAAAATAAAAGATAAAAAAGAAAAACTAAAAATTAACGAAGAATTTCTAAAAATATTAGCGGAAGAAATTAATGTAAAACAAGTGGTTTATGATGATAAAATTAAGGAAGAAATAGAATTAGACACAAAAATTACTTCGGAACTAAAAGAAGAGGGAACGATTAGAGAATTAGTCAGAATGGTCCAGGATTTGAGGCAGGAAGCGGGCTTAAAGCCGCAAGATAAGATCGCGGTGTTTATTCAGGCAGAAAAGGAAAGCGAAGGAATTTTAGACAGACACTCAAATTTATTTATAAAAGAAATTAATGCGTTCGGCAAGCTCAGCATTAATACTGAGCGGAGTCGAAGTATAAACGCCAAGAGTCTTCAATTAAAACGAACTCAAAAATTCGACGCTGAATCCGAAACAAAACTGGAAAACAAAAATATTTGGATAGGGATTAAAAAAGTATAGTGGAGTATAAATTTCCGAAAGGGCTCGCCCCGTAGGAAAATCGAATTAATCTCAAACGAGACGCGCAAGATCAAGATAAAAGAGATGAAAAAAAATAAAAAAGAATTATTTACGGATTATATTGATAAAGGATTAAGCCAGTCGCGCAATTCGATTTTTCCTTCGGGGTTTTACTGGGGAGCGGCGACTTCGGCGCACCAGGTGGAGGGTGGTAATCATAATGATTGGAGCGAGTGGGAGTTAAAAAACGCGAAAATCAAAGCGCAAATCGCTAAAAACAATCCGCCCGTCGGCGGATGGCCGGAGTTTATTTTAGAAAGCTATCCAAATCCCTTACAGGAAGAAAATTATATTTCAGGGATATGCTGCGATCATTACAATAAATACGAAGAAGATTTTGATATTGCTAAATCTTTAGGCCATAACGCGCACCGGTTTTCCATAGAGTGGTCTCGCATTGAACCGGAAGAAGGAAAATTTAATGAAAAAGAAATTGAACATTATCGGAAAGTTATTTTAGCGTTAAAAAAGAAAGGACTAGAACCATTTGTTACGTTGTGGCACTGGACTTTGCCGCTCTGGCTTGCAGAAAAAAAAGGAGTCAGGAACCGGAACTTCCCAAAATACTTCGAACGTTATGTGTCAAAAATCGCCGATAAATTCGGATCGGAAATAAAATATTGGATGATCATTAACGAACCGGAAATTTATTCTTTAAACGCTTATTTTAGGGGAAGATGGGTGCCACAGCGTCGTGGGATTTTCAGTTTTTATTGGACAATCAGAAAATTAATTAAGGCCCACAAATTGGCGTATAAAGCCATAAAAAAAATAGACACCTCGTCTGTTGTCGGATCGGTTTGTAATTTATCCGATTTTAAATCCTCGGAAGGAGTAATAAATGTTTTATTAAGGGTATTCTTTGAAAGGTTTTGGAACCACTATTTTTTAAGAAACGTTAAAAATTATTTGGATTGCATCGGGCTTAATTTTTATTTTCACAACCGGATAGATTACGGTTTGAATAAAAACACCAATGAAGTTATTTCGGATGTTGGCTGGGATCTTCACCCGGAGGATATCGAAGACGTCTTAAAGGATTTAAAGCGGTATCATAAGCCAATTTTCATAACTGAAAGTGGGCTGGCAGACAAAAAAGACGAGGACAGGGCTTGGTTTATTAAGGAGACAGTCGAGGCTATCTCCCGGGCATTATCTGCTAATGTTGATGTCCGCGGGTATTTCCACTGGTCATTACTAGATAATTTTGAATGGGATAAAGGTTTCTGGCCTCGGTTTGGGCTTGTGGAAATTGATTACAAAACAATGGAACGGAAAATCCGCAAGAGCGCCTGGGAATACAAGAAGATAATAGAGAACTCTAAATAATTTTCAATTTTGTAATTTTCCCCGCTCTGCGGAATTTCGCAAAACGAAACAATTTAAAATGAATTTTTAATGTTTCAATTGATCATTTAATAATTGTAAATTCAATGAAAATTTTAAATTGTATACTTAATCAATGCTTTGGTTTTATATGCCATGTATTTAGTTTTTTCTGCGAGAGATGAGTTGCGCTTTATCTATGGATATGTTAGCTTTTTAAAAGCATTTTTAACAAAAATAAAATTGAGGTGAATAGATGGATATGGATAAAGAGAAAGAAAGATTAATGGGCGCGTTTATTTTAGAGGAATTTGGCGACGAACTGACAAAAGAATTGAAAGAAAGGTATGGAAAATCGGATAAAACACCAGAAGATTATTTATTCTTATTTTTTAACAGTCGTAAGAAAACGCTATTCTCTTTCCAGAATTTATTATGGAAAGAGTTTTTGCGCAACCAACCTGATTTTACCGACCTGAGCATTGTGGCGCAATATATCCCAAATTTGTCGGAAAGAGCGTTGTTTGTGATTTTTAAGAATCACATGAAAGAAACCAAATATCTTCGCGGATACGTTCTAGATCTAGAGATTATTTTAAAGAAATTCGCGATTCGACAAAACATTGATTTTGAAGCAAGAAATATTTTATTGGATACTGCCGACAATACAACAATAACAATACATAGTGCTGTTGCGCGACAGCGTTTTGAGGGGGCGCCTATCAAGAATGAAAAGCGTCTAAATCGTAGAAAGAAGGACAACGGAAAAAGAGCGCAGATAAAGCAATTAATAAGGAGGGAGCGAAATGCGCGCCAAGATCGCAGTTTTTATTCTAGTGTTAGTAGCGATTTATGCCGAACCGCTTGAGGCGGAAACAAGAACGTTTCGTGTTTCATTTTCTCCGCCGACAACTTATACAGATGGAACGTCTTTAAGCCCCGCCGACATTAAAGAACATCGTTTTTATATTTCAACGGTCTCTTATCAGAATCTTCAATCGTCGCCAACAATGATAGTAACAGTACCGGGGACAAAACACTCATTTTGCGTAACTGTTAATAATTTTGATAATGAGATATATGTTGCGGGAGTTACAGTTTTAAATAATCTTGAAGAAAGCTTTTTAAGTCCCGTTGCTTATCGTTTGAGGGGAAATATTTACGATAGAGACAATGTTGCCACCGGAAAAGTTGATATTGCCGATCTTCAAACGCTTAGGCAATATTGGGGCAACGTTATTACGCACCCATATTATGATTGTAATACGGATTTTACAATAGCTCCGACTACTGATCAAGAGGAAGCGGATGTAAATCGTGATGGCCGCGTGGACTTTTTAGATCAGGTGGAAGTAGGGTTAACGTATGGAAACGCCACTAAATAAAATAAGTGCCACATCGATCATCGATCGATGTGGCTTTTTTACGGATATTTAACCCGCTTTTCTTCGGAAGTCGAACGCGATTTTCGTTTGGGGCGATACTCCCGTTAAGGTTATTTTTCCGATTCCATATTTTGGCCCGTCAAAAAACAGTATTCCTGATTGAAGGTTGATTGCGGAGAAGCTCGGATCTAAATTTATTTCTCCCGCAATCATTCTTGCCGCGTCGGTATTAAACTTCTTGATTGTAAAACTATCAGCCAACGATACGGATGGAAAACTGTTAAAATCCGCGTTTCCCTCTGATATCCAGAGTATTATCTGCATAGCGCTTACGGGCCGCGAAGCATCAAGACTTAATTCATAGCGATCAGCCGCTGTCTGGATTATATGAATATTCACTTTTCCGGCAGTCCCTTCAATTTCAGTAAAATCCTCTCGATGAGGGTTCGTTGTTAGAAGCTGAGAAATCGTCAAAACGGGTTTTTGTGCAGTCGGTGGGGGGGGCGCTGTCGATGTATTGCCGCCTCCGCCCCCGCAAGCTACTAATAATAGGAGTAAACCTGACAAAACAATTAAGAATTTACCTACTTTCGCGCTCATAATGCCCTCCTTTCATTTTGTGATTTTGGATAAGTCTTTGATTTTCAGTTCAGTGTATTTGTAATTCAATATAAATATACTATTATGATTGTAAATGATAAATTAATTTTAATCAAGTTTTTTCGCCATATCCTTAATTAAATTTTTAAAAAATCTATGAGAAAAACAAAACAAAACATTTACTCAGATTGTTTGAGATTTAGGGCGGTTGCATTGTTTGTATTGCGTGGCGGGATTATTTTTATTTTAATTTTTTTATCGGTTCCGTTTTTTGCTTCAGCGCAAACGGTTTCTTTGTCGCCTCAAAATTCAAACGTTAATGCCAATCAGCAATTTTCAATTGACGTCCTGATAAATTCGGCGACAAATGTTTTTGGGTTCGGTTTTGATCTTTCTTTTGACCCGTCTCTTATGGCATTTGATAGCGCGATTGACGGCGGATTCTTGTCAAAGAATAATATCGATCAAATTTCTTTGATGACCGGCGTTAATCCCGCCGGCAACTTAGTATTCGGTATAACGCGATTAGGAGCCGGAAGCGGCGGCGTTTCCGGAAGCGGAACTGTCGTCAAATTAAATTTCAGATCATTGGCAAAGAGCGGATTCGGCGCGTTTTCTTTTTCTAAAAACAATATCTGCGTGCTTTCAGGGGACAGGTGTAATTATGTTCCTGCGACTTGGCAAGGAGCGAATATAGTCATTGCGAGCGTTAGTGCACCTTCTGATATTGTTCCTCCAACCGTCTCCATAACGTCTCCAACCAATGGTTCTTCGATTTCCGGCATAATCACCATATCCGCCAATGCTTCTGATAATGTTGCGGTTGCTGGAATTCAGTTCAAACTTGACGGAGCGACTCTCGGATCAGAAAATACAACTTCTCCCTATTTAATCTCTTGGAATACAGCCACCGTTTCCAATGGTTCTCATTCTCTCACCGCCACTGCCAGAGATACTTCTGGAAATCAAACAACTTCCAACGCAGTTACAATCACTGTTAATAATGTAACCGTTACTCCGCCTCCAATGCCTACTAACGGTGTCGGAGCGACAATAGACACAACCCCTCCCTCGGTTCCTTCCAATACTAAAATCTCAATGAGCGGCAACCAAGTTGTCATTACCTGGTCTAATCCGACTGATTCTGATTTTAGAGGAATTACCATAATCCGAAAACAGGGTTCTTCTCCGACTTCAAGAACAGACGGAAATATCGTTTACAACAACAATCTTCAAAACTTCATAGATTCTGTTGACAGCTCTAAAACTTTCTATTACGCGGTTTATTCTTATGATAATAACAATAATTACACCCAACCTGTAATTCTAAAAGCAGAACCCGGTCAAACTTTTGTTATTTCCCAGCCAGCTCCAACCGTCCAACAGCCACAGCAAACACAGCAATCACAACCGTCTGTTTCTGTTTTAATTACCATTCCTTCAACAATACCGTCTGGTTTTGAATTTACTCAATACTTGACCGTTGGTAAATCCGGCGATGAAGTTAAACATCTCCAAGAAGTGTTGGCTGCTAATCCAATTATTTATCCGGAAGGAAAGGTGACCAGTTATTACGGCACAGCAACCCAGAAAGCCGTTCAGAGATTTCAAGAAATGTACGGCGTTACAAATTATTCTAATTCCGGCTATGGAGATGTAGGACCTTCA
>JAJYNK010000004.1 GCA_021786355.1 bacterium
GATTGATTTAAAAACTTTTGAAGCTCAAATAATTTCTGATTTAAGTAATATAAGTAAATCGTTGTAGGTAATATATTACAGACCGCACAAAAAATCCTCCGTGTATTCGGAGGATTTTTTGTGCACAAAGTGTGGATAAAATATATGCCAAAAAAATAAAAATCCGCATAAATAAAGGGTTTTTTCAAAGCGAATAAGTTAAAACTAATCATTTATAAATATTTGACCGCAATGATGAAGTGGCTTAAAATGAAATAAAAGTGGTGAATTGTGGATAACTGTGGGGATAAGTAATGAAAGTGGTGGATAAGTTAGCTTGTTCATTAAAAATTATTTCTCGTTCACGCGCTACACCGAATGAAAATATAATTTCGCTCGTAACGAAATAACGCCGCCCTGCTCCAAGAGTCGCGGGCTCCCGGCATTATTTCTACTCGCTCAAATATTTTCTATTCGTCTTCGCGATGCTCACTACGAAATAATTTTTAATCATTTTCATCACTTTGTTGTCGGTTGTGAGTTGTAGGTTGTGGGTTATTATGTGGCGGGATAGAAATTTATCGTAGTCTAGCTCCAGTTTCAAGTTTCAAAAAAACTGGAGCTAGGCGCAATTACGTAAATTTTATAAATTTTAATTTTATATTGTCATTTTTCATTTTGATATTTTAATTTTAATTTTTAAATTATGTTCATCGGCGAATTTACACATAGTTTGGATACAAAAGGAAGAGCGGCGGTCCCGATAAAATTTCGTGGCAAGCTCGGAACAAACGCGATAATTACAAGAGGACTGGATCGCTGCCTTTTTGTTTTTACAAGCCAGGAATGGGAAACGCTAGCGCAAAAATTAATCGCGTTGCCTTTAGCGCAGGCGAATTCTCGCGCGTTTGTCCGGTTGATGCTGGCCGGCGCTATGGATGTTGAAGTTGACAAGCAAGGCAGAGTTTTAATTCCCGATTATTTAAGGGAATACGCTGGACTTGAAAAAGAAATTGTTGTCGCCGGTTTATACAATCGCATAGAAGTTTGGAATAGCCAGACATGGAAAGGATACAAAGAAAAGACCGAAAGCGAATCGGATGAAATAGCGGAAAAGCTTAGCGAATTAGGAATCTAGTTAATTGATATTTAGTTGGTTAGCTAATTAACTAATTAACAAATTCACTAATTAACTAAAATGCACATTCCGGTTCTTTTAAAAGAAGTAGTTGCGGTTTTGGATCCGAAACCCAAAGAAGTTTTTATTGACGCCACATTCGGAGACGGAGGGCATTCAACCGAAATTTTAAAAAAGATTTTACCCGGCGGAAAATTATTGGCAATTGATTGGGATAAAGACGCGGCGGAGAGAGCGAAAAAATCCGTAAATTTCCAAAAGCCGGAAATTACGATAGTAAATGAAAATTATGCTAGCCTTCTGGAGATTGTAAAAAAAATAAAATTTCCGAAAGCGGACGGATTGATAGTTGATCTAGGATTTTCCACCGGGCAGCTGGAATCGGGTAGAGGATTCAGTTTTTTAAAAAACGAGCCGCTGGATATGAGATTTTCAAAAGACAACGAGTTAACGGCAGCGGAAGTTATAAATGGTTTCACTGAAAAGGATTTGGCGGACATTTTTTTCGAATACGGTGAAGAAAGATTTTCGAGAAGAATAGCCAAAGAAATTTTTAAAGAAAGGAAAAAGAAAAGAATATTGACTACGCTGGAACTGGCGGAAATTATAAAACATTCAGTTCCCCAAAATTATGAAAGAAAAAGAATTCATCCGGCAACTAGGGTTTTCCAGGCGCTTCGGATTTACGTCAATTCCGAGCTGGAAAACCTGAAAACGCTGTTGGCCGGGATGGAAAGTATTTTAAATTCCGGCGGCCGGGTGGCTATAATTTCTTTCCATTCACTGGAAGACCGGATTGTGAAAAATTATTTTAAAGAATTAGAAAAAGAAGATAAAGCAAAAATTTTAACAAAAAAACCAATAATCGCTTCCGAGGAGGAAGTAAGAAATAACCCAAAATCAAGGTCGGCAAAATTAAGGGCAATTATTTTAAAATGACAACTATTATTCAACCAAATCAGGAAAGTAAAAAAACTCAAGTTTTTTTAATAACCATTTTTCTTAATATTGTTTTCATCTCAAGCGCCGTAGTTATGATTTTACTCTATAGCCAAGTGGCTAATTTTAGGCAAGAAATCAAAAAACAATCGGCAGGGCTAAGAACAATTGAAACTCAAAACGCAGAGCTTAAAAATAGCCTGTACACGGCCATTGATTCTATAAATCCTCAGAAGCTTAACGCCGCAGGCTCATCGTTGATTCCAGAATCAAATCCTGAGTATATTAAAAAAGAACAACTGGCCGGATTTTAACGGCTACTTATAAAAATGAATCCCGTTAGAAATAATGATTATTATTTTAATTTTATGTGTATATCTTTAATTTACAAAAAAGTCGATTATTTAGCATTAGCACATTGTCTGTGCCATTTCTAACGGGATGAATTTGAGGACCGGTTTTATTACGTTTCTTTTTTGTGTAGCGTTTTTAGTTATAATCGTCAATCTTTATTCGATTCAATTTATTAAAGGCAGTAACTTTTCCGCTCAAAATCAGAAACAAAATACTTTAGCCAGCGGTTTAGACCCCATTAGGGGCAATATTTACGTTTTGGACAAAAACAAAACTAAAATTCCGGTTGCCTTAAATAAAGAATATCCGCTGGTTTTTGCGGTGCCTAAAGAAATAGGCGCGGAGTTTGAAAATTATGCCACCCAGCTTTCAACCGCGCTTGGGTTGGATAAAAATGATCTGGAGAAGAAATTAAAAAAACCCAACGATCTTTACGAACTTTTAATCCAAAAAGCCGATCAAAATCAAGTTAATCGCGTTTCTTCTTTAAATCTTAAAGGCATTTATGTGAAAAAACAATTTTTGCGCTACTATCCTTTTGATGGTTTTGCCAGTCATGTTGTAGGGTTTGTTTCTTCCGCAAGCGACAACGACAAGAACAACAACAAGAATAAAGATGCCTCAACCGAGGTTGGCCGGTATGGAATTGAGGCCGGGTTTAACGATGTCTTGGCCGGCAAAGAAACAAAAGCGGGCGACGATTTGGTTCTTACGATCGACAGGAACATTCAATCTCAATCGGAAGAAATTTTATCGCGGCTCGTAACGGGAAAACAAGCTACCGGGGGAACTATTATTGTTCAAGATCCATATTCTGGCAGAATTTTAGCAATGGCAAGCTTGCCGAATTTCGACCCGAATAATTATTCAAAATCAGAAATAAAAAGTTTTTTAAATCCGACTGTGGCCGCGGTTTACGAACCGGGTTCTATTTTTAAAATCATTACAATGTCGATCGGAATAGAAAATGGTAAAATCACGCCGGATACGAAATATAACGACCTCGGTTCATTAACTATAAACGGCAGAAAAATTACCAACTGGGATCAAAAAGCCCACGGTCTTCAAACGATGACTCAAGTCATAGAACAATCAATAAACACTGGTTCGGTTTTCGCGGAAAAACAAACCGGTCACGACATATTTTTTAATTATTTGAAAAAATTCGGATTTTCGGATTTAACCGGAATTGAGCTCCCTTCGGAGGTGAGGGGGAGTTTAAAAAGCCTGATAAAAGGACAGGACATAAATTTTGCTACTGCTTCTTACGGGCAAGGAGTGGCGATAACACCCATTGAATTAATAAGTGGAGTTTCGGTCATAGCCAATGGCGGCAACTTGATGAAACCCTTGATTTTAGACAGTGAAAAACAAGAAGTTGTGAGAAGGGTAATATCAGCCGACACGGCAAAAAAAGTAACGAATATGATGGTTTCCGCGGTTGAAAAAAACTTTATTGCCGCGATTAAGAATTACTCGGTAGCCGGCAAAACAGGGACCGCTTTTATTCCGGATTTTAAAAGGGGTGGTTATACCGAAGACGTTATTAATAGCTATGTTGGGTTTGCGCCGGCGTATAGTCCAAAGTTTGTTGTCTTAATAAAACTTGATAAACCGGCCGGAGCGCCTTTATCAGGCCAGACGGTTGTTCCGGCATTTAAAGAGTTAGCGCAATTTATTTTAAATTATTATAACGTTTCTCCGGACAAACAATGATTAAAATCCTGTCAAAAATTTTATTTTTCTTGGCTCGCCGAATTATTAATCGTTATAATCCTGAAGTGGTGGCGATAACCGGAAGCGTGGGAAAAACTTCAACCAAAGAAGCTGCTTTTGCGGCGCTTGTCGGACAAACAAACGAAAAGATAAAAGGAGTCAGAAGATCAAGGGGTAATTTTAACAACGAAATCGGAGCGCCATTGGCTATAATCGGCGATTTTAAAGATGAAGATTTAAAAATTATAAGCCGGGACCAGCCAGCTGGAACGAAAAAAATACAAAAATTTATTTTTTGGCTCAAAGTAATTCTGGTGGGGAAATTTTACGCATTCTGGCCTTTTAAGCTAAGCTATCCGCAAATTTTAATTTTAGAATACGGAGCCGATAAGCCCGGCGATATTAAAAATATGTTGAGCTTGGCGCGGCCTAAAAAAGCGGTTGTTACGGCTGTAGGCGAAATTCCCGTGCACGTGGAATTTTATCAAGAACCCGCGGAAGTCGCCAAAGAAAAAGCGAAAATTATAGAACCGCTTTCGGTCAACGGATTCGCGATTTTAAATTTTGACGACAAAAAAGTTTTCGAGATGAAAGAAAAAACCAGGGCTAAAATAATTACTTTCGGATTTGACGAAGGTACGGATATTAAAATTTCCAATTTTGAAAACCGTTCGTTTGACGGAAAACCGCAAGGAATTTCGTTTAAAATAGAATACGAAGGCAATTTCGTGCCGGTATTTTTGAAAAATGTTTTGGGCCGAGCGCAGGCGTACGCTTCTGCCGCCGCCTTCGCGACGGGGGTTTCTTTCGGTTTGAATCTCGTTGAAATCGCCGATTCTTTGGAAAGAAATTATTATCCGCCAAAGCGCCGAACTAATATTTTAGACGGCATTAAAAATACGTTTATAATTGACGACAGTTATAATGCCTCCCCCCTTTCTATGAAAGAAGCGCTGGAAATTTTGAAATCGCTCCAAGTAAAGCGAAAAGTTGCGGTTTTGGGCGATATGCTGGAATTGGGAGAATTTTCCATTGAGGCGCACCAGAAAGTCGGAAAAATTGTCGGACAAGTCGCGGATGTTTTAATTACTGTTGGTCCGCGGGCGAAATTTATCGCGGAGAAAGCCAAAGCCGAAGGACTTTCGGAAAACAATATTTATGTTTTTGAAAGCGCAACGGAGGTTTGTGAAAACATCAACGGTATTATAAAAGAAGGGGATTTGATTTTAGTTAAAGCTTCGCGCGGAATCGGCCTGGATAAAGTGGTTGAATGCGTTCGGAAAGTATGATAAATAGTGAGTATTGGCCTTGTCGTCTAGTGGCCCAGGACACTTGGTTCTCATCCAAGAAACACGGGTTCGATTCCCGTCGAGGTCACAATTTAAAATGGGCGTTTGTGCCATTTCTAACGGGATGAAGGTTTATTATCAAAATTCTCAAAAAGAAAATAATCCCAGAACAAAACTTAAAGTTTTTTTAATTGCCTTGCTTTTTCTGGCGGTTATCGGGGCCGGCGGTTATTTGGTTTACGCGTCAGGTTTTTTTAAAATCAAAAATACCGAAATTTCGGGTTTAAAAAATTATTCAAAAGAAAACTTAATCGCCGACCTGAAAGACTTTTTTAAGAATCGTTCGGTAATCTCTTCTTTTCTCGGTCCGGAAAATGTTTTAATTTGGACCGCTGACGTGGGAGCTTTCCTTTCCAAAGAGCCGCAATTTAAAAATTTAATTGTTCAACGGGATATTTTAAGCCGTTTTGTAAAGGTGGAGGTTACAGAGAGGGAAAAGTTTGGTATTTGGTGTTTAATCAAAAAAAATATCACTCTTGAAAATACGAGCTCGACGGCTGAGCAAACGGGAGAAAACGAGAATTGCTTTTGGTTCGACAAGGACGGAATAATTTTTGTTGAAGCGCCAACCATTGAAAGCGAGCTTTTTAATAAAGTTGTTGATTCTACAGGGAGAGACTTGAAATTAGGCGACAAAGTTTTAGACAGCCGGCTCGTAGAAAATCTCGTAAAAGTTTTTAACGTTTTTGATGAGGTCGATGTAAAATCAAAAACAGTCCAGCTAAGCGACATAAAATC
>JAJYNK010000019.1 GCA_021786355.1 bacterium
TTTAACGCTTTCCATTTGTTCCAGCGCGCGATTTAAAGAAAATCCGAATTCACGCAGACCATCAAAAACTAAAATCATGGCAACGATTGGTAAAAGAGTTTTTGCAGCCGCTATTTTTGTAAATAAAGGCGCTACAAAAATAATTAACAGCAGGCTTAAAATCATTAAAATTAATTTAAGAAAGAACGAGGTGGACAAATATTGTGAACGAAGTTCGGGGTTTTTAGCTGTTTCTCTTGTTAAAATCGCGCCTAATCCAATGTCAGAGAAAATAGTAAAAAAAGCCGCTAAGGTTATCGCGTAAGAAAATACACCCCAGCCGTCTGCTCCTAAAACACGCGCAGCGTAAATTACAATCGCGGCTCTTAATACTCGGCTGGAAATTTCTCCGAAAAACAGCCAAAAAGTGTTTTTGGCGACTGTTTGGCGCGTGGTTTTGTTTTCAAAAAGGAAAGATTTTATTTTTTGGCGCATTTATTTAGGGTTGGTGAACACTGATTTTATAGTTTTTAAAATAATAAGCAGATCCAGCACAAACGATCGGTTTTTCAAATAATAAATATCATACTGCAGTTTTTCATAAGCGTCTTCCACGGAAGAGCCGTATCGATACTTTATCTGCGCCCAGCCCGTAACTCCCGGTTCGACAAGGTGTCTAATCTTATAATAAGGGATTTTTTCTTTGAGAAGCGATACAAATTCCGGTCGTTCGGGGCGGGGGCCCACAAAAGAAGCCTCTCCTTTTAAGATATTGAAGAGCTGCGGGAGTTCGTCTAGGTGTGTTTTTCTTAATATTTTTCCTACTTTGGTTACTCTTTGATCGTTTTCTATTGTCCATTCTTTAAAATCAGTTCTGGTCATTGTTCTAAATTTATAAAGATCAAATTCTTTTTCGTTCTCACCCACTCTTATTTGTTTAAAAAAAGCCGGACCGGTTGAAGAAATTTTTATTAGAATCGCGATTAAAATAAAAATTGGAGACAAAATAATAATTAAAGCTAGGGCTAAAATTTTTTCTATTAATCCCCTAATGTTTTCATATATTTTTGACCGATGAACGAAATTTCCTAAAAACCAGGCTTCTTCTAGTTCCGAGAGCGGAATTTTTTTAAAAATCAATTCGTAAAATTCCGAAAAATTAATTACTCTGTAGTCGCCGGAAAAATTTTTATACATCAATTTTGTTATTTTCGCTTTTTCCTGAAGATGAGTGGGGATTATGGCAATATCAAATTTTTTAATTAAAATTGTTTCAAGTTCCACGAGGTTAGATTCTTTTAATTGATGCTCGATTTTATAACCAAGCTGAGGATTATGGTTGATAAAGTTAATTAAATTTTCAACTTCGGTATTTTGATGCTCGGGTTTTATAATTAAAATTTTTTCCGGAGAACCGATAGCTCCGCTAAAATAATTAAAAAAATAACGCCACAACGAACTTAAAACCCCGAAGATTATTAAAAATATGAGAAGATTTGTTTTTGGGGTGATGCCGTAGATGGGGATTAAGTAAAAGAAAAGTACGGCGAGAAAGCCGTTAATTAATAAAGTTAATCCGAAATTTTTAAAGAAATTTATATTATTTTTGAAATTTCTCGGGTCATAAAGATCTGTCAAATAAAACACAATCACCCAAACCGCGAAAATTAAAGAAAAAGGCGCAAGATGATTGGTTAGGTTCGATGAAAAAACAAAAAAATTATCCTCCGCGCCGTAGCGTATTAAAAGCGCCAAAACTAAAGAACCGTAAAGAATTACGATATCGCCTATAAAAATAATGAATGTTTTAAATTTTAAATTCATAGGGTTTTTATAAGGGGTTGACCCCGCACCTTTTAAGACTCTTGAAGGCTATTTTTAATTCTTCGTTTTAGTTGGGAATAGGCCTTGCCGAAGTATTTAAGATTATGTTCTCTAATTTTAGCATCATTTTCAGAAAAATAGCCTTCTAAATAAACGATTTTCCAGGGTTTATATCGTTTTGTGGCTTTTTGTTTGCCTGAATTGTGTTCTTCTAATCGTTTTTTGATGTTGCCGGTGTTTCCTATATACAATTCACCATTAACCTTGCTTTTTAGTATATATAAGTAATGCATTTTAAAAAACGATTGTGAGCTTAAAAGGTGCGGGGTTGACACTCATGCTATAATAAATAATCTTATCATATGCCCCGTTAGTGAAACCCAGTAGTAGATTTTGGCAAAAATGTATTATCGCCTTTGGCGAAATGCCAAAATTCACTACAGGGTGAAACTTCGGCCGATTAAATTGTTTTGCCGAATGTGGCTTATTAGTAAATATACGGGGTTTTTTTGAAAAAACAAAGTTGTTGATATAATAAATTTAATTCCGCCTCCGCCAGCTGGCGGAGGCGGGGAAGCCGAAGTTCTACTACGGGGTATGGAAAACGACACTCAAAATAATCAAAACGACGACCAAAAAAGTTGGCTACTTCCGGCAAGTATTTTGACGGCCGCGGTAATAATAGCGGTATCTGTTATTTATTCAACCGGTCTTAAAAATTATGACAGCCAAAAAACAAATTTAGCAGATTCGGCTAAGAACAGCGAAAGCAATCAGGAAATTCAAAAAGTTTCCATTTCTTCTTCCGATGTGGTTTTAGGAAATCCCGACGCAGCGGTAACGATTATCGAGTTTGGGGATTATCAATGCCCGTTTTGCGCTAAATTTTTTAAAGAAGTACAAGGCAAGATAACGGACAATTATGTAAAAACCGGAAAAGCAAAAATGATTTATAAGGAGCTTGCGTTTTTGGGTTCGGAATCTGAGGCGGCGGCTTTAGCGGCTGGTTGTGCGAGGGAGCAAGGGAAATTTTGGCAATTCCATGACGCGATATTTGAAACCGAGTGGAACGAGGTAGAGAAGGTAATGACCGGTATATTAAAAACCAATGAAAACAACGGGAATTTAAACCGAAAATTTTTTGAAAAAACGGCGATTGATTTAAAAATGGATACTTCAATTTTTTTGCAATGCTTTGATGCGCAAAAATATAAAAATGAAATTACGGAAAATTATAATCAAGCCAGCAAACTAATGAATGGGAAAATTTCCACTCCAACACTATTTATAAACGGACAGATGATACAGGGTTCTTATAATGATATCGCGCAATTAATCGACACTTTTCTTAAAAAGTAAAATCGTAAAATTTTATTTATCAAGGTCGCCAAATTAATTAACTAACTAATAAACAAATTATGGTCACAATTTATACCACTTCGGTTTGTCCTTATTGTCATATGGCGAAGGAGTATTTAGAGAAAAATAATATAAAGTTTAAAGAAGTGAATGTCGAGGAAGATGAAGCGGCGGCAAGAGAAATGATTCAGAAATCACATCAAATGGGAGTGCCGGTTTTGGACATCAACAATACGATTATTGTTGGTTTTGACAAGTCGGGAATTGATAAAGCATTGGGTCTTTAAATAAAATTCCATTGCTTGAAGCAGTGGAATTTTATTTATAAATCTATTTTTATGTACGATTTAATAATTATCGGCGGCGGTCCGGCCGGAGTAGCGGCTGGAGTTTACGCGGCCAGAAAAAAAATAAATACGCTTTTTTTGACAAAGGATTTTGGGGGGCAGTCTCTTGTTTCGGCGGGCATCAAAAATTGGATAGGAGTTAAAGAGATCTCCGGTTTT
Organism: bacterium; assembly: GCA_021786355.1. GTDB lineage: Bacteria > Patescibacteriota > Minisyncoccia > UBA6257 > UBA9933 > JANLIR01. Next base: position 3,669 of record JAJYNK010000019.1, read on the forward strand.
GATCTTGCCAAAAATTTGGAAAGCCATCTTCGCGACCAAGAAGATATAGAAATAAAAGACAACCTCCTTGTTTCCAAGATTGAAAAACAAGGCGATTTTTTTTCGGTTTTTACCGATAAAGGGGATAAATTTGAGGCAAAAACGATTTTATTTACGGCGGGCAGCCGGCACAAGCGGCTTAATATTTCCGGAGAAGACAAATATGATGGAAAAGGCGTTTTTTATTGTTCTACTTGCGACGCGCCTATTATGAAAAACAAAACTGCGGCTGTTGTTGGAGGAGGAAATTCGGGTTTTGAGGCTGCTTTGGATTTATTGCCTTACGCAAATAAAATTTATATTTTGGAATATACGGAAGAGTGTAAGGCCGATTCCGTGACTTGCGATAAGGTAAGAGCTTCGGGGAAATCTCAAGAGATAACAATGACGGAGGTAAAAGAAATTTTTGGAGACGAATTCGTAAAAGGAATCAGATATCAGGACAGAAAAACAGGAGAAATGAAGGAGCTTGCGGTTGAGGGCGTTTTTGTGGAAATAGGATTTCAACCAAACAGCGAAAGCGTGAAAGATTTGGTTGATGTGGATAAGTACGGAAGAGTTATTGTTGATCCAAAAACTCAAAAAACTTCTTTGGAAGGTATTTGGGCGGCAGGGGACGTTACAGATGTTTTGTATAATCAGAACAATATCGCCACCGGCGATGCCATCAAAGCGGTTTTAAATATCTACGACTATCTAAAAAACATTTAGTTACTATTTAGATTAATTGATTTAATTTTACTATGATAAGGGCCGATCGGCCCTTATCATAGTAAATGAATGATTTTGCTAAAATTAAAAAAATAAATAAAAAGAAGAGAATGAAAAATTTACGAACCAAATTTATTTTAGAAGCTGCGGAAAAACTTGGAAAGTTTAGTATAGAAATTTTAGATTTTCTAATAACTTCTCAACCTAAACATTACAAAAAAATCAGAAGAAAAATGCTTTATGGAGCTTTTTACGATGAGTTATTTGAAAAACCAAAAAAATTAAGTCATGAGGAATATAAAAAATTGGAGGAGCAAAGGTTTTATAATCTTTTGAATCACCTTCAAAAAGAAGGACTCGTTAGAAGGTCCAAAGAAGAGAAAAATTCATTTTGGTCAATTACGGATAAAGGAAAGAAAAAGCTAAAATTTATCAATGAGCAGTTCGCTTTAAAATTACCTTCAAAATCATATAAGAAAGAAAACGATAATAATTTAAAGATTATTATTTTTGATATACCAGAAGATGATTCTAGAAAAAGAAAATGGTTAAGAAATAATTTAGTCGCGCTTAACTTCTCGAAATTACAAAAAAGTGTTTGGATTGGTTCGATTAAATTACCTAAAGATTTTATAGAGGATTTAAAAATTATGGATATTTTTCAATACATAGAAATTTTTAGTGTTAATCGTACAGGCACAATAGGAAGGGAAAAGTAATTAAATAGGCCTTACTATGATATGGGCCGATCGGCCCATATCATAGTAAGTGTGGATAAGTAGTTCGGATTTTTTATTAAAGAGGGCGAGTGTTTGATTTTTTTTGAAATAATCAGAGGTAAAAATAGTTTATTAGATGGTTTTATTGATTTTAGGATTCAGAGTAGAAATATAGTAATTCGGCAATAATTCGGCGGATTTTAACGAGCTAGGCTATGATTCGGTAAAAAGTTCGGCAAAGTTTTGGTAAGGCTAAACGGTTTAATTCGGCAAAATCATTTTTAATGAGTTCGGCAATGAGCATAAATAATTCGGCAATGATTTCCGAAAAGTTTGGCAACCACTCTCAAATTTATCGTAATTAGTTAAGTGGATATATTATATAAATAATAGTTTGTCCGTCAGTTGATGGATTATTGCAAATAGTTCGGCAAGGCTCACCACAAGTAGTTCGGCAAGAAGAAAATAGTTCGGCAATCCGCTAGCTATCGGATTTGGCAAAATTATTATAAATAGTTCGGCAAAAATAATTCGGCAACAAAATGCCGAATTATTTTTATCGATCAGCGTTTTAAAGTTTTGTTATTCCTAAGTTCTCGGGAATTAGCGAGCATTATTTATTTAATTTGTACGATGAAGATTAATATAAATTAATTACGGACTTCCGAAGGTAAAAATTTAATTTTTGGCCTATTGTAAAATACGATCTTAGAAATTAAAATTATAAATAATTAACACAAAAAAATTTATGGAACTCCAAAATCAGCAGTCAGAAGACGTTTCGCGGTCAGAAGATGTTTCAAAAGAATCTTTACTATCTCCGGTTCAAAAAAAATCGTATTGGAAATTTGTTTTGAGTTTTCTGGCGATCATTGTCGCGCTTTTTGTTGGGTATCCGATATTAAAAACTTCATACAATAATTATTTTGCTCAAAAAGGATTTGACGCTTATTTTTCGGCTGAGCAGGATTATTTGAACGC
>JAJYNK010000039.1 GCA_021786355.1 bacterium
TTTCAAAAGTTTCATCTTTTTTAAGCCGAGTTAATTCGACTTTCAATTCCTCTAGACCCTCTTTTGATAAATAATGCGTCATAATAATAAATCCCGCACCTTTAATAGATTGCGAAGCTATTAAATTTCGCGCGGCTTTAAATCTAAATATTTATTCTACAAAAATTAATTGTTCGAATAAATTTAGTTAGCTTCATAAAATAAAATTTAGATCTATTAAAGGTGCGGGATAAATTTCTTCCTTCGCTAAAACGAGGTTTTACTTTAAAATATTTATTTCGGAATTATTTCTTTATTTAGTATTTTCCGAACCACAACCACAGCCTGATTTTAAAAACTTCTAAAAATGTTTTGATATAAGCGGAAGCTTTTACTTTCGAATTCGGGTCGTTTATAAAAATCGCCGGGACTTCTTTAATTTTATATCCAAATTTTTTAGCCAATGCCAGCACCTCCACATCAAAACCCCATTTATCTATTTTCATCTTTGGGAAAACTTTTTCCGCGGCCTCGGCGGAAAATATTTTCATCGGGCATTGAGTATCCCACAACCCCGGCAAAAGCAAAATCTGTATTATTAAATTTCCAATATTGCCGGCGATTTGCCTATACCATGGCTGATCATTTTTAGCTCCGCCTACGTCGCGCGAACCGATAACGACTCCGTAGCCTTCCTTAAAATATTTAAGCGCGCTAATTCCTCGGTCAACCGATACGGAATTATCCGCATCCATGAACATCCTATGCTCGCCTTTTGCCGCAAGCATACCGGCCCTTACTGCCGCACCCTTCCCTTGAATGGTACACTCTATCACCTTTGTGTTTTTTAGCAAGTGAGTAAATCTTTCGGCAACTTCGCGAGTAGCATCTTTAGAATTGTTATCAACAACTATTATTTCATAATCAAAATCCGCTTTGGAAAGATGCTTGTTTACATCAATTAAAGTTAAAGGCAATCTTTTTGCCTCATTATAAGCCGGAATAATAACAGAAAGATAGGGTTTTTTCATGTAATAACTAGCAGAATAACCAGCAATCAATTTACTTAGATTATAATATGGATATTTTTTTTAAGCAATAATTAAGCAAAAAATAAATAAGAAAAACAAAAAAGGGGCGTTAAACGCCCCGCCCCACCTCCTTTCTAAAATACTTGCGAAATACGGCAAAATACAGCACCAATCCGGTTATATACACGAATCCGCCGGCCACGGTAAATCCGATTCTCTCTTCAACAGCAGTGAACATCGACGACTTCACGTGCCAGGCCGACCAAATAACGTTTGCTCCGAAACAAGTGACCACAAACCCAGCCACGGCCAAAAAAACGTTCAGGAAACTGGATCTATGCTCCCTTATCCACTCCTGAACATCGTGTGACCAAAGAAGGATGTTCATGGCTGACCGGTGATCAAACACGTTAGCGACCAATGCTATCGGGATGGCAACCACGTCAACCACAACCCCGATCACCGCCAAAATAATTTCGAACATGTTCGTTCCTTTCCGGCTTTCGCCTCTAGTACTTTATAGTAATAAGTTCTGCTTTAATATAACTATAATTATACTAATTTGTCAACCCAGTAGTAGATTTTGGCTATTTCCACCTCCGTCAGCTGGCGGAGGCCGGGATAAAATCAGATTTTATAAAGCCAAAATTCACTACAGGGTCAATACCTCGCATCCCTTCTCTATAATCGCTATTGTGTGTTCAAAATGCGCAGAGCATGTTCCGTCCATTGTTGCCCAGCTGTCATCTGCTTTTTGTTTTATCTCTCCGTTTCCTGCTGAAAGCATCGGCTCCAGAGCTAAAACCATTCCCGGCTTTAACTCCATTCCCCTCCCTTTTTCGCCGTAATTATAAACACTTGGATCTTCATGAAGGTCTTTTCCGATTCCGTGTCCGGTCAAACCTTTTATAACGCTGACATTAAATTTTTTTGCCACTCTTTCAACAGTCCAACCTAAATCTCCCAAATGATTCCCAGGCTTAGCATGACGAATCATTTCTTCTAAAGCGGCTCTAGTGGCCTTTATTAAATTTTTAGCTTCATCTGGAATTTTCCCCAACTCAACGGTAAACGCCGCGTCGGAATAAAATCCCCTATATTTAACTCCAAAATCTATTTTTAAAACATCGCTCTCTTTTAATTGGTAATTATTCGGAAGCCCATGCACCACTACATCGTTTAAAGAAGCGCAGATAGAAGCCGGGTACGGTTTTCGCGCGCCTTCTGGTCTATATCCCAAAAAGGCGGGCTGGGCGCCGTTTTCTCTCGTGATCTTTTGGGCAAGGCTATCTAAATACTTCAACGAAACCCCAATTTTTATTTCTTGTTTGAGCTGTTTAAAAACAGTGGCTAAAATTTTCCCGCTTTCGGCGATTATTTTAATTTCATCAGGAGTATAAATTTTCATCCCGTTAGAAATGGCACAAACGCCATATTTAAATTAAATAACTTAATTTTTATAAGTATAATAATATATTACGCAATTATGAATTTGGATTTTTTCTAACGGGATTTACCATTAGAAATAATTGAGAATTTTATTGAAAATCTTGTGCGGCGCAGGCATGCCGTCAATTTTAATAACCTTATATTTTCTCTTTTTCAATTGTTTGATAACAGGAAGGGTCATCTCTCTATACTCCTTAAGACGCTTTATGATAATCTCCTTTTTATCGTCGCTGCGGTGTTCGATTTTGTCTCCGCAAAGCGGACAATTTTTCATATTTGACGCAAAAGCCAAAAGAACATTTTTACAAGTCGGACAAATTGACCGCAGACTGTTTCTTTTAATCGACTCTTTGTCTGGAATATCCAAATAGAAAAAATATAAATTGTGTTTTCCAAAAATTTCTTCCAATATTTTCACCAAACCCTTGTGTTTTTTGTCGCCAAAAGCCTCAAACAAACTTCTTGCCGAACCGCTAAAAACCACGGATTGGTCCAATTTTGCCAATTCTTTTACTTTCTGGCTGACATTTTTTAAAACCCATTCTACCGAAACCAGCTTCCCTTCGTTGTAAATCTTTTCCTGCGCTTGGATTTCTTTGTTATTTTTAAATTTCGGATTGCCAAAAATTTTTCTTAAAAAATCGCCGGTATCGAAAAGATACAGATTTAACTTATCTGAAAGAAGTTTGGCTTGCGTGCCTTTCCCGGATCCTGGCGGACCGTAAAATACAACCGCGATATTTCCTGATTTAACCATTATTTGAATTATACCAAAAAATAAGGAAAAATCCTTTTACTCGTATTCGCGCATTACCAATTGAGAATCAATTTGTTTTATTGTTTCAAGCGCGACCGAAACGACTATCAAAATCGCCGTGCCGCCGATAGTCAAAAAATTAAGTCCAGTGATTATTTGAACCACGTTAGGCAATATTGCGATTAATCCCAAAAATACGGCGCCCCAAAGAATAATGCGGCTGGTGACTTTGGAAAGAAAATTGGCGGTTGATTCCCCCGGCCGGATACCTGTTATAAACCCGCCGAATCTTTGAAGATTTTTGGAAATCTCTCCCGGATCAAAAGTAATGGCAGTATAAAAATAAGTAAAAACAACGACCAAAACAAAATAAAAAGCGCTGTGGATATACACGTTATTAAAAACGGCATTTACCCAGTCAATCATTTTTAGCGAAAAACTTTTTGAAAAAACCGAGCTTATCTGGGCTATAAATTGCGGGAAAAGAAGCACCGAAATGGCAAAAATTATCGGAATCACTCCCGCTTGATTAACTTTTATCGGCAAATAACTCGAAACGCCACCGTACATTTTATTGCCCCTTACTTGTTTTGCGTAAGAAATCGGGATTTTTCTTTCTCCTTCGTTAACCAAAACAACTCCGGCAATGACAAAAATCGCCATAACTGCAAAACCAATATAAGTAACCAGCACTTCCGGACTATAAGACGCTATAAGCGACGTAATAACGCTCGGGACTCTGCTAACAATGCCCGCGAAAATCAAAAGCGAAACTCCGTTGCCTATCTTTTGTTCGGTTATAAGTTCTCCAATCCACATCACGATCATAGAGCCGGCCGTCACAATAATTACGTTTTTAATAAGATCGAACGGCCCGTTAAAATGAACGGCGTTTTTAGAGCTAAGCAAATTAAGAAACCCGTATGCTTGAAGTATACCAAGGGGAACAGTCAAAATTCGCGAATAACGGTTGAATTTAGCCCTTCCAACCGCGCCTTCTTCATAATACATCTCCTTGAGTCTCGGAAATATCATGGTCAAAAGCTGCATTATAATGGTAGAAGTAATGTAGGGACTCACTCCCATCATCACTATTGAAAGATTACTCAATGTGCTTCCGGCCATTACGCCCAAAAAATTAAACAGCTGGTTGGAACCGAAAAAATTCTTTAAAGCAACCTGGTCAATGCCGGGAATCGGAATAACCGCTAAAATCCGAAAGCACAGCAAAAGAAACGCCACCATTAAAACTTTGTCGCGAAGATCTTTTATTTTGAAAACTTGGAAAAACTTGGAAAAACTCATATTATTTTCCCTCCCGCTTCTTCTATTTTCTTTTTCGCGCTTTGCGAAACTTTAAGCCCTTTTATTTCAAGCGGCCGTTTTAAGTCGCCGCCTCCTAAAATAATTATATTTTTCTCCGAACCCTTGACAATATTATACTTTATCAAAGTTTGCCGATCTATTACGGTTTCTTTTATCTTCTTTTCCAAAGTATTTAAATTAACCGAAACAAATTTAGAACTTGTCGGCTTATTTTTAGATCCGCGAAGCTTAGGAATTCTTATTAAAAAATCCCTGATAGCCGGCCGTATTCTGTGTCCGGCGCGAGACTTCTGGCCTTTCTGACCTTTTCCGGAAGTCGTACCCCGCTTCCCACCTCTGCCGACTCTCTTCTTATTCTTTAGCTTATTTTTAGTTTTTAATTGATGGAGTTGCATACCCCGTAGTAGAAAAACGATGTTGAATTAAATTTTAATAAAATTTAATTCATTCCGATTTTCTTAATTTAAATTTGTTAGTTTATTAATTATATATATTACTCAGAAATGTTATTAGTAATTACAAAAGGAATCAATCGTTTTTTCACTACTGGGCATATTTATTATTTCTTTATTTGTTTAAGCGCCTCCAGCGTAGCCAATGCGTTTGTCAATTTGTTTTTAGTTGTCCCCAGTAATTTAGCGCTGGCGTCTTTTATTCCGGCCAGAAGCAAAACGTTTCTAGCCGCTCCTCCGGCTCGAAGTCCGTGTCCTGGCCTGGCCGGTTTTATTCTCACTCTGGCAGCGCTGTATTTTGCTTCAACCTCATGAGGTATCGTTCTCCCTTTTAACGGCACGTGGATTAGATTCTTTTTGGCGTCTGACTTGGCTTTATCAACCGACTGGGCAACGTCATGCCCTTTGGAAACGCCCACGCCGACAGAGCCTTTTTCGTTTCCTATAACAACGGTCGCCCTGAAACTAAACCGTTTTCCTCCGGCGACAACTCTTGATACTCTTCTCAAATCTAAAACTTTTTCTTTATAATCCGATTTTTTCTTTATGGCGTCTTTATGATACATGAATAATTTTAAATTAAAATTTTAAACCTCCTTCGCGCGCTCCCTCAGCGACTGATTTTATTTTTCCGTGGTATTTATAACTTCCCCGGTCGAAAATCGCCTCGTTAAAACCCTTTTCTACGGCTTTCGAAGCCAAAAGCTTCCCCAATAATTTAGCTTGTTCAAGCTGTTTTAAAGATGCTTCTTTTTTACTTAAAGACTTTGTCGAAGCGCTTAATAACGTTTTGCCGTTTTCATCGTCAATAAGCTGAACATAAGTAAAGCGATTGCTGCGAAAAACCGAAAGCCGCGGCTTTTTTGCCGTACCTAATATTTTACTCCTGGTTCGATTCTTCCTTCTTTCTATTTTTTTATTTGTATTTTTCGTTCTGTTCATCCCGTTAGAAATGGCAGCTGTGCCTTATTTTAATGAAACGACTTATATTTTTTATAAACAGTGATATATTCATAATTTTAATTTTTATCCCATTTCTAACGGGATTCATGCTCTTATTTCACGCGTTTATTTTGTGCCAACGGCTTTTTTAACTGATTTTCTTCTGACCACTTCGTTTTCATACCTAATACCCTTTCCTTTGTAGGGTTCGGGTTTTTTGAAAGCTCGGATATCCGCCGCCGCTTGTCCAACCAAAATCTTATCGAACCCCGAAACTTTAATAACGTTTTTTTCAACTGATATTTTTATGCCCTTTGGCGGAGTAAATTTGATCGGATGGGAAAATCCCAAATTCAAAACAAGATTTTCTCCTTCTAAATTTGCCCGGTATCCTATTCCCTCGATGGCAAGATTTTTGGAAAAACCCGCAGTTAGTCCGTCCACGGCGTTTTGGGCCACAGCTCTCATTGTGCCCCAATTAGCTTGCGCCGCTTTCATGTTCGCGGATTTTTTGAATTTCAAGATTTTCCGCTCGCCTTCTCCTTCTTTAACTTGTTCTTCGCCTATTTCCGCTTCAATAAACGGCAAAATCTTGATTTTATGGGAATCAGCCCCTTTCGTGATTTCCAAAAATCCGTCTTTTATTTCAACGGTTACCCCTTCTGGAATTATTATTGGTTTCTTTCCTATTTTGCTCATATTAAAATTACCAAATTTCAAATAATACTTCCCCTCCCAATTTTGACTTTCTGGCCTCAAAACCGGTCATTACTCCTTTCGATGTGGAAACAATTAGCAACCCATAACCGCCCTTAACTTTTCTCATATCTTTATAACCCGCGTAAATATGGCGCGAGGGCTTGCTTATAATTTTTATACCGCCAATGGCCGGGCTCCCTTCCTTGTCGTACTTTAATTTGGCGACGATGACTTTTTTGTGCCCTCTTCCTTTTTTGTCGAAACTATCCAAATAATCGTTATCTGACAAAACTTTCAAAAGAACTTCATTATTTTTTGAAAACCACAATTTAACCGTTTCTTTTTTAGCGGCTTGCGCGTTTTTTATTTGTATTAATGTGTTTATAAACATATTTTTACCACGAAGCTTTCTTTACTCCCGGAATTTCTCCTTGCGAAGCCATTTCCCTAAAACAAATTCGACATAATCCAAAATCTCTCAAATACCCTCTTTTACGTCCGCATTTAAAACACCTGGAAACTGCTCGGGTGGAAAATTTAGGCGGTTTTTTTGATCTTGCGATTACGGATTTTTTTGCCATATTTTTGAATCAAACCTTTACTTCTTAAACGGTATGCCGATTAATTTGTACAACTCAACAGCCTCTTCTCGTTTTTCGGCATTACTCACAATAACAATTTGCAAACCAAAATCAACTCTGGAGGTTTCCGAACTTATTTCAGGAAAAACCAAATATTCTTTAAGGCCAATTGAAAGATTGCCTCCCTGGTCAATATTTTTTATATCAATTCCCCGAAAATCCCTTACTCGAGGAAAAACAATTTTAACCAATCTATCCAAAAAATCATACATTCTGTTTCCCCTTAGCGTTACTTTGAGCCCCACTGTTTGGCCGGTCCGTATTTTAAAACTGGCGATTGATTTTTTGGCCGGAGCGGTCTGGGGCTTTTGTCCAGTTATGGTAGAAATCGCGCTTATCACTTCGGGCAAAATTTTATCGTTAAAAGAAGCCTGCTGGCTTAATCTGCCGACTCCGACGTTAACAATCACCTTCTCTATTCTGGGCGCCATCAAATTATTGCGATAACCAAAAATTTCCTTCATTTTAGGGATGATTTCCTTCTGATATTTTTCCTTTAAATTAACGTTTTTCATACCCAGTATTACAACTTCGATTATTTTTGATTTAATTCTCGAAGTTGATAATTATTTAATATTTTTTATTTTTTGTCCAATACTGTTTTTTTCTTAAATCCTCAAAATTTTTTACAGAGAATTCGTCGAAGTTGTAATACCGGGCATAAAATTAAATTCTGGAATTGCACTTTCTGCAAATTCTAAATTTATTTTTTTCTTCCTTTATGAATCCTATTCTGGTTGGTTTTCCGCAATTGGGACAAACCAGCATAACATTAGACGAAGCGAGCGGCCGGGAAATTTCCACCGTCTGCCCTTTTTCGCCCTCTTTTTTCGGACGAATATGTTTTTTAAACAAATTTAATCCGTCCACTAAAACCTTTCCGGTGTTTTCAAAAACTTTTGTTATCTTTCCTGTTTTCCCCCTGTCTTTGCCGGTTATTATTTTTATTGTATCGTTCTTGCGAATTTTCATAAATTTTTGAATGCTAATGATAAAAATTTTCTATAAAATTCAGCACCCCGCACCTTTTGTAGCATGAATTTATTGTTATGTCTAATCTGAGCCGTAGGCGACTTCGTCTTCATATTTTGTATTTGCATAATCTTTGCACCAAAAGGTGCGGGGTAAGGTTTTGTCGTTCCGACCAAAGCGTCGGAAACAAAACCCTTAAACTATTTCCTCGGCCATCGTCACTATTTTTTCAAATCCTTTCTCTTTTAATTCTTTCGGGATCGGCCCGAAAATTCTTGTGGCAATCGGCTCTTTTTTTACGTTTATCAAAACAGCCGCGTTCTCGTCGAATTTCACGTAAGAACCGTCAACTCTTCTTAGGGCTTTACGCTGCCTAACCAAAACCGCTTTCACGATATCCTTCTTTTTTATATTTTTCCGAGGCTCCGCTTCTTGCACTGAGGCAATAAAAATTTCACCCAAACGAACATATCGTTTTCGACTGCCTCCCAAAACTCTAAAACAACGGATTATTTTAGCTCCGCTATTATCGGCAACTTTTAATACTGATCTTTCTTGTATCATGGTGTTGGTTAATTAGCAATTCGGTTAATTTGTTAATTTGTTTTTTATTAATTCTTGCCAACTAACCAATTAACCAATCAACTATTTTGCTGTTTTATATTTTAGAAACTATCTTCCATCGTTTTTCCTTGCTAAGCGGCCTTGTTTCTTCGATAACAACCCGGTCGCCGGCTTTGTATTCGTTATTTTCATCATGCGCTTTGAACTTATTCGACGACTTAAAATATTTTTGGTACTTGGCGTGCTTAATAAACCTTTCGACTTCAACGACTCTGGTTTTTTGCATTTTATCGGAAACAACAATTCCTTTTAATTTTCTTTTCATACCCGGTATTACAACTTCGATTATTTTTGGGTCAATTCTCGAAATTGATGATTAATTAATATTTTTATTTTTTGTCCAATATTATTTCCTCTAAAATCCTCAAAAATCTTTGTAGAGAATTCGTCGAAGTTGTAATACTGGGCATAAATTATTTTTGATTTTCTTTTAATATGGTTAAAATTCTGGCAATCGCTTTTTTGATTTCTTTTATTTCTCGCGCGTTTTTTACTTTACCCGCCGCTAAATCAAAACTAAGCGATCTCAATTTTTCCCGAAATTCGGGCAGTTTCTTTTCTAACTCCGCCATCGGGCTGTTTTTTAATTCCAAAAATTCTTTTCTCTTCATCCCGTTAGAAATGACACAAATAATGCGTCAAAATTAAACAATCGACGTTTTTATAAATTGAAGTATATATCATATTAAAATATTCATTATTATTTCTAACGGGATTCATACTTTTGAAATAACTTTTGTTTTGATCGGAAGCTTATGACCGGCCCGCTTTAACGCTTCTTTAGCGACGTCTTCTTTTACCCCGTCAACCTCAAAAAGAACTCGTCCCGGCCTGACCGGAAAAACATAGTGATCAACAGCTCCTTTTCCTCCTCCAAGAGTTACTTCCGGCGGTTTTTTGGTTATCGGCTTATCGGGGAAAATTCTAATCCACATTTTCCCGCCTTTCTTCGTAAAAAAAGTGATGGCTTTTCTGGCCGCCTCTATTTGTCTGGAATTAACCCATGCGCTCTCAGTCGCCTGAAGGCCAAAACTTCCGTAACTTAATGCGACCCCTCTTGTCTCTATCTTTCTGCCTTTGGATCTGCCTTTCTGCCATTTTCTATGTTTAACTTTTTTTGGTAACAACATAATCGTTTCGCTAAATTTAAAATTTAAATATAAAAATGAAAAATTTAGTTTTAAACTTTTAATTTTCAGCTTTTATTTTTGATTTTTTAATTTGAGCTGGCCTTGCCAGCGAACACTTCCCCCTTATTTATCCAAACCTTTACTCCGATTGTCCCGTAAGTCGTGTGAGCCGTTGCTTGACCGTAGTCGATATTCGTTCTTAAAGTTTGAAGCGGTAAATTGCCTTTTGCCAAATGTTCACTACGCGCTATTTCCGCTCCATCCAATCTGCCGGCAACTTTTATTTTGGCTCCTTTCACTTCCCGGTTCTGCAAAATAGATTCAAGGTATTTCTTGATAAGCCTTCTGAAAGGCATTCTCCTTTCCAAATCTTTAGCGATATTTTGGGCAATAACAGACGCCGAAACTTCGCTTCTTTTTATTTCTTCAATATTTAAACTGATAGAGACTTGATTGGTTATTCCTTTTTCTTTGTAAAGCTTGGCGATGTTTCGCTTTATCAAATTTATCAAATCCTCAATACCCTTTCCTCCTCTTCCTATGATAAGTCCCGGCTTTGCCGCTCGTATCGAAATCCTGCAGCCGTTTCCGGATCTTTCTATCAAAACCTGGTCAATGCCGGCAGCTCCTATTTTTTTGCCGATTATATCCCTGATCAAAACATCCTCTTCCAGAAAAGTTTTGAATCCGCCTTTTTTGGGGAACCACCTGGCGTTCCAATCTTTGATAACTCCCAATCTGAATGAATTTGGTCTTATTTTTTGTCCCATAATTAAATTGATTTTCGATTAAAAATTCTTTTTACAAAACCAGACTTCTCTGGTCCCTTAACTTCTTTTCTCGGCTTCGCCATTCCTTCTCTTGGCTTTATCGTTCCTTCGGCTTCCTGATCTTTATGTTTTGATTTCTCCTTCATTTTTTCGAATTTAAGTTTGCTGATTTTTTCTTTTTTGACAATCGTAAACCTTGAAACTTTTTGTTTTTCTAATTGGGCCAAAATAATGGTAACGTGGCTGGTTTTTTTCTGGATAGGCGTTGCCCTTCCTTGCGCTCTGGGCATCCATCTTTTCAACATTGGCCCTGAGTCAACTCGGATTTCTTTTATAAAAAATTTTTCCGCTTCCGCTTTTTTATTATTTTTCAAATTAGCCGCCGCTGACCGTAAAAGCTTAAGCAAAGGCCCCGATGTTCTTTTCGCTGAAATTAAAAGCTGGGCCTCGGCTTCGTTAACCGACAAACCCTTAAGCGAATTGGCAACCAGTCGGACTTTGCGAGGCGCCATTTTTAAATGATTTAATTTTACGGTTTCGGTAATCATATTTTTATTTTACCCCACACTTAAAAAGGATTGCGAAGCGATAATAATCCTTTGTTTGTTATTAATAAACCTTTTTAATATTAAAATCATATATTTGTTAGTATCTACTTTGTCTTCGTATAGATTATCGATCCTTTTTAAGTGATGGGGTTTATTTAGACGCCGGCGGCTTCGGAGCTTCGGCTTTCTTTTCTATTTCTCTTTGTATTTTTCCGCCGTGCTTCACGAATTTTCTGGTCAAAGAAAATTCCCCTAAACGATGGCCCACCATCTCCTCCGCGACTCTCACAGAAATAAAATCTTTGCCGTTATGAACCCCAAAAACAAACCCGACCATCTCCGGCGATATTTCAGAATCTCTGGACCAGGTTTTAATGACAGTTTTATCGCCCGGATTTAACTTAGCGATTTTTTTCAATAGCTTTGGATCCACGTACGGCCCTTTTTTTGAACTTCTGCTCATATTTTTTTATACTTCGGCTTCGCTCAGTATAATCCTGAGCCTGCCGAAGGATTATTTTCTTCGTTTTATTATTAAAGCGCCCGACCATTTTTTCTTATTTCTTGTTTTTCTTCCGCCGGTAACTTTACCCCATTTGGTCTTCGGCCTCTTTGTTCCTCTTTTTTGTTTTCCTTCTCCGCCTCCATACGGGTGATCAACCGGATTCATAGCGGTGCCTCTGACTGTCGGGCGTATGCCCCAATGCCGCGTTCGGCCGGCCTTTCCAATATTTATCAGATTATAATCGGGGTTAGACGCTTGTCCAATAGATGCGAAACAATAATTTAAAACTTTTCTTACTTCGCCTGACGGCATTTTTAAATTAGTATATTTTTCCTCTTGAGCTAAAATTTGCGCCCAAGAACCGGCTCCTCTGGCTATTTGGCCTCCTTTACCGGGATTTATCTCTATATTATGGACAAAATAGCCGACCGGAATATTTTTTAAAAGCATTCTGTTTCCGTCTTTAAGCGGCGCGTTTTCGGAAACAACAATACTGTCGCCTTCTTTAATATTTTTTGCCGCCAAAATATATCTTCTTTCGCCGTCAAAGTAAACAACTCTAGCGATAAACGCGGTTCTATACGGATCATATTCGATAGCCTCAACTTTTCCCGGAATATCGATTTTGTTCTGCTTAAAATCAATAATGCGGTACAATTTTTTATTGCCCCCTCCTTGATGGCGCATCGTTATCCTGCCTTGATTATTGCGTCCGCCTCTGCTTGGCAATCTAATCAACATATTCTTCATCGGCTCTTTTTTAGAAATCGCCGAATAATCAACGATTGTCATTTGTCTCCTTGATGGAGTTGATGGTGCGAATTTTTTCATCTTTTTTATATATTCATTTTATACCGGCATGATTTCGATTTTCTGGCCCGCCTTTAAAGTGACGATTGCCTTTTTAATGCCGGGCAACCGGCCGGTTTTCGTTCCGAATCTTTTTGCTTTTCCTTTGATATTGACCATATTAACGCTGACCGGCTCAACTTTATAAATAGCTTTTATGGATTTGGCAACTTCCGATTTATTTGCTTTTGGATCAACTATAAAAACGTATTTATTTTGATGGGTTAAAAAGCTGCTTTTTTCCGTAATTGCCGCGTGCTTCACAAAAAAAACGTTTTTTCTGTCGGTCTTAACGTTCGCATTTATGGAAATATTTTCGTTATTTATTTTTTTAACGGTTTTTGCCATAGCTTAATTTACGGTGTTGCTTTTTTTGAAAATCTTTTCCACTTCTTTAATCGAATTTTTCTCGAAAATAATAAATTTATTTCTTAACAAATCGTAAACATTGAGCGAGCTCGGACTGATTGTTTCGATTTTTTTGATATTAGAAACTGCTTTTGTCGCGTTTTTATTCGCCGAGTCTAAAATCAACGCCGTTCTTGACCGCATATCCGATAATTTATTTAAAACTCTTGCCCATTCTTTCGTTTTATTTTCAATTCCTTCAAATTTATCAACAATCAATAATTCGTTGTCCGAAAATTTCTTGGACAGTGTCGATAAAATCGCCAAACGATTCATTTTTCGATTTATTTTTTTTGAATAATTTTTTTCCTTAAGCGGTCCGTGGCTGGCTCCTCCGCCTTTCCAAATCGGCGACCTTATCGAGCCGTGCCTTGCGCGGCCGGTGCCTTTTTGTTTCCACGGTTTTTTGCCTCCCCCTCGAACTTCGGCTCGAGTTTTTGCGTGCGCCCAAGCCTCTCTTCGATTGGCAAGCTGCGCCAAAAGCGCTTGATGAACCAATTTAGGATTCCATTTGACGCCAAAAATATTTTCCGGCAAATCAACGCTTTCCACTTTTTCTTTTTTTTGATTAACAACGTCTATTTTCATAATATTTAATTGCCTCTTATTTCAACCAGCGTTCCATTCATGCCCGGAACCGCGCCTTTAATAAAAATCTGATTTTTCTCTTTATCAACGCCGGCCACGGTTAAATTTTTAACAGTCACCCGCTCGCTTCCCATTCTTCCGGCCATTCGCCTGCCCGGCAAGACTCTTTGGGGCGCCGTAGCGCCGATTGAACCGGGCGCTCGATGTCTGTTTTTTTGGCCGTGAGTTTTCGGCCCTCCGCCAAATCCATGCCTTTTTACCGTTCCTTGAAATCCTCTTCCTTTATTCAAGCCGCTAATTTCTATTTTCTGGCCTTCTTCAAATTGGTCAACGCTCAAAATATCGCCGGTTTTTAATTGGCTTATGGCATCGCTGGCCTTGGAAGTTCTGGCGCGGAATTCTTTAATGTGCCTGAAAGCGGGCGAATTTTTTGACCGCTTCTTTTTTTCCACAAACCCAACCTGGACAGCTTCATAACCGTCTTTTTCTTTGGTTCTCAAACTAATTATAGAATTAGGACCTGACTGAATAACGGTTATTGGAACAACTTTATCTCCCTTCCAAAGCTGGTTCATTTTCAATTTTTTCCCCAAAATGAATTTCATAAGCAATTAAAAAGAGGGATTTAGCCCTCCTCTTTAATTTCGCGGCTAAACCTTTTTCCTTGCGCATTTAATCAAGCGCAGGACTCAACTTTACCAATCCACCAGCCGGCGGATTATTAAATCATTTGAGTCCTAAGATTGTATAATACTTATAATAAAAATCAAGCCCTGTAGTAGTCCCGCCGTGGCGGGATCACTACGGGGCAAGCCCCGACTCAAATAAGCCCTTTAAACCTTAAAAACCCAGATAAAAAGCTCTTTTTGATCGGTTGGAAGCGCCTACTGATTTAATATAAGAAGAAGACCCAACTGACGAGGAGGCAATTTCGGTATAAGCGCTTACAAAATTATCGTCAAAAGAAAGAAACCCGCTACTTGCAGTATTGCAATTTAAACCGCTTCTGTTTTCGGTTGTGCTCGCGTATTTAAAAAGCATGCACTCCACTCCGCTATCAGCCGCAAAAATAGCTTTGGTCGAATCCACCGTATCGGAAGAAGCTCGTATTCTTTGAATCATTATATAACCGGCAATTGTCGAAAAAATCAAAATACTGCTTCCGATAAATAAAAGCGTGAGTAATATCACCTGTCCTTTTTGATTCTTGTTATTAATCATTTTTGTTACTTGTTACAAGTTAATTGTTAATAAGTTATTAGTTAAGTGTCAGACGGGCATCCGTTTTGTCCGCATCTAGGACTTATGCTCGTTTCGATATCGGTAAAAATATTCAACGGTTCGACATCCGGTTCTTTACTTGTGACGCTCATTATTAAAGTAACTCGGGGCGGATAAGGATTTGGCTCCGTATCCGCATGCTTAAGTTCCACCACAAACTGAGCAACCTTAACATTGTCAGCGGTAATGGACCTATAACAAAAACCGTCTGGATTCAATAACCCGCCAAGACAAACAGAATCAGAAATTCCTTTTTCCAAAGCGAAAGTGCTGTTATTCAACCGGTATCTGACGAAAATTCCGTTGGCATTTACAAATTGAACTTCGTAATCGCCGGAAAAATCCGCCAAGTTGCCGCAACCCAAATCAGTGGTGGTTGCGGCGCTAACATGCCTCGTGCAGAAAAGATAGCCGGTCCTTATTTCCCTTGCCATTTGTTCAACCGACAAATTCATACTGTCATTGGCAGAAATTAAAGCGAGCGTAATTCTTTGAGTCTTCATTGACTGCACAAAAGAACCGACCGCGATACTGATTAAAATAATAAAAACCGAAACCGCCACCATCAGCTCAATAAGCGAAACTCCTTTATTATCTAGTCTATTAAATAAAGTCTTCATTTTAATAAATTACAATAAATTAAATGGATTATTTCGAATTGAAAAAATAATCTTCCAATTTTATTTCATTTAAACTGCCGCCTCGGCCTTGCCACGTCACAATCGAATCAACTTTTATATAATTATCCCCCACTATCGGTCCGCCTCCTTGGTGCGATATTCTTATTAGCCGCCTGAATGGCGTAAAATCTCCGGACGAATAAGTATAGCCGGTAGAAGAAGAAAATTTTAGGTATTCGCGCGCGGTAGTATTATTATTGCAAGGAGCAATCGGAAAAACATCGTTACGGTCATTTGTATAATCAACCTCAAAACAAGCTCGCTGTCTAGAAAAATCTCCGGCAAACCCGTCATTCCACGGATTTAAACCGGAAATGCTTCCTAAAATATTCGCGTCAATTAAATTCTTAGTAATCTCAATTCCTTCGGCAGCCAAATAATTGGCGGTAAACTTATCGGCGACTTCCCTATTTAAAGAAAGCGAGTTGGATAGAAGCCCGACAAAACCCAAAATGCCGATTACAAAAACCGAAATCGCCACCATCAACTCAATAAGCAAATAACCTTTTTGTGCTTTATTTTTTTTCATTTAATGGTGATTTGTCCAAAATTACTGACTTTCACCGCTTTTGTGGCCAAACCGTCTATTGTTTCAATTTCAATCGTGCTTGCCGGCGTAGAAGAACTATTGTCTATAAATATCGCCGGATCGGGCGGCACAAAAAATATATCGGTCGAACTAACGCTTTTAAATCTGATATCTTTGTCCAAGTAAATTATTTCTGTTGTCGAACTCAAAACAGTCGGTTGATAGGAGTGGTCCATGGCCAAGCAAAGAGCTAATGAATTCGTGCTTGTTGCCTGCGGTATATTTTTATAAATAATTATTTGATTGGGAATTGTTGAGCTTGAAAAATGAACTCCAAACCCGCATGAAATCCCCACATCGCTAAAGGTAGCCAGAGAACCGGCTTTCGCTTTCTGTAAAGCGCCCAAAATAATCGCTTGATCTTTGACTAAAATAAGCTGCCGCTCTGAAACATGGTTATAGGTTATTATAAACGATGCGAACAATATAATAATCCCAACAACAATAAGCATTTCTAAATAAGTAAACCCCGCACCTTTGGAGGATTTCATTTTATTCGAAGACACCGTAATAATATCAATTTCTAATTTGGAATGGCGCATCAATTTTTAATAAAATGGCAAACTTTTATTGCTTCGCGATCCTCCAAAGGTGCGGGGTGAACCCCCCATTTTCAGATCGCGAATTTGCCATTATCAATAAGCTTAACTTATAAAAAGCTTAAAATAAAGATTAACCAACTGATATCCAAAGAAAAATACTGTTGTCGCGCCGATTACCAAAAATGGCCCGAACGGCACGGGGTCTTTCATGGTTTTTTTTCTCCTCAACATTAAAATAACGCTTATTACAGATCCGATGACAAAAGAAAGCATAACGGCAATTAAAACATCTGGCCAGCCGAATATTAGTCCCAAAGCGCCCGCGAGTTTAAAATCTCCCCATCCCATTCCTTTCCCGCGAGTAAAAACAATTATCGCGCCGAAAAAAAGCATCGCTATAAAAGCGGCGAAAAGATGATTTGCCCATTCGCCAGCCGGCGAATTAGAAAATGGATTTATTAAGGCGCCGTAATATCCAAGAAAGGAATTGGTTGATTGGCTAATTGGCAAATTAGTTAATTGGTTGGATGCAAGCAACAAAAACCCTAAAAACGCGAGTAATAAATTCAATTGATCTGGAATAATATAATGCCGAAAATCGATTATTGCTATTAAAAGAAAAACTATAAAAACCAACACCCAAATTATCGCTGTTAAAATTGAAATTTTGGAAATTATTTGGAAATTGGAAATTGTCCCGACGAATAGTCGGGATCCCGACTGAAACGTCGGGAGAAATTGGAAATTAAGAATTTTTAACGGAACAGCCACAAAAATAATCCCCGTTAAAAATTCTACCAACGGGTATTGCCAGAACAAAAAGCGGCCGCATCCTCGGCATTTCCCTGTTTGCCGCAAAAAGCTTAATAACGGAATCAATTCAAACCACCTAAGCTTTTTGTGGCAATAAGGACAGCGAGATCGGCCGCCTATCGTCCGCTTGCTCAAAATTTTTTCTTCTGGATTATATCTTAAGGAAATTACGTTTATGAAACTTCCAACCGATATACCTACCAAAAAAAGGCCAACTAAAAAAATAATCGAATTGAGCAAAAAATTCATTTTTCTACTAACAAATAAAACTATCTCATTCCTCCAACGCAATAGGTGTAACTATTGGGCGTGTTGGAATCCAAATAACAATTGATTGTTCTGCCGCCTATTGTTTGGGTTCCTCTTACTGCCGCCGCATCTCTTAATACATCACGGTCTCCCGAAAGCGTTGCTGATAAAACATAATTAGTCCCATCGGCAATATAGTCGTACGTTTGTCCGGAAACCGGATCATTTGGAACTGCTGTTATGCCTATTTGCGCAGCCCTCAAAATAGTAACAAGATCCGCGTAGCTGGCCGGGCTGTTTCCTGTCCCGCTCGGGCAGTTAGCTCCGGAAACCGTTGCGTTTGGATACAATCGGCACTTTGAATAATAAAGCTCCAAAGAATTTTGGACATTTTTCAAATCTGCAACTCTTCTTGCATCCAAAGCGCTATTTCTAAATCCGGTTACGCCGATAAAGAAAACACCCGCTAAAATACCGATGACCGCAATAACAATCAATAATTCAACCAATGTAAAACCTTTTCTATTCATTTTAAATAGTTTAACTTCAATTTTCGACCCCGAGCGCATAAAATCTGATTTCATATGCGCTGGTTTCTCGACCTTTCCTATTTATTTAATATTACTGCTATTTTTTTAAACCAACAAGCAAACTTATCAACATCTCTACAATCTGAATCCTTGCATCAAATTAAAGAGCGGCATCATTATGGAAGCGAACAAAATTGCTATAAAAATACCTATAAAAGCTATTAAAAACGGCTGAATCAATTCCGCCAAACGGTTTAAAAGATCCTCAACTTCTCGGTTATAAAATATGGCGATTTTTGAAAGGATCTCCTCCATTCTTCCGGTTTTTTCCCCAACCGCAACCATCTGGCTCACTAGTATAGGAAAATAATAAAACTCCTGTTTCATAATATCCGACAAAAGTTCTCCCTCTCTGACTTTTTCCGCAACTTTATGGATTAAATCCCTATAGACATAACTCCCTATAGAATGAGAAGTTATTTCCAATGATTGGGCAATGGGCACCCCGCCCTTAAGAAGAACGCTTAGGGACTCGGCGAATCTCGCCACATAAAGTTTTCTATAAAGCTCTCCCAACACCGGAATCCTAAGCAATGTTTCGTTAATAACGACTTTTCCCTCTTTGGTTCTCGCGTAATCAATAAGAAAGAAAATAAAAGGAATAATAACCACCAATATCGCCCACCACCAATTCAGCAAAAAAGTTCCGCTGCCTAAAATCATTCTGGTATAAATCGGAAGCTGTACGTTCATTTCTTCAAAAACCGGCAAGATTTTCGGGAAAACCACCGTCACCATCAAAATAACCACCGCGAAAAAACCAACGATCAGAAAAATAGGATAGATTAAAGCATTTACTATTTTGGAACGCCACACGCTTTCTTTTTCAATATAATCGGCCAAAAAAAGCGCCGCCTCTTCTAATTGGCCCGTAACTTCGGCAGACCGGATTATGCTCACAAAAAACTCGCTGAAAGCTTTATCGTGTTTTGCCAAAGCCTGCGACAAAGAAAGGCCCGCCTCCACGTCTCTTTGGATTTCGTAAATAATGTCTTTAAAAAAACCATTGGATGTTTGTTCATATAAACTTTTCAAAGAATCTAAAAGTGGAACCTTTGATTCCATCAAAAGCGACAGTTGCCGGCTAAAAACCATCAGATCGCGCTGTTTTACTTTTTTGAAAATTTCCAAAAACCGATCGTACCAGGTGAGAACTTCGGCATTTTCAATGCTTAAAATAAAAAGGTTATGGGAAGTTAAAATATTCGTCGCGCCTTCTTTATTAAAAGACTCCACATACCCGACTTGGAGCTCCCCTTCTTTAGTTCGCGCTTTGTATTTAAATTTTGCCATTTTATATAAATCTAGCCAGAAATTTATCGATAAAATAATCGTCCGTCAAAGCCCGTCAAAACCTCGGCGAAAGCGGGCATCATTAGCTTCTCTCTAGTAATATCCTCAGCTCTCCCGGATTAACCGAATAAAGTTCGGCGTTTTCCAAAGAAATTTGTTTTGTTTTAACCAAATCGGCCAAAAAACGATTTAAAGTTATCATTCCTTCTTGAACGGAAGTTTCAATAACAAGATCAACTTGATAAGTTTTCCTTTCCCGAATCAAATTTCTGACAGCCGGGTTAACTATCATAATTTCGCAAGCCGGTATTCTTCCGCCGTCGATTCTAGGAATTAATCTTTCGGAAATTATTCCCACCAGCGTTGAAGCCAACTGCGAAGCAACCTGATTTTGCTGTTCAGCGGGAAAACTGTCGATTATTCTGTCGATTGTCTGCGACGCGGAATTTGTATGCAAAGTCGAAAAAACCAAATGTCCGGTTTCCGCCGCGGTCATGGCGGTTGCTATTGATTCCGGATCTCTCATTTCGCCTATCATTACTACATCGGGGTCTTGCCTTAAAAGCGACTTTAAAGCATTGGAAAAATCCAAAGAATCCGAACCAACTTCTCTTTGTGAAATAATCGATTTATCCTGAACATAAATGTATTCAATAGGATCCTCAATCGTAATTATATGATCGGTGCGAGAATGGTTAATTTCATCCACCATAGCCGCCAAAGTTGTGGACTTGCCGTGTCCTGCCGGACCCACAACCAAGAAAAATCCCTGCGAGAGTTTTGTAAAGTCATGAAGTATCGGCGGTAAATTCAATTCTTCAACGCTTCGAACAACCGAGGGTATAAGCCTTAAAGCGGCGGCCAAAAAACCTCTTTGATAAAAAACATTGACTCTAAACCTTGCCTTATCTTCAAACCCGTAAGAAAAATCTATTTCTCTGTATTTGGAAAGATACTCTTTTTGCTCGGGTGTCAAAAGCGCCATTATCAAACCTTCAGCGGTTTCCGGAGTCAAAAGCGACTCTTTTTGAAGCGGCACCAAAACATCGTCTATTCTCAATGTCGGATACCGGCCGACCCCTATATGCAAATCCGACGCATTCTGCTTGGCAGCCGCCAATAAAAATTCATTTAATTTTTGTTTATAATCAGTCATAAAATTATTTGGTTAATTGTTAATAGTTATTAGTTATAATATCACACCTCCTCTGTTTCCCTCAACACTTCTTCAATTGACATAAGTCCTTGAAGAGCTTTTAAAATCCCGTCTTGACGCAAATTGACATTTCCTTGCCTTCTAAACTCCTCCAATATCTTGGCTTCGGTTGGAGAGCTGTTTATAACTTCCTCCAATTCAGGCGTCATTGTTAAAATTTCAAAAATTGCCACTCTGCCGGATACGCCTTTGCCTTTGCAAACTTCGCAACCCGGAGCTTTATAAATTTTATAAGGCTTGGAAATTTCCACCTTGCTTTTCTCTAAAATTTCTTTGGAAATTTTACCTATTTCTCTATCGATAATTTTGCTTATTTCTTCGGGCGCTTTTTCCGGCTTTTTGCAGTTATCGCAAAGCTTGGGAAGCAGTCTTTGCGCCACCATCAAATTTAAAGAAGACGGCAAAAGAAACGCCTTAACTTTCAAATCGATAAGCCGCGGAATTACGCCGATGGAATTATTGGTGTGCAATGTTGATAAAACTATATGTCCGGTCAAAGCCGCGTGAACCGCCAACCCGGCTGTTTCATCGTCTCTTATTTCACCGACCATTATTACGTCCGGGTCTTGCCTTAAAATTTGCCGCAGCCCCGAAGCAAAGTCATAACCGATTTCCGGTTTCACCTGCGACTGGTTCATCCCGTCTATAAAATATTCAACCGGATCTTCCAAACTGACGATATTTACGGAGTCATTATTTAACAGTTGCATCATCGCGTATAAAGTTGTAGTTTTGCCCGAACCGGTTGGACCGGTTAAAAGTATCATTCCATACGGCTTTTTAATGCCTTCTTTGACAATTTCAAAATTCCTGCCGGAAATTCCCAATTCTTCCAAACCTCTCAAACCAACCAGAGGGTCGAGCACTCGAATAACGACTTTTTCGCCAACCGGAGTCGGAAAAGTTGCCACTCTAAAATCAATGTCTCGGCCGGAAAGAATCGTTCGAAATCTGCCGTCTTGCGGAATTCTATTTTCGTCGATTTTAAGATTAGATAAAATTTTAACTCTTGAAACTATCGCTTGATGAAGCTCGATAGGAAGAGAAGCCGATTCCTGAAGTTCGCCGTTTATTCTAAAACGGATTCTTAATCGATTTCTTTGGGGCTCAATATGAATATCCGACGCTTTTTCCCAAATCGCTTCTTTCAAAGTAGACGATACGATTTTAATTATCGGCGCCTCGTCCGATCCTTTCATTTTTTCTTCCAATTGCACGAATTGGCTTGTGTCTTTATAAGCGCTGGACAATGCTTTGGTCGCTTCATCGATCAAACTTCGATAAGGCGAATATTTTTTAAGCACGTCTTCCCAAACCGATTGTGAAATCAAATAAACTCCCAAATTAACCCTTTTTTGCTTGGCGACAAATTTAACCGCCTCCTGGGCGGTCTGGTCATCGGGATTAATCATTCCAACAATCAAAAGATTATCTTTTAAACTTATGGGGATGGCCTTGTAACTTCTTGCTGTTTCTTCGGGAAAAATTTTTAGCAAGTCCTCGCTTATATCTTTTGATTCGATGTCTTTATAAGGAACGCCTAACACTTTGCTTTTAACGCGAGCCAATTCTTTTTCGCCCACCATTCTTCTCTCATAAACCAATTCCTCCACCGGCCGCCTAATTAAAGAAGCCTCTTGTAAAATCTTGGTGCCGGCATTCGTTTCTAAAAGATTGTCTTTTACCAATTCTTGTATGAGAATCTTGTTATCCATACGCTTCGCTCAATATAATACTAATGCCGCGAACTTTATGCGAACACCGCAAACTTTTTTTCTTTCTTGTTCGTGGCGCTCGTGTACGTTCGCATTGTTTGCATTATTTTAATTTAAGGCAAAAACGGATTCGCTTTGCCGATGTTTTCAGAAGAAGGAATATTGAAAACAACAATCTCTTTTAAATTCTTAAACGCTTCACTGCTTGTCAGCTGATCAAAATTTAAAGCGACTTTACTGACCTCCGAAATATTTTGAAGTTTAGGCGAAACCAAAACCTCTGTTTTTTCCGGACTTATAAAAAACAGGTAAATTATGGACGTGGCTATCAGCGTCAATATGAATATCACGCTGATTATCATCGGCCAATTCATTCTTTTTTTCTCCTCTTCAAAAGTTATTGCCATGTTATTAGGTTTATTGATTTACTGTACCTGATAATACCCGTAAACATCCAAATTAACGACGAAAGAATTAGCGTTGTCCCTCTTGCTGACATTAATTCTTTTCACGTCAAAAACTCTGATATTCGATTCCACATTTTGCAAAAATGATTTAATGGATTCGTATGAATTTGAAGATATTGCCAAATTCAAATCAATAATTCCCGCTCCTTTCAATAAAACGCTCTTCTGCGAAGCAACGGCCAATTCATTGATATTTATGGAATTAATACTCATCAAGCTTTGATTAGCTAAGCCGTTCAGCTGCGCAACGGCTTGAGGAACCATGGGATTCGTCGGGAGCATTGAAGAAAAACTCTGTTGCAACTCGGAGGCCGACCTAAAAGACTCGAAGACGGGCCTTAATCTGTCAATAACGCTTTTATAATCGTCGTATTGTTGCCTTTTTATTTCTAATTCTCCGCGCAGCAAATCTATCTTATTGTAAGTCGGTTTGATAAAGTTTACGTAGATAATCAAGGAGCCGATGAAAAAAATCATCGACGCTAAAAGACTCAAAGCTCTTTTGGATGACGGCCTCATACCCCGTAGTAGAACTTCGGTTTTTTTGCCGAAGGCAAAATTAAATTAATTTTATTAGCGACCTTCATTTTTTTTAAAAAAATATTAATATTATTTGATAATTTCACTTGAGTAATTTAATCGACCGAAGTTTCACTAACGGGGCATAATTATTTTTTAAGTTTCAGAACCACCGCAAAACTTACGTTCGACGATACATCTCTTCCCGATTTATCCTTTTCCGTTATGGCGCTCGATCTTCCTAACGAAGCTTTGGAAATTGTGCCGGTTGCATTTCTAAAAATTTCCACCTGCTGAGCCAAAACATTAAAATCCGGAGCCACGCCGTCGATATTGACAGTTAATTCTTTGGCGTCGAAAGTAACTCCTTTATAAAAAATATTTTTAATGGTGTTTTTCTCCAAAAAATCGAAAATGCTCGGGGTGTTATATCTGTCATTTAAAACCTTTTGAATATTGTTGGCTTGAGCGGAAAAAATCAAAAAACTTTTCTGCTGATCCTCAGGAATAGATCGCGTTAATTCGTCTATTTGAGAATCAACTTGCTTTATTTGAGATTTAACATAAGTTTTAAACCCGAATTCGGCGCCTAAAAAAATACCAGCTGTAGTTATAAAAACAATCGCGCTAAAAACCATAATTCGCCACGGCCAGCCAACTTGAAGCTCTTCCCCTTTTTTTAATTCCTGCTCAAGAAGTGTTTTGTTAAAAGCCATGATACTGACTAATTAGTAATTCGATTAATTTGTTTTTTTTAATTCTTGCCAACCAACTAACCAACCAATCAACTATTTCGCCTACTTAAACTCTCTTATTCCCAAACCAACCGCAACCGCGAACCCGGGAGCCAATTCTTTAATTAGTGGAGTAAACTCTTGGGAATAATCCACGCCAATGAGCGGATCTCCTATTGCCGTTGGCAAAGCCATTTGGCTCTCAAAATATTTTTCTATCCCCAGAAGCTTCGCTCCTTGTCCCGCTAAAATAACACGCTCGATTTTAGCGCCGGTTTTTTTCTCGTAATTATCTTTTGTTCGCTTTGTTTCATTTATTATAGCATCAAGATAAGGCACCATCAATGTGGATAAATCGAATTCATCGCCCGTTCCCAAAAGTCCCCTTTCTTTTTTAAGCTCTTCGGCTCTTCTGATATTTATGCCCAAACCGCTTGAAAGGGCTTGAGTCAATGAAGTGCCGGCAAAATCTGTTTGCTGATTGAATCTTAAGGAATTCTCTTGGGCAATGGCGATGTTTGTCGAACGAGCTCCGATATCGACAATTAAAGTCGCCGTCGGATCGCCGGATATCAAAGACCTTATCAAACTCATGCTTTCAACTTCCAATGCTTTCAAATTTAAACCCGCAAGTTTAAAAATATTTTTATATTTATTTATTACTTCGTTTGGAACCGAAACAAGCAAAACCTGTTCTTTAAAAAATCCCTCATTGTCTTGTCTTTCTCCGACGACAAACCAGTCAAAAGTTACTTCGGTAACCGGAAGCGGTATATATTGTTTTATCTGATAAGTCATCGCGTTTATCATTTCTTCTTTCGGCATTTTCGGAAATTCAAGCAAGGTGATAAAAACCGAAAAAGAAGGAATGGACGCTACAGCCTCCCTGCTTCGAAAGTTAGATTTTTTAACAACTGTTTTTAAAAGCTCGGCAACGTCTTTGTCGACAATTTTTAAAGAGCTGGTTTGAATGGCGTTGTTGATTCTTTCCAAATGCCCGGCGCTTTCCAGAATTCCATAATTAATCAACCGCGGTTTCGGTTCGCCTCTGGCGATTTCCACGATTTTTATCGAAGTTGTTCCGATGTCGACGCCCAAATACGATTTAGGACCGAAAATATTAAACATACGAATTTTTTAATCAGTAATAAATTTCTATCAATCAATTCTATTTTACCATCTTTGCTTATTTTATGCATTACCATTCTAAATCCCAAGTAGTAAGACAATAACTGTCATTTTAAACGCAGTGAGGAATCTCATTTTTCGGTTGTATAGTTAACTATACAACCGTCTATTTCATCTATTTGCGATTTTCTAAAATTTTATGCCCTTTTCTAAATTATCCGAAATCCAATTAACAAATTAACCAATAACTACTTTCCTCTCATTCTCCTTCTTCCCATACTTAAAATTTATCCTTATTCTTTCTTTCGGCAAAATTCCCGAAATTCTCTCCGGCCATTCTATCAATACTATGTTTTTGGGATTATCAAAAATTTCTTTTATGCCCAAAATTAATAATTCCTGACTTTTTTTAATCCTGTAGCAATCGATGTGATAGGCCAGCTTATAGCCTTTAGCTTTTAGCTTGTAGTTTTTCTGTATCACAAAAGTGGGCGAAGTGATTTTTTTCTTAATTCCCAACCCTTTTAAAAATCCTTGCGTAAAAGTGGTTTTCCCGGACCCTAAATTTCCTCTAAGCGTTAAAACAACCGCGCCTTTGGCGCGAAATTTGGTTGTGGAAATCTCCTTTGCCATCTGAACGGCAAAATTTTTTGTCTGCCTGAAAGATTCCGACTTATAAACCATTGTTAACATTATAACAAAATAGAGCCGTTACGGCTCTATTTTGAATTATCTTTTTGTCCATTGTGGCGCGCGCCTTGCTTTTTTCAGTCCGTATTTCTTTCTTTCCACCGCTCTTGAATCGCGGGTAAGAAATCCTAATTTTCTAAGCCTTTTCATAAACAACGGGTTGAATTTAATAAGCGCTCTGCTTATGCCCAATTTTATCGCTTCCGCCTGTGAGTTGATTCCTCCTCCGGAAACTTTTATTGAAGCTCCGAGCTTATCTGTTATTTTCATCGCTTCCAAAGGCTTGAGAGCCTCCTTCGTAAGCCGTTCTAAAGAAAAATATTTTTCAATATCTTTTTCGTTGACTATGAATTCTTTCTTTTTGGTCAAAAGCCGAACTCTGGCGATAGCGGTTTTTCTTCGGCCGATTGCTTCAAAATAACGCTCTTTTTTAACAGCTGGCGCTTTTTCGCTTTTTTCGTGTTTAATTTCCTTTTTTGTTTCTTCTTTTACGGTCATATTTACAAAATTTAAAATTTTTAAATTTAAAATTGAGTCATTGAACATTCATTGTAAATTTAAAATTGTAAATTGTAAATTATTTTTCTATCTTCAATCTTTTAATTCTTATTATCTGCAGCTTATTTTTAGGAAGCATTCTCATAACCGCCCGCCTTAGAACTTCGGCTTTTCCTTTTTTATTGACCACGTCCAAAAATTTTTCTTCCTTCAGATGCCCCATGTATCCGGTGTGGCGGAAATAAATTTTCTGTTTTTCTTTTTTTCCGCTGACTTCAAGCTTGTCAATATTTTTAACAATTACTTTGTCGTCGCCCGGAAGTCGCGGATTGTAATTCGCGCTTTTTTTCCCCTGCAAAATTACGGCAATCTCGCTTGCCAATCTTCCCAATCTTTTTTTTGCTGCGTCAATTGTGTATTCTGCCATAATTGTTGAAATTTTAGAGCTCATCCGTAGCGAATAAAATTTCACTACAATTATGAGCACCCCGCACCTTTTGTAGCACAAATTTATTATTATGTCTAATCTGAGCCGTAGGCGACTTCGTCTTTATATTTTGTATTTGCATAATCTTTGCACCAAAAGGTGCGGGGTAAGGTTTTGTGGTTCCGACAAAATGTCGGAAACAAAGCCCCTATTTTTTTCCTTCAATTATCTGTTGCGTTATATTATTTGGCACTTCCTCGTAGTGGCTTAATTCCATCGGAGGAAAACTTCCTCTGCCCTGGGTTATTGACCTTAATTTTGTGGCATAACCGAACATTTCCGCCAAAGGGACTTTCGAGTCAATAACTTTCATATTGGCCCGGTCGCTCATATTTTCAATTTTGCCCCGCCTTGAATTCAAATCCCCGCTGGCGTCTCCGAAAAATTCCGGCGGAACTATAACCTGAACTTTCATTATCGGCTCAAGCAAAACTGCCTTCGCCCGCCTGGCCGCTTCCGAAAGCGCCATCGAAGCGGCTATTTTAAACGCGATTTCCGAAGAATCGACATCATGATAAGAACCATCATAAAGCGTAACTTCTATATCCGTCAATGTATAACCCGCCACCACGCCTTTATCCAGCGCTTCTTTGACTCCTTTTTCAACCGCCGGAATAAATTCCTGCGGAATAACACCTCCTTTAATCTGGTTAACGAAAACAAATCCCTTGCCTCTTTCCAAGCTTTTCGCTCTGAGCCAGACATGGCCGTACTGACCGCGGCCGCCTGACTGACGGATGTATTTTCCCTCGGCCTCAGCTTCTCCTTTGATAGTTTCTTTATAAGCCACTTGCGGCCTTCCCACATTGGCCTCAACGCCGAATTCTCTTTTCATTCTGTCAACCAAAATATCCAAATGAAGCTCGCCCATTCCGGAAATAATAGTTTCCCCTGTTTCCATATCGCCGCTGACTCGAAATGTCGGATCTTCATCGGATAATTTTCTAAGAGCGATTCCCATTTTTTCCTGGTCGGCTTTTGTTTTCGGTTCAATGCGAACGGAAATAACCGGTTCCGGAAAAGTAATTTTATCCAAAATAATCGGCGAAGTCGGATCGCAAAGAGTGTCTCCCGTGGAAGTATTTTTCAAACCGACTATCGCCCCCAAATCGCCGGCGTACATTTCATCGACTTCCTCGCGCTTGTTGGCATGCATTCGCACTATTCTTCCTATCCGTTCCTGATCGTTTTTTGAAGAGTTTAAAACATAAGTTCCTTTTTTAAGCACGCCGCTGTAAACCCGAAAATAAGTCAAACTTCCCACAAAAGGATCCGTGGCGATTTTAAAAGCCAAAGCAGTAAGAGGTTCGCTGTCGCTCGGGTTTCTGATTATTTCCGCGCCGGATTTGGGATCTATTCCCTTTATGGGTTTCAATTCAATTAAATCCATGGGCGAGGGCAAATAATCCAAAACCGCGTCCAAAAGAAGCTGCACAGCTTTATTTTTCAAGGCCGAACCGCAAAGAACCGGAACCAATTGATTTTTTAAGGTCGCGCTTCTTAAGCCGGCTCTTAATTCGTCAATGGAAATTTCTTCTCCGTTTAAATATTTCGAAAGCAAGTCTTCATTGAATTCGGAAATTTTTTCAACTAATTTGGCCCGATATTTTTCCGCGTCCGATGCTAAATTTTCGGGAATTTCTTTTTCTAAAACTTTTTCTCCGCGTTCGCCTTCAAAGTAATAAGCCTTTCTTTCTATTAAATCGACAACTCCTTCAAAATTAGCCTCCAAGCCTATCGGCAATTGTATCGCCACCGCGTTTGGAGTCAGTCTTTCATAAATTGACCTGAAAGAATTTTCAAAGCTCGCCCCCATTCTGTCCAGCTTATTTATAAAACACATCCTCGGCACTTTATATTTGTCCGCTTGGTGCCAAACGGTTTCCGACTGCGGTTCAACACCGGCAACGCCGTCAAAAACCACAACCCCGCCGTCGAGAACTCTTAAAGATCTTTCCACTTCAACCGTAAAATCAACGTGTCCGGGAGTATCGATAACGTTTATCCGGTGTTCTTTTTCGCTTCTTATTTTCTGCCGTTCATTCTCATCGGCGGCTCTTGAAAGCAATCGAACCGGAGTCCAAAAACAATTTGTCGCCGCCGCGGTTATGGTTATTCCCCTTTCTCTTTCCTGTTCCATCCAATCCATCACTGCTTCTCCTTCGTGAACTTCTCCTATCTTATGGGAAATTCCGGTATAAAAAAGAACCCGCTCGCTTACGGTAGTTTTTCCGGCATCTATGTGCGCGATAATGCCTATGTTTCGATATTTTTCAGGAGGATATTGACGCATAAAAATTAAGCGAAGTGCGCGAAAGCTCTGTTGGCTTCCGCCATTCTGTGGACGTTTTGCTTTTTCTTGATAGCCGAACCTTCGTTTTTCGCCGCCAAAATAAGTTCTTCGGACAATTTTTTATCCATTGGTTTTCCTTTTTTCGCTCGAGCCGCATCGATAATCCAGTGGCACGCCAAAAAAAATTTCCTTTCCGGCCTTACCTCGCGCGGCACCTGGTAGTTGGCGCCGCCAACCCGTTTGGAAACAACTTCGAGCATCGGCGAAACATTATCAAGAGCTTTTTCAAAAACATTTATCGGCTCTTCTTTTGTTTCTTCTTGAATATTTTTAAATGTTTTATAAAGCACTTTTTCCGCAACCGATTTCTCGCCGTCCTTCATTAAATAATTGACAAATCTGCCGACAGCGACTGAGTCGAATTTAACGTCTGACTTGTGAACTCTTTTGTATTTTCTCTGTTTGCGCATGTTTTATTTGGGCCGTTTCGCCCCGTATTTTGACCTCTGTTGTTTTCTGTTTTCAACTCCGGTCGTATCCAAAATTCCTCTTATAATATGATATCTGACTCCGGGCAAATCCTTCACTCTTCCTCCTCTTATTAAAACAACCGAGTGTTCCTGAAGGTTGTGTCCTTCTCCGGGAATATACGCTGTAACTTCCTGTCCGTTAGTTAATCTAATTCTCGCCACTTTTCGAAGCGCGGAATTCGGTTTTTTTGGAGTGGTTGTAAAAACTTTCAAACAAACCCCTCTTTTAAACGGCGAGGAAGAATTCACCGGCCTGTTTTTAATTGTATTAAAATAAAGCCCCATTGCCGGGGATTTTGATTTTTTTGCAATCGGCTTCCTCCCTTTTTTAATTAACTGACCAATAGTCGGCATACTTTTTTAAATTTAGAAAACCCTAGAGAACTTAAGAAACATACCAGAAAACTCGATTATTTGTCAATCCAACGCTTCCCCGAAAACATTCTTTTTCTACTTATTGATTTTATGAGGATTATGATTGGGACAGTTTTTGTCACTGCAGCGCTCGGGTATTGTTTTAGTCCCCTGCATCATCAACGCTCCGCAAATTTTGCAAATATCCCCTGTCGGCCTTGCCTTAATGGCGTATTTGCATTCGGGATAATTGGAGCAGCTGTAAAAAATTCCGAATCTCCCTCTTCTTTCGGTCATAAACCCCTTCCTGCACACCGGGCATTCTATACCCGTGGAATTCTGCTTTTCCAACTCCAAATCTTTTTTAATATATTTGCATTTGGGAAACCGGTTGCAGGAAATAAATTTTCCGTGTTTACCCTCCCTTTCGACCAACTTTCCGCCTTTAGACTCTCCGCAAACCGGGCATATCTCTCCTGTTTCTTTCGGCGCTTCCATAACTTTCCCGTCAATAGTTCTCGACCCTTCGCATTTTGGAAATTTCGCGCAACTCAAAAACTTACCCGCTCTTCCAAGTTTTATTATCATCGGCCCTTTACAAACAGGGCATTTGAATTTCGGACTCGCTTCTCCCAAATTGGTTATTTTTTCAATCTTATCTTTTGACTTAACGTCTTTGGAAAACGGCTTGTAAAAATCGGCCAGTGTTTTTTTATATTCTGTTTTGCCTTCGGCTATTAAGTCGAGCTTGCTTTCCATATCGGAAGTAAACGAATCGCTTATATATTGAGAAAAATATTTTTCCAAAAAA
>JAJYNK010000040.1 GCA_021786355.1 bacterium
GGGTTGGCTGTGATGGTTCGGCCGATTGATTATTGTTTGAGTTGTCTGTTTCGGAACCCAAGCTATTTATTTCCGGTGTTAATGTATTGTTGTCCTCTTTCTTATTTTCGTTCTTGTTTTCTTTATCTTCTCCGCGCTCTCCCTTGCCATTATTATCGTGGCGCTCGCAATGCTTTTCATTATTTCCATCTTTTCCTCCTTCGTCTTCCTTGTTTTCATGAAAAGTTTGATAATCCTCGCCGTCATCATCAGAAGGATCGCAAGAATTTGGATCTATTTGAAAATTGCTTTGGATATTTTGGGTGTCGTTAAAACCTAAGCCGGACGGTAAATTGTCCTGCCGACCGTTAAAAACGAATTTGAATTGGCAAGTTTTATTTTCCAAATTATCCGATTCCGACGGCAGAAAAACATTAAAGGTCCATCGTTGTTCGTTAGGGACAAAAACAATATCGCCTGACGTAAAATTTATCAAACTTCCCGAATAAACCGGCGAGCCGTTTAAATCAACGGAGGATTGAATTTTGTCGCATAAATTTGCGTTATCGGAAATATTTTCTACGACAAGATTATATTGAAAATTCAAAGTTCCGCTATTTGTAATTACTATATCTTTTTTTAGCGATTCCCCGGGTTTTAAATCGAATAAAAGTTCTCCGCCCGAATTGGCGGTAAAACTTAGCGTTCCCGACTCAAGGCTATTAGCCAATAAATTATTGGAATCATTAAAAACCGCGAAGGTTCTTTTAGCGCCGGCAAAATTTATAGAAAGCAAAAGCGCCATTAAAATGACCGGCGCGGTTTTAAAGAAAAAGTTTCGGAATCCGAAGTGTTGATTTACCGGTTTTTTGGGAAGAGCCACCAGCGCGGGCTTTGATTTTAAAATATCCAAAACTAAAGCTTTTGAACGATTCCTGCCGACTAAAAATTGCCTGATTTTGACCGGACTAGCCGCTGTCTTTTTGCGCGGCAATGATTTAATTCGCTTTTGCCTCGCCGGTTTTTGTTTTATTTTTGGCGACTTCATTTCTTATTTTTTTAATTTCTTCGTAAATAATTGTTGCTGTCGGTATTAATAATAACAATACGAAAATAATCGGTTTTTTGGAAAAATTAATTACGTATCCGACATATGGCAAACTCAAAATAACCCTTCCTATGATGTCGCTTTTTTTAACCTCTTTTAAGTCAGTGCCGTTATTGGCATCGCCTTTGGTTATATAAATCGTTTGATTATCCTTAATCTCTGTTTTTACGATGCGGTGTGTTGTGGGCGATTCGACTTTGCTGATTTTTCCGAAAGTGATTATGTCTCCTGCTTTATAATCGGTGGCTGGGTGAATAACTACTATGCTCCCGGTTTTTATAGCCGGCTCCATGGATCCCGACTGCACAATCAAAATTTTCACTTTACTGTTTGCGGAAAGGGTAAAAAATAGAAGCAGAAAAATAATAACAATCGAACAGGTCAAAAACGCCCAGTAAATTATTTCTAAAATCTTTGATTTCATTTTAAGGCCTTTATAAGCCGCCCTCCGCTTGCGCAAGGCGGCTAAAAAAGCTTTAGGACTTGTAGTAGTCAATCATTCCTGTCTCAAACAGATAATCTGCCGGACTCCAACCGCTTAACGTACTGCCAGTCAAGTCCGTTGTCTTCACAAGCCAAATCTTGGCGTTGAGCATATCGCCTGTGACAAGACTGTCGGTAAGAGTTATGCTTCCGCTTCCATCTGTTGTTCCAGCGCCAAGAATTTTAACAGTTCTTGGCCAACCTGAAGCAGCGGGGAAGGAAAACGGTTCTTCATACATAATTAAGGAATAGTTGGTGTCTGCCAACGGAGCAGTTCCCTTAAAGCTGTAATTGAATTTCGAATCTTTGACTCCATAGGTTAATGTTCCGGTTTTGGTTTCCAAAACAAACCAGCCGTCTTTAACCGGACGATTCGGGTCTTTATTGGACATTACCAAAGTACCGGTTAACTGTTCACCTGTTAATTGAATATCAAATGACATTGTGTCGCCTTGATACGCATTGCCAGTAGAACTTGCCATATGGTAACTCTCAACAACGTCCATATGCCAGCCGGAAGGCACCATACCCAGGAACATATCCGTGTCTTTCAATTCCGCCACGGTTTTATCCATATCATGCAAGGTTTGATTCCAAGCTAATGTGCCGGTTGCAGTGTAAACCTTTACCGATAAATCGTATTGAAGCACGGAATCAAGATCGTGTATGTCTTGACCTCCGGTACATTCCCGATCATTCCACTGGCCTTTTTCAGCATCACATTCCGGCCTATTGTTAATGCCTTGACTCGTTACGACATTCTTTATTTTTTTAGTCACATTGATCGGGTCGCTACCAATATTTCGTACGGTGAAATTAGTATATCCAATCTGGCTCGGTTTCATATCTTGCAAGTGAATTGGAATATCTTTCACCCAATCAACCGCCATTTCGATTGTTCCAGCCGAGAAAGTGTTTCCGGTCGCTGTTTGCGTATCGGAAAAAAATGCCGTTGTTGCCACGGCGGCAACCGCCACGATTGCAACAATCGCGCTAATGCTTAGTAAAATTTTTTTATTCATTTTTTTGTTTAATTTATTTCAACCTTTTATTTTTAACTTTCGACCTTTTTAATTTTATTGATTTTTCCCGACCTTTAATTAAAAAATCTTTTCGTTATTTTATTTTTAGAGAAACAAAAAAGCCCGCAAAATGGGCTTCCGTAAAAAAATATCTATTTTATTTTTAACAGAAAATTTACTCAATTTGGACATGAATGCTTGAGTTTTATCTGATGGAGAATAAATCATATATTTAAGAGATATTTTTATTATATATCCATTAATCTATGCTTAAATGGAAAAAGTGGGTAATTCGTGGATAAAACCCAAAATTTTGTGGATAACTAATTTGGTATGACCCTGAGCTTTCCGAAGGGTTGAAAATAATTGAATTTTCAGTAGAATATTCGTATTGCCGGGTCATCTAACGGTAGGATACATGACTCTGAATCATGTCATCTTGGTTCGAATCCAAGCCCGGCAGCTCTTCAATTTTCGCCCGCTGGGCTCAAATTTCAGAGTCTGCAATTTTCTCAAAAATGAGAAAATTTCGACCCTACGTCTTGGTTGAAAATTGAAGACACTGAGGAACGAAGTGACGAAGTGAAATAATTAAAATATGTCGTACGTTACTTATATGGCAAATTTATTACGTTATGATCGCGACTGTATTGATTTTTATTTTTGTTTTGGCGCTAAATGTTGCTCCGGTTTTTGCTCCGCCTACTTGGCTGGTTTTGTCCGCTATCGCCGTTTATTTTAAAATAAATAATATTCTTCTTTTGGCTTTTGTCGGAGCCGTTGCCGCGACTCTCGGAAGGCTGATTTTGGCAAAATTGTCGAATAAAATAATAAGAGGCCGGTTTCTTAGTGAAAGATCGAAAAAGAACGTCGACGACATAAAAGAGCATTTGGAGAAAAAAGAAGCTTTGACTTTTAGCGTTTTTCTTTTTTATGCTTTCAGTCCCCTGCCTTCTAGCCAGCTTTTTATCGCTTATGGCTTAACCAATCTACGGCTTAGATTAATCGCATTACCGTTTTTTTTGGGCAGACTCACAAGTTACGCGATTTTATCTTTTACCGCATCCGAGGTAACCAAAAAATTTGCTTATCATTTTATAAAGACCGGCTCTTTTCTTACTTCCTACTTTATTTTTTCGCAACTTTTAGTAATGCTTACAATATATTTGTTTGTCAGGATAGATTGGCATGTATTATTTACGGAGAAAAAATTAAGATTTTTTAAGAAGAAGTAAGTACATATATACATAAGCTAGAAAAAAACCTTGATTAAAATTTAGAGTTGTATTATAATTATTTCTTAATTCGGCCTAGAGGCCTATTTGGGGCCTATTTTTTATGCCAGGTAGTGAAAACTCGATTGGTTCGCTAAAGGCGAACGGTGTTATATACCGCGCATAAAAAATAATATCAGACAAAAAATCAAAAAAATAAGGATACCCAAAATAAATTACTAAATCGAGTTTCTACTACTTGGTATGGAAATACGAAATATCGCAATTATCGCTCACGTTGACCACGGCAAAACCACTTTGACCGATGCTTTGCTGCGCCAGACAGGAGCTTTCAAAGAAGGAGTTTCGATGGATTCGAACGCGCTTGAACTCGAGCGCGGAATTACGATTTATTCAAAAAACGCTGCAATTACGTATCGTGGCACGAAAATAAATATTGTTGATACTCCCGGCCACGCCGATTTCGGTTCGGAGGTAGAACGCGTTTTACGCTCCATCGATTCGGTGCTTCTAGTTGTGGACGCCCAGGAAGGTCCGATGCCACAAACGCGTTTTGTTTTAAAAAAATCTTTGGAGCTTGGACTAAAACCGATTGTTGTAATAAATAAAATAGACAAATCAGCGGCAGATCCGGGGCGAACAGAAGAACAAGTGCTCGAACTTTTTATAGAACTTGGCGCGAATAAAGAACAGGAGGATTTTCCTATTGTATACGCCGTTGGCCGTGAAGGAATCGCGAAACTTAAACTAACCGACGAGTCAAAAGACCTTACGCCGCTTTTGGAAACAATTCTTTCCCACGTTTCTTGCGCTTCGTCTGATGCGCTTAAAGAAAAACCGCTTAGGTTCCAGCCATTCAATCTTGCCTATGATAATTTTATCGGGCGTATGGCTGTGGGGCGCGTGTACGAAGGGGTTCTCAAATCAGGCGAAAATATATTTATTAAAAAACCGGATGGCGAAACTCGCTCGGGAAAACTCACGAAAGTTTTTACTTTTGACGGATTGGAACGGATAGACTCAACAGAAGTAGAGGCGGGCGATATCGCGCTAATTGCCGGAATACCCGATATCGATATCGGTCAAACCATAACAACGGATGCAAACGCAGAGCCGCTTCCGGCGATAGCGATTGACGAGCCGACCATAACTTTAAATTTTTTGGTTAACAACTCCCCTTTTATGGGTCGGGAAGGAAAACACGTAACGTCTCGCGAGATCAGAGAATATTTGAAGCGCGAGCTTGAAGTAAATGTAGGCTTGCGCGTGGAATTTTCTTCCGCGGATATGTTTCAGGTTTACGGACGCGGAGAACTTCATATCGCGATTTTATTGGAAAACATGCGGCGCGCAGGATACGAAGTCCAGGTTTCCCAGCCGCGCGTAATCACAAAAGAAGAAAATGGCGTGAAACTCGAGCCGTTCGAGGAA
Organism: bacterium; assembly: GCA_021786355.1. Classification (GTDB taxonomy): domain Bacteria; phylum Patescibacteriota; class Minisyncoccia; order UBA6257; family UBA9933; genus JANLIR01. The sequence goes on from JAJYNK010000040.1 coordinate 5,259, forward strand.
GTTATTATCGACGCTCCCGAAAAATTTCAAGGCACGATTATCGAACGATTGGGTACGCGCGCGTTTGTGTTAAAAAATATTTTCCAGCACGGTGATATTATGAGGCTAACGTTCGAAGGCCCGACGCGCGGACTTTTGGGATATAGAAATCAATTTGTGGTGGATACGAAAGGAGAAGGAATTATGTCTTCTCGCGTTTTGGGATTTAAGCCGTACGCCGGAGAAATTCGCAGAAGGACTTTGGGATCGATGGTTTCAATGGCAAACGGAAAAGTTCTCGGATATTCTTTATGGGGACTTCAAGAACGCGGCATGCTTTATATTAGTCCGGGGATAGACGTTTACGCCGGCATGGTTATCGGCAATACATCAAAAGGAGTTACTATGGAGGTAAATCCGACAAAAGGAAAACAACTATCAAATATGCGGGCGTCCGGTTCGGACGAAGCGATTGTTCTTACGCCTCCTTTCGAGCTTACTATTGAGCGCGGGCTTGAAGTTATGGCCGAAGATGAATATTTGGAAATCACTCCGAAAAGCGTTCGGTTAAGAAAACAATTTTTAACTAAGCTCGACAAGTCAAAAGCAAAATAATTCATTCTAGGCCGATTTTGTGGTATTTAGACGGTTTTCAAAAAGAAGCGGTTGAATTGGTGATTTGTACTTTCGGATTATTGTTGGTTATTTTAT
>JAJYNK010000014.1 GCA_021786355.1 bacterium
TTAAATCCGCTAACAAATCCCTTTTTTCATAAATCGTACCTTCTTTAAGAATATATTTCGCATATTGTTTCAGATTAAAATCTTCTTGTTCTTTATTATTTTTTATTTCTCCATACACGATTTTAGAAAATTTATTAAAACGTTCCATTTCTTTTTTAAGTTTGATCTTTATGCCTAATTCATCCAAATTAAGTTTTTCTATCAGTTTATTAAGTTGTTCGATTAAAATATCTTCAGATATATAACCGGCCTTACAGTGAAGATCTCTACTCCTGGTGCAGCCGTAATAAATATAGGTGTGGATATTCCCATTTTTCTGTTTTTTTATTTTTTCGTTTGCGGTGATGCCCGAACCACATAATCCACAAATTATTAGTTTTGTAAAAGCAAATTCCTTATTGTCTCGCGTAATTTCACTTCGCTTTAGTTGATCTCTCGTTTTCTCAAATAATTCTCTGGTAATGATTGGTTCGTGTTTCCCAGTGTACCAATTTCCGCTTTTAGCCGGGTATTCAAAAACTCCGTAATAAAATGGAGTTTGAAGAAGTCTGTAAATATTACTTAGTGTTAATGGTTTATTACTTGTTGAGCTTTGGAAATTTAAATCAAATTTCAACCAATGATATATTTTTCTTCCGCTCCATTTTTCATAAGCAACTTTTTCGAACATTTGTTTAATAACCGGAGCTCTTTGAGGATCAATAATCACTTCGCATTTTTTATCAATTCTTTTTTGATTTAAATAGCCGGTTGGTGCGGGCGCTGGCCATAAACCCATTTCACACCTCATCCTAAGTCCCCTTTTTACATTCACGCTTTTATTATCGTTTTCTAATTTAGCAGTTGAACATAATAACATCAGCATGAATTTTTCATTTGGAGAATTTGTGAACTTTTGTCCATAAGTGCGGATTTCGGTTAAAAGTTTTTGATCCATCAAATCAACCAATGATCCCAAATCTCCAGCGTTTCTACTCAAACGATCCGGCGCCCACGTTAAGATTCCTGTATATCTGCCGCTCCGGATATCGGTCAATATTTCCGCAAATACAGGCCGTTGCCCTGAATCTTTTGCCGAATGCGATTCTCTTCGAATATCTACTATTTCCAAACCCTCTCGCTCTGCAATTTGGAGCATTTCCTTTACTTGCGAATCTATGGAAAGTACTTGTTTTTCCTCGGATTCGCTTGATTTCCTCGCATAGAGGCAGTACTTGACCTTTTCCGGCTGGATGCTTGTTGGGGCTCCAGTAGCTGCCAGCCCCGTGTTTTGAGTATTCATACCACAAGGGATGACGCAATGGTTTAATAAGTCCAGACCCGAAAGGATCTTGTAAACACTGTGTATTAACGCATTCGATCCTGATTTGATTTTTGTATGAGTTCAAAATCCGCCAATCGTTCGTACTTTTTTCTTATTTTCTCATTTTCTTCAGCGCTAGCTATATAACGATCAACATATGTTTCTTGCGGATAATAATTGGTCGGTATTATGATGCCCGATTTTGTTTCTTTACTGGCGTATAAAATAAGCTGTGAAAAGGCATCGGCTAAATCGTCGCGTCTTTCTTTACCAAAACCAAGAAGCTGAGTAATTAAGTCTTCGGCTCCAATCGTAGGAAAAAAGACCTTACCCGATTGTACTTTATATCCGGCCAGTTCTAATCTCGCCCGCTTGTCTTGCGCACCTGGGTTCATCCCTTCGGCCCTTATATTTACCTCCATAAGCATTTCAATGAAAATCTGTTGCATGGCCACTGTTTCGATAATTACTCTGACGCCGTGGTCGCCGTTTAAAGCTTTGAGATTCTGGATTCTTTCAATAATGCCTTTTGAGGTCAGTTTTTCGTTTACGGGATTTGGTAGTATGTAGATTTGCATCTTGTCTCCTGATCCGTAAATTTCAGCGCAGACAATGGCTGTATAATCCGCTGTTGTTTTTTGTGAAATCGCCGGATCAACAGAAATAACTTTAAAGCGATAGCCGCTCCAAGCTTCTTTCTCCGGAAAACGGCGATAGAATTTAAGCCAATCTTTTTGAATGACTTGGTTGTTATCGTTAATAATTTCCAATAAATATTCCCGATACCAGGCAGATTCGCTCGGCACTCCTTTTTTCAGCTGCCCGATTTCTTTCATAGTGGGAAATTTGCCGGGCCAAGCGATTTTTCCGTCTTCCGAAAGAATGGGATAATATTTTACAACGCCGTCCATATTGTTATTTTCAATGTCATGCCTCAAACGCATAATCAAGGAATCTTCATGTAGACGGGTGCCAATTACAATCAATCTGGTGCTGATGTCTCCGGCCGGAATAACGTCGCCCATGAGCCAGTTGTATAACTTATCCCTACTTTCAATGGTTTTTACAGAATTCAAATCTTCTAAATCGTCCGCTACTATGAGATCTGGTCTGTACTGGTGATGCCGTAACCCTCTCACTTTCTGTTCGCTAGAAACGGCTGTAATACGCGCTCCGTATCTGGGGATAACAATGGAAACGTCCCGCCATTCGTCTTCCGGTTCTTCAAACGGGCCTAGATCCATGGTAAGGATTTCATTGTTTTCCAATTCTTCTTTAATGTTTTTAAGATACTGTTTGGCCTGTTCCTGGGTTTGGGCCAGAAGCACCACAAATTTTTTCTGTTGCTTTCCGAGAATTGCCCAAATGGGATAAGACAAGCTCATGATGGTTGTCTTAGCTGATCCTCTAAATGCTTCAATTACTGAAGTTTTAATTGAATTATCTTCGGTGATGGCAAATATTTCTCTTTGGAATTCAGCGGTTTCATAAACCGCGTAATGGCTGAAATACGTGTTGAAGAATAAAAAATGGCTTTGTTTGGTTATCTCCTGACGCATTGCTGGTTCATTAATTATTTTTTGTATCAACGCTTTTATTTCATTTGTATTTTTTGTATCGTTACTTTTCGGTTGGTTCTGATCCATTGTTGTTATCCTTTGAAATTTTAGGCAGCAAGGCCAATTCAAGGGCTTGTTGCACCAATTCTTTCTGTTCAGGTGTTAATTCTTTATCGGTTGTTTTGATGCTGGTAGTTACTTCCAATTTATTGCCGTATCTTGGATGGTTATTTTTGAGCCAGAAACTAATCGCGGGCCAGCTTTTGTCCCTTATCAGATTAAGAATCTGGCTTTCGCTCATATCGTTAATAAATGCCACACCTTCGGTTTGCGCTTCCTCGGCGGCCTTTTTGAATTCCGGATCCTCGTTTCGCCAGCGATAAAACGTTGCCCTACTAACGCCGGATTTTTCGCAAGCCACTTGGATGATCGGAACCCTCCTGAGTTGGCCAAGAATAGTTTCTTTATCTTTTACTTGACGCTGTTTTACGGCGTCGTTTTGATTTTGTACTTTATCCATTTATTTTTTTGGCTTTTTGGCCAGCTAATTTTTCCCAGCGTCGGCGAATAACCTCCGCGTAGATCGGAGATTTTTCCATTAGATAACATCTTCGTTTCATTTTTTCCGCTGCGATCAAAGTGCTTCCGGAACCGCCAAAGGGCTCGATTATTAAATCCCCTCTTTTGGTAAGGACTTTAATATAGGGAATAAGAATTTCTATTGGTTTTGTGCCGAATATAATTCCCTGGCCAGACGATTTTTCATCAGCCGCCTTAAATTCAATGAAATCCGTAGGGCAAATTTTCTTTCCTTTTTCGTATCCTTCCCAATGGGGTTTTCCGGAGGTGGCGTATAAAGCGTTTTCGTATTCCTGTTGAAAAAGCTCATCCATCTCGGGTTCAATATTAAGTTTGATTTTACCTTTGGTTCCGACCAGCGCTATATCGTGCTTATTAAAAAACTTATATTTTGCGGCAAACCCCTGCACTCGATTGGGCAGACGCCAAACAATGGTATTTCTGTATTTCCAATGCTTTTCGAGCGCGTTCCAAATTGTTCGAAGATTCTTCGGATGTTCAAAGACGATAATGGAGAAGTCCGGCTTCTGAACTTTTGAGATATTCGCCATCCAAAGATCGGTGAAATTATCTGGTAAGCTTTCCGTTCCTAAATAATGGCGGTCGCGTTTCAGACCGAATCCTTGGGTTGATTTCTTTTTTTTCTTGCCCCGAAGATAATCTAAAATATACGGCGGGTCAGTAAAACACATATCGGCTTTTTCACCGGCCATAAGTTTCAAAATGTCTTTTTCTATTGTGGAATCGCCACACATCAACTTATGCTCCCCTAATTGCCAAACATCTCCTTTTTTGATTTCGATTTTGGTAATATCTAATTTTTTTAACTCCTTTTTCAAGTCAAAGATTTCCGGATTTTCGTCGATTCCAAATATCTCGTCAATTTCTTCGCTGGAAAATCCGATATCGGCCAGAATCGACTCGTCGAAATCCGCAAGCTTATTCCAATCAAATTCGCCGAGGTTTTTATTGAGTCGGATATTTAATTCCCTTTCTTTTTCAATGTCGACGATATTAACGTAAACCACCGGAACATCAGCGATCTTTAACTCTTTGGCCACGGCAAGACGGAAATGACCGCCAATAACCACATTTTTCCGATTGGTTGCGTTATTAACTATCAGCGGATCGACTAGTCCGAAACGCACGATACTTTGTTTGAGTTGTTCTTTCGCCGTTTCATCCCAACGGCGTGGGTTGTATTCCGCAGGATTGAGCGAATTAATCGGCACATAATGCACCGCGAGATTCACTTTTCCTGTATTTAATGTTTCTTGTTTCATAAAAGATTAATTTAATTAAATTTACTGCGACGGTTTATTTGCGGGCGATAAAAATAAAGCGAACCGAAATTATCATCGGTTCGCCCGCAAAAAAACTCCAAACGAAAAACCGACGATAATCTCGTCAATAAATTTTCTTTTAGAGTTAATCTCAAATGCGGAAGCAAGATTTAAACCTTTTATCTTCTATCTTTTAAGCGCAAAATAGAACTTTCCTAAAAAATATTGATTAAATAATTTGAATTTAGGACATTTTTGTTTTATTTGGTTAGCTACGGGCATACGACTAGGTTTACAAAAAGGCATTGATAAAAAAACAGCACTTTTTAAAAATTACACCCTATTTAATTTTATACGTTATTTCAAATTATTTCTTACTTTTTCTTTTCTCCAGCATTTTTTGCCAATCCATCTCAAATCGATTCCAACAATAAATCATAAATTTATGGGCTGTCATTTTTCGTCGGACATCAATTGTTTCTACACTGTGATCAATTAACCATTCGTAAAATTTTCTATAAACGATCGGCCAGAGATTAGAATTCTTTTTCCAATTTTTAGCCTCTTTTTTTGAAACCCCTAGAAAAACACCGTTTTCAATTATTTTACGGACCTCGCTCTTATTATCGATTTTTTTAATTTTCATATTGATTTTTGATTATTAGTTTTTTACAGCCCGTTAAATCGACCAGGACGGCGTTTTTAATAACATACCATTAACGAGATGCTACAAATTTATACTAAATAGAACATTCTAATTAAATCAAAGATGTTGAATCTTAATAACTCCTCGGTTTTTTACGACTCAATTTACGCTTTAACCGCATACCCCTCTATTTATATTATACCAACAACTTTTGATTTTTTT
>JAJYNK010000024.1 GCA_021786355.1 bacterium
TCTTGGGAATAAATCTGTACTTTCTGAGTCTTGGTTTTAAAGGGTCGTGCCAGTTTGATTTAGTTTTGTTTTTGCTTTCGGAATATTTTCGTTTTTTCCAAACAGGTCTTTTGAAATTGTCTTTTATAAATCTGACGGTTGCTCTTGTGACGTCCGCTCTCCGGCTGATTTCCGAATACGAAATTTTTTCTTCCAGCAATTTTTTAACCACTAGCCGCTTCTCCAATAAAATAATTTCTTCATCGGTCAGCCCTATCTTTAAAACATTATTCAAACTTTTTCCACCACCGGCTTTTTTAAGATTATCAAAAAATTCTCCCCATATTTTACTAGAAAAATCCTTATCAAGGTGTTTTTTGCTCGTTCTGCCCATCTGTATAGTATACTATACAGATGGGAAAAAGAAAACGCCAACTTTGAAGTTTGAAATATGAAACATGAAACATCAAAAAATGCCCGAATAGGCATCTTTTGTATTATAGTAAGTTGTCGGTTGTTGGTTGTAGGTCGTTGGTTGTCGGTTAGCTACGCTGCCACTCCGATTTTTTCTCTGGATTTTTTCTTGGAGAGTTTTCGCACAAAATAAATTTTTGATCGGTGCACTTTTTTGGGCGCGCTCGTAATTTCAACCTTGTCGATTAACGGCGAATTTATGGGATAAACTTTTTCCACGCCAACTCCGGCAACCGTGGAGCGGACCGTAAAAGTGGCGCCGGATTCGTTTCCGTGCTTTCTGGCAATCACAAGCCCCTGGAATCTGCCGATTCTTTCTTTGTCGCCTTCTTTTATTTTCTCGTAAACCCGGACCATGGCTCCGGATTTGATTTTGTCCAAAATTTCCTTACTAATCATAATGAATAGAAATTTATAGTAAAACAAAAAAGAAGTCAAATTTTTGAAACTTAATGAGCGAAAATGCAATGTTCGGCAATCATAATTTGAGTGAATTTGCGGCACTATAGTATACTATAGTGCCGCCGAGTCAAAATTTCTAATTTTTTTAAAACATTGTTTAATTCTTGAGGCAGGTCGGCTTCTATTTTAATCCGGTGTTTTTCCGAAAGATTAAACTCAAGAGATTTCGCGTGAAGGAATTGTCTTTCCAATTTAAAAGGGATTCCCTTCGACAAGTCCTTCGACCCTGAGCTCAGGACCGAAGGGCTCAGGGCAAGTTTTTTTGATCCATAAAGAGAGTCGCCAACAATTGGATGGCCGATGGAAGCTAAATGAACTCTAATTTGGTGCGTTCTACCGGTTCTTGGCAACACTTTCAGAAGACTGAAAGTCGCGGATTCACGCTGATTGGACACAGATTTACGCGGATAATTAAAAGTCTTTATTAATTCATATTCCGTAACAGCCGGTTTTCCCATCTTTCCTTTGAAAACTGTTCTTTTGGTGGTGCCGGGCTTTAGGCTTATTGGTTTATCAATAACCCCTTTTTTATTTTTTATTTCGCCCCAAACCAAAGCCAGGTAAGTTTTTTTGATTTTATGTTCCTGAAACAAATTTTTTAGATACTCGAAGTATTTTTGGTTTCTAGGAACGACAATTATTCCGGAAGTGTCTTTGTCGAGCCTATGGACTATGCCCGGCCGGGTTTTCGGGTCGTCCCCGACTTTTTTAATCTCCGGGTATTTTTTTGCCAGCCAATCGGAAAGTGTTTTTTCTTTACCAGTCGCGGTTGGGCGCGCCCCGTTAGAGGAAAGCCGCCTCGAGGCGGCTGAAGCCGCGCTTTCAGCGAGGCGTCCTCTAACGGGGTGGACTAATAACCCTGCCGGCTTATTGACGGCTATCAGGTTTTTGTCTTGGTAGATGATTTCAATTTTTTCGTTCATGTTTTTTACTTATGATATAAATATAGCAAAAATCCGCCTAATTTTAATCGGGCGGATTTTTTGTGGGCGTTAGAGGGATCGGACCTCTGACCTTTTCGATGTCAACGAAACGCTCTACCACTGAGCTAAACGCCCTTTTGATGCGCCGTGTTATTGGTGCGTGTGGAAGGAATCGGACCTTCGACCTCTGTCTTATCAGGACAGCGTTCTACCACTGAACTACACACGCGTAAAACAAAAAACGTATTTAAGAATATACACGTTTTTTAAAAATTGTCTATTCTTTTATAATCCCGATATTTTTGAGTTTTTCAAAATTAAATCTTGCAACCGGAGAGGCTGAATTATTTTTATTTTCTATATTATTAAAAATATTTTTAGTAAAAGTGATGGTAAAAAAGATTACGACTAGAAGCGTCAAAAGAATCAAAACGCCCGCGATTGTAAAAATAATTTCCCGTTTTTTAGAGCTTATCATTGTTTTAAAGAGAAAATATTTGGCCGTTTAGATTTCCGTTAAAAGCGCGGCTGTTTTCGAAATTTAAATCCATCGACGTTAGTTGAACGGCGTATCTGCTGTTTTCAACCGCTTTTAAAAAATTAGCGACGCTTAAAAATCCTCCCGAAGCGCTATTTAGGGATAGCGACATGGAAGTTCTGCGCGCCGTATTTTCAGAAGGAGGGGTTTCTTCCCGAAATTCCAAGTTTAAGTTTATGCCGTTTGTTTGCGCTAATTCCGCCAATTCTTTTTTGGAATTTATCAATTGTTCTTTTGTTATCAGCGCTGAATCAAGCTGCGCGGAATAAGAAGCGGCTTTTTGGGATTCGGATTGTAAAATAGTAAGCAGTTCCAAGCCGCGATTTTTTCTTGAGATCTCCGATTTTGTCCGGCTGATTTGCTCCGCTTTACCGCTAGAATCATTGGCCAAAAATATTACCGCCATCAGAACGATTAAAATAACTCCTAAAATAGTTGAAATTGTAATTATTAAATATTTCCGAAAATTCATATCGCTTTCGCTAACACGATACTAATATATTGGTATTGTGTTGTTTATAATATAATATTATCAAATGACGCCGTTAAAAACAATTTATTCTCATAACGAAAAATTTCCCGAGCTTTTGAGACAAATTCCAAACGCTCCGGAAAAAATTTTCATTTTAGGCAACGAAGCGGTTTTAAACGAGAATTTAAAAATCGCGATAGTTGGAACGAGAAAGGCGTCTTCGGCGGGTAGGAATTTAGCAAGAAAATTCGCTGAAGAATTGACACGGGTTGGGATTACCGTAGTTAGCGGTCTGGCTATGGGAATAGATTCTGCCGCCCATGAAGGAACAGTTCAAAATAAGGGTAAAACAATAGCAGTTTTAGCAAATGGATTGGATAAAATTTATCCGGCCCAAAATGAAAATTTGGCCAATGAAATTTTAAAAAACAATGGGGCTTTGATTTCCGAATATGACGCAGGTTTGCCGTCTTTGCCACACCAGTTTTTGGAAAGAAACAGGATCATCAGCGGTTTGTGTGTGGCGATAATAGTCATAGAAGCGCCCGATAGGTCGGGCTCTTTGGCAACAGCCCGTTTTGCGGCCGAGCAGGGTCGAGAAGTTTTTGTGGTGCCGGGGCCGATAAACGACGCTAATTATGTTGGCTCTCATAAATTAATAAGAGACGGCGCCAGATTAGCGTCTTCGATAAAAGATATTTTTGAAGATTTAGACATTGAGATAATAGAAAATAAAAATAAAGAAGAAAAAATTTTAAACATTGACGATCCTGAAAAAAAGCGGGTTGTAGATATTCTAATTGAAGCCGGAGAGCCGCTTACGGTTGACAAAATCGCGAATCTCATTAAGCTTGAGCCTCAAACGGTTAACCAAAAAATTGCATTTTTGGTAATTGAGGGAATAATTAAGGAAACCGAGAAGGGATACACGTTGTAAAATGAAAAGTGTAAATATCAAAATGTAAAATGACAAATCAAAATTAAAAATGATAAGAATTTAAAATACGTCAAAGGCGCAACATTTTAATTTTTTCATTTTTATTTTTTAATTATTATCATGGATTTAGTCATAGTTGAGTCGCCGGCAAAGGCGAAAACAATTTCAAAATATCTTGAAGGTAAATACGAAGTTAAAGCAAGCGTGGGGCATATTCGCGATCTCCCTAAGAGCAATAAAAGCGCTATAGATATAGAAGGCGGTTTTATTCCTCGTTACGAAGTGCCGAAAGAAAAAGAAAAAGTTGTCGGAGAATTGCAAGCGTTGGTAAAAAAAGCCGATAAGGTTTATTTGGCGACCGACCCCGATCGCGAGGGCGAGGCTATTGCGTGGCACATTAAAGAAGCGATTGGATTAAAAAAACCCAAAAGAGTTGTTTTTTATGAAATAACAAAAGACGCTGTTAATGAAGCGATGGAACACCCTAGAGCTATAGATGATGATTTAAGGCGGGCGCAAGAAGCGCGGCGAGTTCTGGATCGTTTGGTCGGGTATGATTTGTCAGGCTTGATTTGGAAAAAGGTGCGTTACGGACTTTCGGCTGGCAGAGTACAGTCGCCGGCGCTTAGGATAATAATGGAGCGCGAACGCGAGATAAGAGCGTTTATTGCGGAAAAATTCTGGGTTATCCAGGCGGAAGTTAAAAATAAAAACAATGAAACATTTGTTTTAACTTGCGTTGAAGAGCCGCGAGATCAAAAATTAGTTGAGAAAATAATAGAAGCCGGCAAAAAAGGAATTTGGAAAGTTAAAGATATTTCTGAAACAGAAGTTAAGCGATCTCCGAAGGCGCCGTTTATCACTTCGACTTTACAGCAAGCGGCGAGTTCGCGTTTGGGTTTTTCTCCGTCTCGGACAATGGGCATCGCCCAAAAACTTTATGAAGCGGGACTCATTACTTATATGAGAACCGACAGTACGAATTTAAGCAAAGTCGCGCTTGGCCAAGCTTATGCCGTTATAGACAAAAAATACGGAAAAGAATATTTATCTCCGAGGATTTACGTAGGGAAAGTAATGCATGCGCAAGAAGCTCACGAGGCCATAAGGCCAACGAATTTTTCCAATGAACGAGCCGGAACAAGCGATGACCAGAAAAAACTTTATAAATTAATTTGGCAGAGAACAATCGCTTCTCAAATGTCCGATGCGAAAATGATGAGAACAAAAATAACGGCGGAAGTTGAAACCGAAAAAGGAAAAACAGGCATTCCGGATTTTTCGATCAGCGGATCAAGAACCATTTTCCCCGGGTGGCTTAGGGCCGATGCCGAAGCGAACGGAGAAGACGTTGAGCTCCCGAAAGTTTCCGTTGGAGAAATTTTAAAACTTATCGATTTAACGTCCCAAGAAAAAGAAACCCAGCCGCCCGCGCGCTACACCGAAGCCGGCCTTGTAAAAGAATTGGAAAAACGCGGCATAGGCAGACCGTCCACTTACGCTTCTATAATAAGAACGATAGAAGAGCGCGGCTATGTGGAAAAAACAAATAAAACTTTATATCCGACCGACACCGGCGACGTGGTAAGCTCTTTTTTGGAAAAATATTTTTCTCAATATATAAGCGATTCGTTTACTTCCGATATGGAAAGCAAGCTTGACTTAATAGCCGAAGGCAAAACAGAATATAAAAAAACACTGGCCGATTTTTACAAGCCGTTTTCCAAAGACGTTAAGTCAAAAGATAAGATTGAAAAAATAACCAATTTGGGAGAAGCGAGTCCG
>JAJYNK010000002.1 GCA_021786355.1 bacterium
TGATCGTCGAGAACTAGAGCGAATTGTATCAATATTGAAAAAGATTTATTATAATTGATAAAAGGTCTATAATTAAAAATAAAATAAATAAAAATGGAAAATACAAACATCGATAATACAAATTCAGGCGAAAATTGTTGCCGGGGAAAAAAGAAAATGAGATGCGGCGGGGCTTCAGGAGGCTGCATTTATGGATTGGGTTTTATTGGCGCAGCTGTTTATTATATACAGCACGCGGTAACTTTTCTGGGCGGAGTAATCGGTTTTCTTAAAGCGCTTGTTTGGCCTGCCATGCTGGTTTATAAATTATTGGAGTTTTTGAAATAAAGTGAAAAATTCCCGGATTCTAAAACATTCTTTAATAAATTCCCTGCTTGCTTTTGCCTATATTTTTATCGTGTCGCAGATTTTAACTAACGGAGAGAGATTATTTGGCAAAGTGCAGGGGGTTCTGGCGCCTACCGCGTTTCTTTTGACCTTTGTGTTTTCAGCCGCAGTAATGGGAATTTTAATTTTCGGAAGGCCGATTTTGTGGTATTTAGACGGTTTTCAAAAAGAAGCGGTAAAATTGGTAATTTATACTCTCGGATTATTGTTGGTTATTTTATTTTATTAAATTAATCCTTGATCATTAAAGAATTTCGTGTATTTTTTATCAATTTCAATCACATGATTAGTCCACCACTTTTCAAGAAAAGTTAACACCTCTTGCGACAGAGCCTCATTGTTTTGGGCGGAATTTTCTTTAAATTCGTTTACTTTTTTCCTGTACTCCAAATGTTTTTGTTCGTGTAAATCTTTATCCGGATAATGAAATTTAGCAAAATAACTTTCTTCCGTGGAAAAATGATAATTCGCGTAATCTATCAAATCATTGATGACTGAGTTTATAATTTGTTTTTCCCGTGAATTAACTATTGCATTGTAGAGTTGATTGATTAATTCAAATATTTTTTGATGTTGAGTGTCTATTTCTTTTACGCCGACACTATACGCGTCGTTCCATGTTAATAATGGCATATTTTTAAATTTGGTTATTTATTTTGACGACTTAATGTATTATAACAAATGTTAGGGTAATTATAAATTATTTTATTATTGTATGGCGGGTTGATTTACGGACAAATTAAACTATATACTCATTTTAATATGAAGCTTGGATTTTGGAAAAAAATAAAAAAGCCGATTTTGGTTATGGCGCCTATGCTTGATGTAACAGACGCTGTTTTCCGTCAAGTGGTTTGTAAGTGTGGAAAGCCCGACGTTATGTTTACGGAATTTGTTTCGGTTGACGGACTTACTCATAAAAAATCAAAAGGAAAATTAATGCACCGGTATTTGAGATTTTCCGAAAAAGAACGGCCGATTGTGGCTCAAATCTGGGGCACTGATCCGGAAAAATTTTACGAGTCGGCAAAAATCATTTCTAAGCTGGGTTTTGACGGCATTGATATAAATATGGGCTGTCCGGATAAAAAAGTAGTCAAAGCCGGAGCGGGCGCGGGACTTATTCTTAATCCCATTTTAGCGCAGAAAATCATTCAAGCCACGAAAAAAGGAGCCGGCAAAATTCCGGTATCGGTTAAAACCAGAATCGGTTACGATAAAAATATTATTAAAAAATGGATAACCCGCCTTTTAGAGGTTGAGCCGGCGGCAATAATAATACACGGCCGGACAAAAAAAGAAATGTCAAAAGTTCCGGCGCGCTGGGACGCGATCGGCGAAGCGGTCAAAATCGCGGAAAAATATAAAAAGAAGCATAAAAGCAAAACTTTAATTTTGGGAAACGGAGACATAAGCGAATTAAAGGACGCTTATGAAAAAATGAAAACTTACAAAGTTGACGGCGTGATGATTGGCCGGGCGGTTTTATCCAACCCGTGGTTTTTTAATAAAAGTAAAAATTTCACAACCATTTCTTTAAAAGAAAAGCTGGGCTTATTAAAATTCCACGTGCAATTATTTAATAAATTTTACGGTAAAACGCGGAATATCAATATGGTAAAAAAATATATAAAAGGCTATATCTCGGGTTTTAAGGGGTCAAAAGAAGTACGCGCCGATTTAATGCCGGCAAAAACATTGCCGATCCTTTTGGATAAAATCAATAGGTTTATGGTATAATTTTAAATAACAAAAATAGTCGAATATAATTTCAAACTCTCTTTAGATATAAATTTCGATATATGAAAAACACGCATATTCCAAATCCTCGAATTGAAGAAAGGACAAAATCCGGCCCTCACCTGACAAAGCACGAACATGTCGGGTTCAATGGCCGTTTGGCACTGCTGATAACCGGCGCAGTCGGCACAATGTGGTGCGCTTATCTTTTTGCCATTATTGCGTTTATAAGCCTTCCGGCGGCTATTTCAGGCGGGACAGCTACTCTTATATCGTGGATCGCTCAAACATTTTTACAATTGGTTCTTCTTTCGGTTATTATGGTTGGTCAAAAAGTAGCTGCGCAAGCCGCTGATAAACAGGCGCTTCAAACATATAAAGACGCCGAAGCGCTTTTAAAGATTCAGGACGAAGTCCATAGATTAATAAAAATTAATAATGAATTGACTCAAGAAATTCATAGCGCTATGGTCAAAAAAATAAGTTGACCCCGCACCTTTAGTGAATGGCGAAGTTTTGAAATTCTATAGTTTTAAATTTTTAAAATATTTATTATTGAATAACTATATTTTATTTTTAGCTCGTCGACTTCGAAAAGAATTTAAATTCATTAAAGGTGCGGGGTTGACCCAGTAATTTTTACGTGATATAATAGCAAAAGTTGGCAAGGGAACGGTTACTCCGACGTTTCAGTCGGAGAGGAAGGTCCGGACACCCTTTTCCGCTTAAAAGCGGATCAAAAATTGTACAGGCTAACAGCCTGCCGCAGAAACCCTTTGGCTCTCTCAGGGTTATCCTGAGTCCGTCGAAGGAAATGCGAGAGGTGCGAACAGAAACGTCCCGAGGTGAAAACCGAGGGAAAGCCCAATCCTAACGTAGAAGGCTTACTTCTGTCATAGGGATAAACCCCGCACCTTTGAAAGATTGTGTTTTTAATAACGCCGTATCAAAAATATGGTTTGTAGAAATATCTTGATTTTTATTAAGTAATGACGATTTTTTACAAAAATATTTTAGCGTTGTTGTCTTTCAAAGGTGCGGGGTAAAAAGACAGAAATGAAACGGCTAAATCCTTACTGGGCGCAAGGCCGCGTCCCGCCTTCGGCGGGGAGTGCCGCTAGAGTCCGAGAGTAATCGAGGACCCAGATAAATTACCGTTTAGAAACAGAATCCGGCCTACCACTTGCCAGCAACACCGCCCCGATTTTCGGGGCGGTGTTTTTAATTGTCCGGTGTAGTCTAATATGATTTAAGTTGTCCACATTTACTAAAATACGGGCCGATCGGCCCGTATTGTAGTAAATTAGAAAATTTCTAAAATAAAGAGTTTCTTGAGTTGAGCTCCTTGTTCACCAAAAAATCGGCGCGAGTATTTTGTTCCCGCGGAATGTGCTTAAAATTTATCTTTTTAAAGTCCTGTTTTAAATTCCAAATTTCTATAAAAAACGGCACTAAGTTTTTTTCTTTTATCTTATATTCGCCGTTTAATTGATTTACGATAAGCTCACTGTCGGCTTTTATTTCAACTTCTGTTTTTTTGGTTTTTTCTTTACCCACAAGCTGTTTTATTTTTTTGAGCGCGAAAATGATTGCTTGATATTCGGCGTCGTTGTTGGTGGTTTTATCTAAGTATTGAGAATACTCTTTTTTTAAATCAGGAATATATACGCCTAACGCCGCCGGGCCGGGGTTTCCTCTGCTTCCACCATCGCAGTAGATTGTAATTTTGTTGTCCATGTTACTTTTTAATTGGTTTCCAGGGGAAATCGAATTCATAATCAAACGAGAATCCGCTTGCTTGTTTATGCCCCCCTCCGCCGAATTTTTGAGCGATTTTGGAAACATCGATATTTTTACCTGACCGTAAGGAAGTTTTAATTCTGCCGTTTTTTGAATTCCAAATCAAACCGATGGTGTTGGGATAATTTTTCCCAATATGATGCCCTATTTCGGAATGAAGAATCGGAGAATTCACCGCAATTACATTATGGCCGTCTATTCTCGCCTCGATGCCGTTTTCTACGAGCGATTCAACCAACGTAGCCTGATATTTCACAATCGCCTTTCCTTCGTTGATATATTTCTTTATTTTTGCCGTGCTTTGAAAATCTTTAGTTATTTTATCCCATATTGAAAATTTCAAAGGATATGTGTCTAAAGATGCGATAATTTCTCTGGTAAATCTCATTTTAAATTTCCACAAATCCATATCTTCAATATGCGCAAGTAATTTAGGGAGTGGTTTTTGGGGATTAAAATAATTCCATGTTAGAACGCAGGCCGAATGATTAGGGCTATAAATATTTTCAGATGATATTCTCGCTGATTCTTTTTGGCTGATATGATGATCAATAACAATGACTTTTTTATTGTTTTCCAGGATTTTTTTCATCTTTGATTTGTCGTTATAACAGAAATCTATCATGTAAACAGTTTTGCCGCTGAAATTAGCCGCAGTCTGATTTGTATAGCTTGCTTGGATATACTGGGCTTTGTTTTTGAATTTTTTCCACGCAACCCAAGCGCCGGCAAATCCGTCTTCATCATTGTGATATAAAACTACAACATCTTTCATATTATTTATTTTAAAGCTTCGATCCCGGGAAGTTTTTTGCCGCTTAAATATTCCAGCATCGCTCCGCCGCCAGTGGAAACGAAAACATTTTTATTTTTAGAAATTTCAGATTGGTATTTAGAGATCGAGCCTACCGTCTCCCCTCCTCCAATAATCACCTTGACGGTTTTGTTTTTCAAAATCGCTTCAATTATCGCATACGTTCCCTTAGCAAATTTAGGAATTTCAAATTGTCCCATCGGGCCGTTCCAAATAATAGTTTTCGCTTTTTTGATAATACTCGCAAATTGTTTTTCGGTTTTTTTACCAATATCTAAAATTTTCCGGTTAGAAATATTAAAATCCACCGGCAAAACTATTTTTTTGCTGTTCATTATTTTTTTAGTAAATTTCAGCATCTCTTTTTCATAAACCGAATCCCCTATCGGAAGACCCTGGGTCAACAAAAAATTATTCGCCATGGCGCTGCCGATTAAAAATTTATCCGCTTTTTCCCAAAAATTTTTAATCAAGCCCATTTTGGTGGAAATTTTTACACCGCCCAAAATAATAATTAAAGGATTTTTGTGATTTTTTAAAACTATGTTTAGATTTTTAATTTCTTTCTCTAAAGTCGGACCGGCGTAAGAAGGTAAAAATTTGGTTATTGCCGACATTGAGGCTGTTTTTCTATGACTGAAGGCGAACGCGTCGTTTACATAAAAATCGCCTAGCTCCG
>JAJYNK010000044.1 GCA_021786355.1 bacterium
TTTGTTTGCTAATAATTAAAAAACCTATAACCGCATACAATAAAACCAGCGTGTTTACATTAAACAGGTAATGTAAAAATCGCTGGCTATTTAGGCGTTATAGACCTGGGGCTGTAAAATTCCTCTGGAGAGGAATTGCAAAATATAATTATAGAGACGCAAAAGCAGGTTCCGGCCACGATAGTAGCGGTACCGGCTGCTGTTTTGGGAATCCAAAAAATTTAAACCAAAGGCAATGCCCAGCAGAAAAATAAAGCCTAGTATGCTCTCCAGGAATAAAACCTGATTTGTTTGTTTTGCTGCCAAGATTTGATCAGAAAATATTTGGGCGGAATTTTGAGAAGTGCAGCAGTGAACGTCATTCGTTGAAATAAAACTTACCGATTTGGTGAATACCTGGCTCATTTCCGAATGTTCTCCCATACCCATGCTGAAAAAGTGGCAGAACAAAGAGATGTTAAACAGTATGCCTGCCAAAACAAGAATAAATATGGTATTTTTTATTCCCTGATAGTTCATCTTATAGAAAATTATACCATATTGCAGGCAAACAGGGAATTTTAAATATTTCGATGTTCCTTTACCTCGCCTATAACCCAATGTTCAGTTTTTTGACTCGCTGTTTTATAAGCTTCTTCTTCGGTTTTGGCCTCCACAATCACGGAACCAAGGTGTAATTTTTCTGGCTTCTGGTCGAACCAGATGTCGATTTTAAATTTTGGCATAGCTTTAGCTTAGTTATTTTTAGACGCAAAAAGGCCCCCGCCAGGAGCTTGGCCCTTTCGAGCCAAACGCGCGAGTTTCCCCGCACGACCAAAGAAGGAACCCTGACGAGGGTTTTACTACCTTCTTTGGTTTAGCTACCGGAGTAGCCAGTTGCCATGCCCAAAGATATTCTTTGGGTTTAGGCTCAAATTGTAGTTCTATTTTACCAAAAAATCATCATAAATAAAAGGGGACTAAAAAAAGCCGCCAAATGTTTTGACGGCTTCGCTCGAGCCTTATGGAATAAAAACCTCCGGGTCTTTTTACAGCAGCCGGAGGGGGTTAGCAATATTACAGATGCATTTCTGCTACCATAATTTTCGGATCAATCAATTTCTGTATACTTATTATAGACGAGCAGTCCTTGTGCTGTCAACTTTTTTGTTGTTAATTCTATCCTTCAGAGAAAATATATTGTAAAAAATGCTATAATTACTTCAAGAGTGAGTAACCGGTTTTAATTATGGGTAAACGAAGAACTTCAAACCAGAGTTCAGCATTTGCCGATAACGTCAGCGAATCCCAGTTGCGTTTAACGCATGCTGAAATTGCCGACAGTTCCGGCGAACTGCCGGAGTTGGATTTACATGGCCAGACTTCGCAGGAAGCCGGTGTAAATGTGTATGGTTACGTAACAAGCATGACCAACTCAGGCGAGCCATGTTGCCTTATTATTCACGGCAAAGGGACAGGAGTGTTGCAGCAGGTCGTGACAGACGAGTTGGACGATTTGCTCCAGCGAAATATAATAGAAACTTATTTCCAATCGCGTAAATACCCCGGGGCGGCGATTGTCGTAGTATTTTCGCAATTAATTTGATGACTTCATGGAGAAAATTATTGAACAAACTGTTATGCAGCAAACTGAAACGATAATTGGGCCATCTGTAAAAATTAAGGGCGACTTGGACAGTGAAGGCAATATTAGAATTGCGGGCCAAGTGACTGGTAAAGTCAATTCTAACCAAGGTGTATTTATAGAGCAAGGCGCCATACTGGCTGCGGACATAACAGCAAACGAAGCCGACATTAGCGGAGAAGTGCAAGGGAAGTTGGAAATCTTCGGGCATTTAATTTTACAATCCACCGCCAAAGTTTCCGGCGAAATAACCTGTCCGATTTTGCGTGTGGAAGACGGTGCTACTTTTTTAGGGAACTGTTCCATCACAGGCATTGCCGGAGTTGCGAGGAATAATTCTCATAAATATGATATAATTCAGGCAGACGGAGATTTTTAGGAACAACTGAAGCACAAGCGTGAACGGCCAACTATGAATAAAATCAACAAAACCTGGCATTCGAAAAATAAGATGCCAAAAAATCCATCGCTTGAACAAAAAATTAAATGGCACACCGGCCATGCTAGGAATTGCGACTGCCGCGATTCCAAAAGTCATTTGCTGAAGCTAAAAGCTCTACAGCAAGAATGAAAGGATTTTTATGAATAAGTCCGACTTGGTAGAACAGCTTGCCGCTAAGCTGAGCATTACTAATAGCGAGTCAGAGCGTTACGTAAATGCTTTGATCTCAATGATTTACGAAAAGTTGAACAGCGGTGACAAGGTTAACATTAGCGGGTTTGGCCAGTTCAGCGTCAGCCATCGCGCTCCGCGCGTCGGTGTTAACCCACGCAACCCCTCCCAGAAAATTACCATCCCCGAGCTTAATACCCCAAAGTTCAAAGCCGGGGAAGCGTTTAAAGAAGCAATCAAATTAAGAAAATAAATATACAGCGATAAACAAACAGCTTTCTTCGGAGGGCTGTTTTTTTATTATGTCTTTTAAATAAGCAGAAAAGGAGTATAATATAGATACATTTCAAGATATGCCAACCATTGCTCAAAGCTTAGACGAAGGTTTTAAAAAAGCATTTGGAATCGAAGAGATTCATGATTTTTTTAGAGGCGGCCAAAAATTGGTTTTTATCGTTTCCCGAAATGGGAAAAAACAAGCCTTAAAATTATTCGTAAATTTTGGTAAACGAGATTTACGAGAATTGAACATATATGAACAGTTTAAATCACTCGACGGCATTCCAAAAATTATAAGCATAGAAAATTACCAGAATGATAAAGTTGTATTCGAAGAATTTATTGAAGGTAGTAGTCTGCACAGTATAGCGTCAACTTTTGCCGGTAATGCATTAAAAATTGCCGAGCTTTTAAAAAAAATTTGTATAACTATGCAACCTATATGGGCAGACAAAAAAGTTCATCGGGATTTAAAACCAAATAATATTATGATCCGTCCAGGCGGAAGTCCTGTAATAATCGATTTCGGCATTGCATTGGATATGGATGGTACTACTTATACCGATACAGGATTTCAACCGAACAGTTGGGACTTTTGTTCGCCTGAGCAATTTTTAGGACAAAAAGATTTGGTGGACTACAGGTCAGATTTTTTCAGTTTAGGTTTGATAGGATTTTATCTTCATCACCAAAGATTGCCATTTGCGAGCACGCAACAGGACTTGAACAAAATATACAGGAGTAAGCAATTGCAATACTCCCCTGAAACCGATTGCAAACTGATTCCGTTTTTCCAGGAAATTCTTAAGTTTAATCCTTCTGAAAGGCCCAGGAGCGTAGAAAAATTAATAGAACTTTTGCCAACATGAAAATATTACATCAGTTAGGTCATAATCAAAAATGGGGTTTGGATTCATATTTCCAAAATGAAATTGGAGATGGTTTTATTTTTTGTGCCTACAATACGGATTATGATAAATTTGGTAGCGACATAAGTGGCTACGGGCCAGAAAAATACATGCCGCTTTCAATGTTGGATCTGCAATACTATGGGTATAAAGCCTCCAACGGCCTCGGATCATTAGACAGCTATAAATTTCATCCTTGCCATTCCTCTAAGAAAAAAAACACTTTGCTTCCTGACCCCGAAGTGATAAGGGAGGGTATAAATTTTCAAATTAAGTCTGGACTCAAAAATATAATAATACCCAACAAATATTGGGATAAAAAAGAGGCTGACAAATCCATACAGGTAATCAATACCCTGAATGATTATGTGAAAAAGAATCGCCAAGACGGCATAAAGTATTTTATGACCGTATCCTTCAGCGATGCGGATATAAAAGATGATGTGTGGGTAGAGAAAGTTCTATCGTGCTTAACAGATATGGATAAGGTGTTCGACGGTTACTATATCGTATGCGGTTCGTATGTTGAATATAAAAAGAAGATCAGCATTGATTTTGATTATCATACTAATATTTTAAGGATTTTTAGCACGTTAAATAAGCAAGGTTTTAAAACTATCTACGGTTATGCTAACTGGGATGCCGTATTATTCTATGCATTAACCGATATCGACGGGATCACCATTGGAACTTACGAAAACCTTAGAAAATTTGATATTAGAAGATTTACTGAAGGAATGGGCGGCGGACCTTCAAAAGGTTGGTATTTTTCCGAAAAATTGCTCAATATGATCCGATCGCAAGACCTTATTCCTCTGAGGAAAAGCGGCGCTTTAGACCTGATAAAAAATGAAAAAAATATTTTTTCCGAGGTGATTTTAGACGAAAACTACGTATGGGATAACGGTAAGCCCGATGTGCATAAAAATTATCTGTTGGCAATATCAAAAATTTTAAAAGAACTTTCTTCCTATAAGGACATAAATAAGAGAGCTAATTTTTTACTGGGCAGAGTGGATGAGGCGAGAAAATTATATAAAAAGCTACACGACAAAAAAATCACTCTGCTTGATGAGAGTGCAGATTATCACTTATCTGCATGGTATTCCTTTTTAAGCTCGAAAATTTAAACAGCCACGCTAAGAAGATGCTCATTAAGTAGAGCGTACATATCTTCAGAGATTGGGGTTACCATTTTTGGATTATACCAAACTGTAATCCCATCTTTTTTGTTAACCGAAGCTAAGCCCACTTCGAATTCTCGGAACAGCTCTAGATTTTTTTTAGCCGAGACAATAGTTTCTTCGGGTAAAAATACGAATGAACGTTCAGAAAACCACTTATACCTATAGGCCTGTTTTAGGGCTTGCTTCCAGGATCTTAATTTAGCTTCTATTGCCACAGTTTCTGTTATGTAAGACTTATAAAGCTTATCTGGTTTGTACAAATCGTTGTCGGACGCAACTAGTTCCTGAGATAATAATTTTTGTAGTGAGAGCTTTATCTGAGGTTTTGACGTCTTGGATACATTATGGATATCTTCCAGGCTTACCTGCTTCAAATTATTAATTGTCCTCAGAATACTGATGTCAACGATATTCAAATAATCTGTTCTGTTTGATTCAATTGATTTATAATGGGTAATAACAATATCGGGTATTCCATAACCTAAATTAAGTTCCGTAAAAATTTTTCTACTATCACGGTTAAAAAACAGGCATCCGTTTATTTTTCCCGCTTTAATGATCCTTGTAATACTCTTTACCA
>JAJYNK010000047.1 GCA_021786355.1 bacterium
AAATCTTTCGCCGTCTCAAACCGCGGATTTGTCTTTGCTTAAAGAAAAAGTCAGGGCTGTTTTGGTGGATTTGACGCCGAGAGAGCAGGAAATTTTGAAATTAAGATTCGGTTTGGACGACGGCGTTACCCATACATTGGAAGAAGTCGGCAAAAAATTCGGCGTTACCAGAGAACGTATCAGGCAAATTGAAGCCAAAGCGCTTTTGAAAATGAAAGCGCACAGTAGGTCAAAAGAATTGGAAGAATACTAAAAGACGCGACGGAAATATTTTTTGCTCATTAAATCTCCGCTGAATGAAAAACTAACTTCACGAATAAACGATAAAATTTCACCCTGCTACGTCCCGCTAAGCGGGACTACGCGGGTGCCCGAAATTTTATCTATTTGTTCAGAGTTTTTCTATCCAGCTCCGACAATCATTCGCTGAAAAATATTTCCTAATAAAATTATCTATATGAATTCCGAAGAACTGCGAAAATCTTTTTTGGATTTTTTTAAATCAAAAGGGCATGCAATTGTTTTGTCTTCGTCTTTGATACCAGATGACCCGTCGGTACTTCTCACAACCGCCGGAATGCAGCAATTCAAAAAATATTACACCGGCGATCTTGACGCTATGAGTGATTTTAAATCTCAAAGGACTGCATCAGCCCAAAAAAGTTTTCGGACCAGCGACATCGAAGAAGTCGGCGATAAAACGCATCTGACTTTTTTTGAGATGCTCGGTAATTTTTCTTTCGGCCCGGTAGGAAGCGATAAGCCGGACGATTTGGGAACGGACGGTTATTTCAAAAGATCGTCTATCCATTGGGCGTACGAATACATTACTAAGGTGTTGAATATCGGATTAGACAGGATTTACGTAACTGTTTTCGAGGGAAACGACGAAGTTCCTTTTGACGAGGAGTCGTATAAGATTTGGCATGAGGAAATTAAAATGCCGAAAGAAAAAATCGTAATGGGTAATCGCGCGGATAATTTTTGGGGGCCGACCGGAGATTCAGGCCCGTGCGGACCGACAACGGAAATTTATGTGGACGGAGTTGAGGTTTGGAACGTTGTTTTTAACGAATATTTCCAGGAAAAAGGAGGTAAGCTGAGAAAAGTTGAAAATCCGGGCGTTGATACCGGAATGGGCTTTGAGCGGTTGCTTTCGGTTTTGCAGGCGAAAGAAAGTGTTTTTGAAACCGATGTTTTTGGGGATCTTGTTTCTAAAATAAAAGAACAGGCTCCTTCTTTGGAAAACAAAGAAAATATTGTCAGGGTTTTTGCTGATCATTTGAGAGGCTCGATATTTTTGATAGCTGACGGCATAAGGCCGTCAAATAAAGAAGCGGGATATGTTTTGAGGCGGCTGATACGCCGATTATTGGCTTATGAAGTCAAATATGACATTCACTCCAATTTTTTCCCCGAGGCGATAAAAATTATTAAAAATAAATTTGTTGAAGTTTATCCGGAGTTAAATAACGATAAAATTATTCTGGACGTTTTAGAAGATGAACGAACAAAGTATCAGGAAGCGATAAGTTTGGGCGCTAAAGAAATAGAAAGGCTTAATGTTTTAGGCGAAAAGATTACCGGAGCTATAGCGTTTAACTTATATCAAACTTTTAGTATTTCACCGGAAATTACTTTGGAATTGGCGAAAAACGTCGATAAGGATAATTTTCAAAAAGAATTTGATCAAGAGTCCAAAAAGCATCAGGAAATTTCCCGCGCCGGAGTTGAAAAAAAGTTCGGCGGGCATGGTTTAGTTTTAGATACCGGCGAGCTTAAAGCGGGGAGCGAAGAAGAAATGAAAAAAGTCATCCGTTTGCATACCGCCACGCATTTGCTTCATCAGGCGCTCAGAGACGTTTTGGGTGACGGCGTTGAGCAGCGCGGCAGCGACATTAATCCAGAGCGGGCGAGATTCGATTTTCTTTTTAATAGAAAACTTACGGCTGACGAGCTTAAAAAAGTCGAGGAAATCGTGAATGAAAAAATAAATCAAGAGCTTCCGGTTCGTTTTAAAGAAATGCCAAAAGAAGACGCGGAAAAAACCGGAGCCCGCAAATTTTTTAAAGGCAATTACCCGCCAACGGTAAAAGTGTATTATATTGGCAGCGAGGACGATATTTTGGGGGCGTATTCCAAGGAATTCTGTGGCGGTCCTCACGTAGAAAATACTTCCGAGATAGGAAAATTTAAAATTATTAAGGAAGAGGCAAGTTCGGCCGGAGTCCGCCGGATAAGGGCGGCGATTAGTGGTTAGCCACTAGGGTATAGCCAATAGATAAAAAAACATGAAACTGCTGGATTTTTTAAAAAAGATTTTTCTTTTCCGGTTTTTCGATAAGCTGGAGGATAAAATTAGAGGCAAATTAAGCCATCATCCGGTTCTTTACGCGATGATCGGAAGCGTGGGGATAATTTTGCTGTGGCGGGGTATTTGGATAATAGCGGACAATTATAATATGAGCGGATTAGTTTCTGTTATTTTGGGTTCGGTGATTTTATTGGCAACCGGCCTTTTTGTGTCGTTTTTTGTGGGCGACCGCGTAATAATAAGCGGAATCAAAGAGGAAAAAAGGATAGACGAAAAAACAGAGGAGGAGATAAAAAAAGAAACCGAGGAGATAAAAGAGATAAAAACAGAACTCAAGGAGATAGGGAAAGATTTGGAGGAAATAAAGAAAAAAGGAAATTAAAGATTATTGCGCGATAAATAGAACAAGTTTTCACTACCGTTCACTCGCCCAGCGAGCTCGTTCACTGGCGTTCGTCGTTCGCTCGTCCCGCTAAAGCGGGACACCGTGCCCGCTCGCTCCTCAAGCCGCGTTCAAACTTGCCCTATTTATTGCTATATATCGTAAAAAATCGCTAATTTAAACGTCTTTATTTATGAGCGGCTTAAAAGGAAAAAAATTGGAGAAGCAATTTCTGGATGCCTACGACCAATATGCGGAAGCGATTTTAAGGCATGCCCATCTTAGAGTGAATAGCCGGGCCATAGCTCAAGATTTGACTTCGGAGACTTTTGTTAAAACATGGCAGTTTGTCGCCGGCGGCGGAGAAGTAAAAAATTTCAAAAGTTTTTTGTATCGGGTATGCAATAATTTGATAATTGATTATTACAGGAGCAAGGCGAAAACCAACGTGTCTTTAGAAGATGTGGCTGAACAATCCGAACCGATTCAAGAGGCATCGTATAAGGATATTGATACAGGTATTGCTTTTGAGTCCATAAAAAAACATCTGGATTCTTTGCCTCATGATTACAAACAAATTTTGATACACCGGTATATTGACGAGTTGGATATTGTGGAAATCAAAGAAATTACCGGAAAATCAATAACTAATATTTATACAATAATTCACCGAGGATTGAAAATGTTAAGAAAAAAAACAGAAGATGATTAAAAAAATTAAACCCAAATTAATATTGAAAGAATTGAAGAAATTTCCTTCTGACGAGAAGTTTTTAAGGTCCTTGCGAGAGGGGCTGGTTAATTATGTTAAAACGAATCCGGCAGTGGATTACAAAACAGAAACTTTTCAAAGAGCGCCGTTTAAAGTGAGAATGGCTCCAGCTGTGCTTATCGGGATAATCGCGGTTTTGTCAGGCGCGGGAACGGTTGCCGCGTCTCAAAATAGTTTGCCCGGAGAGGCGCTGTACAATATAAAATTATTAAGCGAGAAAGCGCGAGTCGCGGTTGTTTTAAATCCAAAAACCAAGGCGGATTTGCAGTTTGCGATGGTTCAAAAAAGAATAAAAGAAGCGAAAGAATTTCTTGAAAAAGCAAAAATGGAGCAAACGGCGCGCCAACAACAAGAATCGGATTTAAGCCCCGCGGTTGATAATTTTAACGAGAATCTTAGCGGAGTTTACGGCTGGGCTGATAATTTGAAAAAAGAAGGTAATTTTGAGGACGCGATTCAAGTAAATTCCGATTTAAAAACCGCAGCTGGCGTTTATCAGAAAATTTTAGAACAGAATCTTGACGGCGATATTTATGAAAAAACCAGTGAAATAAACAAGAGCATGACCATGGTTGACGAATGGAAGAACAAAGCAAAAATCCAGATTGAAGATATTAGTCAAAAAGAATCATCCGGGGTTAGATCAACAGGTTTTGAAAACAGCGCCCAAAATAAAATAAACGCCGCCTCCAAGAAAGTTGAGACAATAGAGAAAATATTTCAAAAAAATAAAGACAATTTAGATTTTCAAGCTCAACAATTATCCCGGCAAAAAATAGAAGACACTAAACAAATTTTGGAAAACGCCCAAAGCGATTACAACAGCGGCGATTACGAAAAAGCCTTTGAAAAATCTCAGGATCTGATAAAAAATCTTTCGGGAACTAAAGCGTTTCTTGAAATTTCTCCGGAAATCAACTCCGACAGTTTGAAGAATTTATGGAATGAAGATAAAGACAGCGGCGATGACAGGGAAAATCCAAAAATCGAGAGAACTAAAAATTCGGAAAAAAGCGGAGAAAAGACAAAACCGCAAGAAAATAATCAAAAAAATATTCAAGAGAAGCAAAATCAGCAAGAACAAAAGAACAGCGAGGATTAATTTATTCGCCTCTTAATTCGCGTATTTTGTATTTCACTTCTTCTGATAAACCGCGAAGATAAGCAATCTCCGTATTTACACGGTGAAGGTTGTCAAAAACAACAGAGCCGCGGTTAACTCGTTCGTTTTTTTCTTTTTCGGCAATGGTGAAGTCGTAATCGATTTCCAATTTCTCGGCAATTTTTTCGAGGTCTTTAATTTTTTCTTCCAGCTTTTCTAATTGCCCCTCTAAGTCTTTTGCATCTTTTATTTGGCGATTTTTTTCAAAGGAAAAAACTTCGGTAAATTTCCCCGGCTGGGGACGGGTTTTAGCCGGCTTAACGCTTCTTACGGCTTCGCCTGCCTTTTTAAAATCAACGATATTGTCTAAATTTTCAGATTTTTCCATAATCAGATTTTAACAGAAAAAAATATTTAAAAAAAGCCGCCGCGCCCAGAGGGTTAGCGGCGGTTCGTTTGAGGCGCGGGGTTGCGCGCGCATTATACGACGGCGCCTCCTTTGCGGAGATTTTCCGCGCAAGTGTCGCAGGTCTGGCCTACGCCCTCAACATAATTTCTGCGTAAGTGGAC
>JAJYNK010000010.1 GCA_021786355.1 bacterium
GACGCGCGCGGAGGCCGACGCCGTCGTCCAAACCGAATCTTAATTTCAAAATTTCCTGCTCTCTCGGCGTCAAATCCACCAAAACAGCCCTGACTTTTTCTTTAAGCAAAGACAAATCCGCGGTTTGAGACGGCGAAAGATTTTTTTCGTCTTTTATAAGCTCTGACAAGGTAGAATCCTCGTCATCGCCCAAAGGCGTTTCGAGCGAAACGATTTCTTGGGAAATTTTTTGAAGATAATAAATTTTATCAACCGTAGTGCCCATTTCAATGGCAATTTCTTCCGGAAGCGGTTCCCGGCCTAATTCTTGCATTAATCGCCTCTTGGTCTGGGTAAATTTGGAAATTGTTTCTATCATGTGAACCGGAATTCTGACCGTTCGCGCCTGATCCGCCAAGGCTCTGGTTATAGCCTGCCTTATCCACCAGCTGGCGTAAGTGGAAAATTTAAATCCTTTCCTGTAATCGAATTTTTCCACGGCTTTTGAAAGGCCGATATTGCCTTCTTGAATTAAATCCAAAATACTCAATTGATGCGTGCGATAAGCGTATTTTTTTGCGATTGAAACAACTAAACGAAGATTGGCTTGAATCAATTTTCTTCTCGCTTCTTCGTCGCCCCTGGAAACTCTCTTGGCTATCTCTCTTTCTTCCATTGCCGTCAAAAGCGGCGTCCTGCCGATTTCCTTTAAGTACAGCTGCACCGAGTCCGGCATTTCCGAAGTTTCATTTATAACAGTCGCTTCTTCCAGTTCTTTTTTTGTGATTTCCTCGGCGACAACAGGAATTAAAGCCGAAGTTTCAATAACTTTTATGTCGCTCTTTGCCAAACGATCGTAAATCTCTTCCAATAAAGAAATATCTTCTTCAATATTCGGAAAGTGATACAATATTTCCGCATCGGTTATAAAACCCCGGCTTCTTCCTCTTTTTATAACTTCGGCTATAAGGACTTCGTTTTGGCTTGAAATAGCTTCCTTTACCTTCGCTCTTTTCTGCTTGTGATGAATTAAGGCCTTTTTGGCCTTTTTCTGTTTTTTAGGTCTTCGAGTTAAAACCTTTCTTTTTTTAATTTTTGGCTTTTTTGAAACGGTTTTTTTAAAAGATTTTCGCTTTTTAGAAGTCTTTTTTTTCATTTTATACATTTTGTATTATTTTTGATAATTCGTCAAATTTTTTTAAAAGGTTTTCTAATTTTTCTCCGTCGCCTGCTTTTTCAGCCTCGCTAATCATAAGCATTAAATTCTCTCTTTCTTTTTTTAAATATTCGGCTTTTAGATTCAAAAGAAGGCTTTCAAATTCTTTGCTTAATTTATCAAGGTTATTTTCAAAAAGCTCGAGCTCAAACCCCGACCTGAGAGACAAGGAATCCAGCATTTTTACGATTCCAGGATCGTCCGTTTGGCCTTTATTTTTTAACTGTTCATAAACCAAAAGATATTCTTTAGGCAAATAATCCGCATAATCGCTTATTTTTATAAACAAAGGCTCTTGAGCCATTGCTATACTGATAACCCTGTCCGCTATAAGATTTAAACGGTCTTTCTGGGAAAAGGTTTCATTTTGAACTATTTCCGCTGTTTTTTTGGAAATCGAACCGGCTAATTTTTCCATTTCTTCCATTAAAGCTTTTTCATCCATTTTTGTCCGATTCGCCAATTCTTTCAGCCAATGGGATTTTTCAATCGGGCTCGAAATATTTTTTATTTTGGACAAAACAAAACGGACGTTTTTTTTGATTTCCGAAAAATCGCCGTTGTTTGCTAATGGCAAATACTTTTCAAAATAAAACCCAAAAATAGGTTTGGCGTTCTCTGTAAGTTTTTTAAATAGCCCCGGATTTTTTTCCACTGCCTCAGCCGGATCTTTATAATCTTTCAAAATTAGAACGTTGACACTGAAGTCTGTTTGATTCGCTAATTCAATGCTTCTTTCGGCCGCTTTTATTCCGGCTTCGTCATTGTCAAAACAAAAAATTAATTTATCGGTCTGTTTTCTTAAGGCCTTTAAATGCTCTCCGGTCAAAGCCGTTCCCGAAGTGGCTACTATATTTTTAACGCCGTCCTGCCAAAGCATCAAAAAATCCATCTGCCCCTCTACCAAAACCGCTCGGCTTTCTTCACGGATAAAATTCTTGGATTTGCTTAATCCGTAAAGAATTTTCGATTTATTATATATGAGCGTCTCAGGACTATTTACGTATTTGCCCATATCGCCGTTATCGTATTTCGGTAAAATCCTGCCGCTGAAACCAACGGTTTTACCAAAATGATTATCAATAGGAAACATAACTCTTCCCCTAAACCTGTCAAAATATCCGCCTCGTTCGCTTTTAAAATTCAACCCCGCTCTTTCGATGTCTTTTATTTCATAACCGAGATTAATTAAATAAAGGGTAAGTTCATCGGGATTGGTCGGCGCGAAACCTACTCCAAATTCATCTACGGTCTCCTTATTTAATTTCCGAGAATTCAAATAATCCTGCGCTTCGCGGCTATTTAAAAGCGCGTTTTTAAAAAATTGCTTGGCAGCCTCGTTGATGTCATACAAAATTCCAAATTGCTTTTGCTCCATCGGGCTTACTTTTCTGATTTCAATGCCGGCTTTCTCCGCTAAAACTTTAAGCGCTTCGGAGAATTCAATATTTTCATACTTCATCAAAAACTTGATAATATCTCCGCCTTCGCTGCAAGAACCAAAACAATGCCACATCTGTCTGTCGGAGGAAACCATAAAAGACGGAGTTTTTTCCTTATGAAAAGGACAGATCCCCTTTAAATTTTTCCCCGCCGGTTTTAGCTGGACATACGCGCCGATAAAATCGACAATATCAAGCTTGTCTTTAATTTGCTCTGTTAAAGTCATAACATTGAAATGGCAACTACTAACTATTAACTACTTCTTTTAACCTCTCTTCTAAAAACTTTTTATCTAAAACGCTCAAAAACCAACCCGCCTTGGGTCCGCTAATCTTACCTAAAAAGCTTAAATAAACAGCGCTGAAAAGTTCTTTCGGTTCTATTTCTAAATCGCTTTTAATTTCGTGAAGCTTAGTGTGCAGTTCCTGCCCATCCAAAACATCTTTTGAACTGACGTAATCTAAAATTATTTTCAAAGCTTGTTTTTGCTTTTCGTTTAACTCTTTTGCTTTCGAAGGAATTTCTTTTGTTTGAAGTTCAAACTTATAATCCTCCGGCGCGTAAACAGAAAGCCATTTTAAAGCGTATCTAGTTCTGTACTCAACTTCGTTTTCATCTTCGTCGGATAATTTTTCCGCTTTAATTTTTCCAACCTCTTGAGAAATATTTATATGCGGCATCTGCGCTAAAAAAGCGATTTGCGAAAATCTCGGCAAAAATCTTTTTATGATTTCTTCGCGTTGCCGAGGCGTATGGCTCAAATAAAAAATCCGCTTATAATCTCCTTTGCTGTCCGCAAAATAATCCTCTGCCATTTTGTCGTAATTGTCGTAGAGAATCGGAATTGTGTCGCCGTCCGGAATAAAATCTATGACTTGGCGCGGTTCTTTGTATAAAAGCAAAAACCTGAAAATTTCCGGAGGGAGCAAATCTGCGGTTTCTTTTGCCGACGAACCCGCTCCTTTTGACGAAGACATTTTTTTTCCGCCAACCTGAAAAAATTCATATTGAATATCAAAAGGCGGTCTTCTTTTAAAAACCTCCCTACTTATAGCATCAGCTATCTCTCTTGCGCCGCCCTTTGTCGAATGGTCTTTGCCGGCGCCCTCTACATCAACGTCTAAAACCGAAAATTTTGCGGCCCACTCCGCTTTCCAAGGAAGTTTGGCATTACCGTCAAAAGGAGAGATTTTCCCATGGTGGCCGCAACCCTTTGCCCACTCAACATAATTTTCCTCACAAACGTATTCAACTTCTTTGCCGTCAAAAGAAATGGCTTTGGTTGTGCCGATTTTCCCGCAGTTTTGGCAAATAACATTTATCGGCAGCCAATTTTCTTCTTTTTTGGCGCCCGAAACTCTTTTGTAAATTTCTCTTATTTTGTCCGCGTTTTCCAAAACAATTTTTATAGCCTCGTTGTACTTTCCTTTTCTATACAAATCGCTGGATAAATAAATTTCCGGATAAAAACCCAAAGATTTTATAACGCCGACAAAATCCTCTCCGAAATATTCCGCGTAATTTTTGGCTTTGGCGGCCCCGCCAGCTGGCGGAGGAACATTGCAAAGCGGTTTGCCCATATGAGGCAAAAAAATCTCTCTATCCAAATAAACCGGCAATCCGTCCATCGGATCAAAATCGTTTATTTCATAAAGAAACTTATTTTTAATGTTTTGCTCGTTTAAAACCTCGGAAATTATTCCGTGTATCGCAATGCCTCTTAGAGACCCGACGTGTATTTTTCCGGAAGCGGTTTTTTCGTCTCGAATAATAATCGCCTCATTTTTGGCGATTTTATCCCGATATTCATTTTTTATTTCTTCCGCTATTTTGTCCGCCCAAAACATGCCAATGTTGTTTAAATTTTATAGCGAAGCTCAATGCGTAGCGACGAAAATTTATCCACAACATTGAGCACCCAGCACCTTTTTTGAGAAATAGATAATTCTATCGCCCAAAAAAGGTGCTGGGTAAGTCCCGCAACTATTCGCGAAGAATGAGCGATTTAGTTGGCGAGATCCCGTTCATATCCCGATGTTAATGTTTTATTATATTAAACTTGTTTGTGCCGCGAAAGTGCGGGATCGCCCATTTTAACCTCGTTTCATTCGGGATATGTGCGGGAGTTTTGTAATTCCGCCCAAAGCGTCGGAAACAAAGCCCTTAGTTACTCGATTTCGATTATCTTGTATTTAAAAATTTTACCGTTGGGCAAGGTTGTCTCTACGACTTCTCCGATTTTTTTACCCAAAAAAGACCTCCCTAAAGGCGATTCGTTGGAAATAAGATTTGCTTCGGGCTTGGCTTCCACTGAACCGACAATAGTATATTTTACAACATCTCCGTTTTTGGAAACAGTCAAAGTTGAGCCGATATGAACTATGCTTTTCTTGCCCGGAGATTTTTTTATTATCTCAGCGTTTCTGATCACCTCTTCCAATTCAAAAATGCGCGCCTCCAGTTTAGCTTGCGCTTCTTTTGCTTCCGAATATTCGGAGTT
>JAJYNK010000018.1 GCA_021786355.1 bacterium
CAAATTTTCTTTTGGTTCTTTTTTCCTGGGAATATTAAAAAAATATTATGAAGTGGAGCTTTCGGAAAATCCGGAATATGTAATTTATAATGAATCCGACTTTGAATATTTAAAATATAATTGTATTAGAATTTTGATTACCGGTGAAAATATTACGCCTAACTTTAATCTTTGCGATTATGGGATGGGTTTTGACTATTTAACTTTTGGCGACCGGTTTTACAGGATCCCGCTTTATTTATTGGCGCAGTATTATACCGATGCCGAAATAAAACTGGCCGATTCTTTTTTGGACAGCTCAAAACCCCGGCAGTTAAAAGACGCCCAGGGGTGGGAGCTAAACGGCCCTGATTTTACCAGACAGAAATTGTTTACAAAGGCAGATTTGGCGAAAAAAACCGGATTTTGCAGTTTTGTCTACAGCAATTATTTGGCCGATCCGGAGCGTGATGAAATGTTTAACAAACTATCAACATATAAAAGGGTGGATGCGGGCGGCGCTTGCCTGAACAACGTGGGGGGCAGAGTTAAAAGTAAGATGGCTTTTGAATCGTCCCATAAATTTTCCATAGCTTTTGAAAATTCTTCCCGCAGCGGATACGTTACCGAAAGGCTTGTCAATGCCATGGTGGCAGGGACAATCCCGATTTATTGGGGCAGTCCGGATGTAGATAAGGAATTTAACCAGAACCGTTTTATTAATTGCCATGCTTATAAAAATTTCGACGAGGTTGTTGCCAGGATAAAAGAAATTGATCAAAACGACGAACTGTATTTGCAAATAATCAATGAGCCGATTGCCGCCCCCGGAGTTGATTTTCAGGCTATTCGCGACGGGTTTGAAAAGTTTTTGCAGCATATTTTTGACCAACCAGTAAAAGACGCGAAACGAAGAACCATAAATGCCGCCCGAGCCGCCGTTATGGAGGCAAATGAAGTTTTGGCAGCCAAGCGCGCGACAAGGAAAAATTTTTTTAGAAAACTACTGGCTTTTTTTTATAAGCCTTTTAGGAGATCAATTGTTATTGAGAGGCTAAAGCAGAAGATTTTATCAAAGCAAATACAAAAAAAATAAAATATACGATGGTTATTTTTTACCGTCTCTTCTATAGAGAAGGGCTGTTAAAAAGCAGCCGATTTGACCTTTATTGACCTTCGTTGACACCTAAAAAACTTGTTGATATACTAAGAACAAGGAGTTTTTTATGTCGGAAATCAAGTCAAATGAAGTCTATACTACTCAGGAGGCACAAGAGCTTCTGAAAATTAGCAATAGCACCATTAAACGCATGCTCAAAAACGGACTGCTTCGCGCTAATAAAATCGGCAAGCAATACCGGATTATGGGGCATGAAATTTTACGTTTGGTCTCGCCGGCTTTAGAAGAAAAAACCGTGAAGACTTATCAGAAAATTAAGATTAGAACTCAAAACAAAGTGAAGGACTGGTAATTTTATAATTATGTCTGACACCCTAGCCCATCGTACAGTAAAAAACAGTGTTTACTCCTTAATTGGGTTTGTTTGGCCATTGTTGCTTTCTTTTGTGGCCACACCGATTATAATCAAGAGTTTAGGCTCTGCCAGGTTTGGTTTTTATTCTCTGTTAAACAGCGTGCCTGTTGTGTTTGGTTTATTGGATTTTGGTCTTAGTTATACTTTTATTAAATCAATGTCTGAGGACCATGGTTCTCAAGGAGGAAGGGAACTTTCCGTAACTTTTAGTTCCACTACAATTTTATATGCCATTTTAGGGGTAGTGGCCATGTCGCTTTTGCTCTTATTGCAAGGCGGGTTTCGTTTTTGGTTTAAAATTCCTGACGGATTTCTTTCCTCTTATAGTCTGGCATTTTTTATTTTAGGTATGGCATTTTTGATGCAGATGCTGGTTGTGCCATTGTCTCAGATTCCCTATGCTCTCCAACGGCAGGATATTTCTGCTAAAATCAGCCTGTTTAACAGTACTCTTTTACAAGTTGGGAGTATTTTTGCCTTAAAGACAGGTCACGGAATTTTGTCGCTATTGGTGATTCAGTTAATTTCTGCCGCTTTTCTTTTTACGTGTTTTTATTTTGTTTGGCATCATCTGGCGCCTGATTTAAAATTTATTCCTATCTTGTCAAAAAAAGTGGTAAAAACCATTGGCCAGCGGGGTTTTTGGCTGTTTATAAGAAACAATATGAGCAACGTTTTGGCTTTGTTGGACAGATTCGTTCTCGGCGTCATTTGGGGGCCTACGGCTGTAGGTTTTTACAGCACCGCGCAGATGATTCCGGAAAAAATTTCTTCCACTTCCTTCAGTTTGTCGCATATTTTTTTCCCCATCTTTTCAGAAGTTTCTTCCCAGGAGCAGGAGGGAAGTCAGAGAGTAAAAGTTATTTTTCGACGAAGTCTTGGAATTATTTCCATTATTACCTCTGGACTGACGATTCTAGTCTTATTGTATGGCTATAAGCTGATTTATTATTGGATTAGTCCTGACTTTGCTGAACACACGGCTGTGGCGGTTCCTCTTTTGGCTATCACTTATTTTTTACTGTCATTTGGAAATTTTTTCCAGGCTTTCTTGAGCGGTTTAAAAGAGTTAAAATTTTTAGCGTTGAGTACCATGATTCTGGCCTTGGTGGATGTAGTTTTTATGTTTATCCTCATTCCTCGCTATTCGGTTAATGGCGCCGCTTGGGCTTATTTGCTTAGCGGCTTGCCAATGCTGCCGTTTCTTTATTACATTGAGAAAAAATATTTTGCGAGCAATAAGAAAGAGCTATTGGCATATTATGGTAAAAAATTCTTTAAAATTTTTATAGTTTGCGGAATCATTTTTTTAATTGCTCGGCAAGCTTTATTGCCCTTAGTTACAAATTTGTTTTTAACCATTTTTTTTGGAGGTTTGACTTTTGTTTTTTATCTATTGGTATACTGGCTGTTGGGTTTTTATAGCGATGAAGATTTGGTCTTGTTTAAATCTTATCTTAAGCGTTTTTTAGGGATATTTAAACAAAAAAATTAGTTTTGCTTTAGTCCCGGCTAAATTTTTATATTTTATTTATGACCATAACTGTCGCCATACCGTCCTTTAATAAAGAAAAATATATTGAACGCTGTATTCAGAGCGTATTACGGCAAAAATCATTTGCCAACGAAATTTTTGTCGTTGATAATTGTTCCACCGATCGGACTTTTGAAATTGCCAAACAATTTGAACCGGAAATACGCTGTATACGCAACGATAAAAATTTAGGGATGACAGGAAATTGGAATCGTTGCGTAGATTTATGCAAAAGCGACTTGCTTTTAATTCTACACGCTGACGATGAATTATTGCCGGAAGCTTTGCGGGTATATTTGAATTTTTTCCAAAAGCACGCTGATATAGGCTTCGCGCACGCGAATTTTTATTATATTCAGGATGGGGACTTAAGAACTAAACAGTTAATGAATTCAAGATCTGTTGAAATTTCAAAAGCCGGGCCAGAGGCCATGTCGCTACCCAAAGGATATGCCTGCTCAACCGTGGTTGTGCCAAAAAAAGTTTATGACCGGATTGGCAATTTTATGGAGTCAATGTCTTCTGACTGGGAAATGCTGCAAAGAATCGCGGCACATTATGACGTGGGGCAAATTAATCAAGCAACTGCTTATGTACACCTAAATAGCGATTCTACGGGGCGCCAATCGTTAATTAATAGGACTTTGGAAGAAATAGAAGCAGATTCAAAAAATTTAAGCGATAAAATTATTAGTTATTATCCGCCGGAGCTGCGCGCAAGGATTTCAAAAAACTTTAAAAATTCAACAGCTGGTTTATTAGTTTTGATTTTTGGCAGAAATATAAAAGCGGGGCAGTACAAAAAAGCTTTTTGGGCTTTGTCTCGGGCCGTTTTTAAATACGGGGGTTTTGTAATTTTTTTGAAATTGGTTTGGCTGTACCAGAAGCGAAAGCTGACTTTATGGTCAGCCAAAAGGCGCAAACAAGCCTTATAAGTTGATTGATAAAATAAGCTAAATAGTATAATATTTAATTGTTATTTATTAGCGACGTAGAGCGAGCCAAACTAATCATCTGATGATTGGTTTGAACGAGCCGAGGAAGCTAATACAGGTTAATACTTCAGGGGCTAATGCTGTAAAATGCAGCAAACTCCTTGCGGTAATACCTCGGAGCTCTGCTTAGAGAAACCTTTATTATATCTTATATGAAAGTCGTTATCCTGTGCGGCGGGGAAGGCACCCGCATGAAAGAAGAAACAGAATTTAAGCCAAAACCATTAGTAGAGGTTGGCGGAAAGCCAATTTTGTGGCATATTATGAAAATTTATGCCCAGTATGGTTTTAATGAATTTATTTTGACCTTGGGCTATAAGGGCGAAATGATTAAGGATTATTTTTTGAATTGGCGGGCTTTTGCCAATGATTTTAGTTTAGATACTAAAACGCACGAAACAAATTTTCATAATGATGGCCAGGATGATTTTAAAATTACCTTCGTGGATACCGGGCTTAAGAGCTTAACAGGCGAACGCGTCCGTCAAATAAAAAAATATCTTGGGGGGGAAGATTTTATGCTCACTTATGGGGATGGTGTGGCAAATATAAATATTCAGGAGTTGTTGGATTTTCATAAACAGCAAGGCACCATTGGGACAATTACCGGAGTTCGGCCATTAACTCGTTTTGGGATCGTGCATCACGATAAGGGGACCAATAAAGTTATAGGTTTTACGCAAAATTTGGTCGGTGATTTTATAGATAAAGAAAATTATCATGATTTTCTCATTAACGGCGGGTTTATGGTGTTTAAAAATGAAATTTTGGACAGCATTGGAGAAAATAGCATGATTGAAGAATTGTTTATTCCTATGGCACAGAGAGGAGAACTTTCTTTGTATCACCACAAAGGCAAATGGAAAGCCATGGATACTTATAAAGAAGTGGAAGAATTAAATCGGTATTGGGAAAAAGATCCATTTTGGAAAGTTTGGTAGGCGTAGCATCACAGATTCGCTGATGGAGCGGATAGCACCGATATTAATATTTTATTTATGAATCATAAATTAAGCGGACAAAACGTACTTGTCACGGGCGGCGCTGGT
>JAJYNK010000041.1 GCA_021786355.1 bacterium
TTTTGTGTTTTCATTGGCAATTATAGTTACTTTTTCCTTCTCTTCTTTATTCATATAATCAAACCCCGGATTATCTTTGAATATCCAATGGCCCTTCAGTTCAAATTTTTTAAGATTACTTTCCACCCCTGACTTTGCTTCGCCGGTTGGCAGCCCCAGAAAACCAGTCGCGTTTTTAGCCACTTGACCGATTTGTGATTCTTGCATGTCAGGCGGCTGATTCTGATCCGCAACTTGAGTTGACGAAAAATTTGAAAAATTTATTAGCGCTATTTTTTTATACAAGAAAACAACGCTGCCAACCGAAAAAACAGACAACAAAAACAAAATTATTAAAGAAATAATTATTATTTTCTTAAATTTAGAATCTTCCATTTCCATTTTCCATTATTTATAATATTCTTTAAACTGCTTTATATCCCCCCCCAGCCGACACAATAATTAGGATCTGAGCAGTAAAGTCCGCTCGTGGAGCAGGACCGAGACTCCTCGGAAGAAGTTAGTGTTCCGTCAGCTTGGCAAGTCTGAACTGTCCTTGTTTGCGTTCCGTACGCTGTCCCATATACTTGACCAGCCCAACAGCCCTGCCCGCCGCAAACATCAGGCAAAACAGCGTCGCAAGTGCTCCAGCCAGTTGTAGGCGTTACTTGACCGGGTTGCGTACCGTTACTGCAAAACACAGGAGCAGTAGCCGCAGCTGTATAGCATCGAACATAGGTCGTGATACGAGTGCAACCAAAGCTTGGGCAAAACCACCCATTGCCACGCGGATACCCACCAAAATTTGTAGTATCTTCATCGTTACAAACATCATAACCAACACAACTTCCGCTTATCATTGAATCTCCTGACAAACAATCAAGCTGACCAGCTACGTCAGGAGTCCCCGGTCTCGTATATAATTTAGAAGAATCAAGAGCTCCTCCTCCCGCTCCCCCTGAGAGCGAACTCGCCCAAGCGCCGGCGCCGCTGGCGGCGTCTCTTAACCAGATATCTTGAACGTTAATAAAACCACCAAGCGACCCTTTGGTTTTTAATGTTGATGTTCCGATGCTAAAATTGCCGATTGGAATAACCAGGGCGCTTTGAGTACTGCTGACGCCCGTGCCTAATATCAATCCGCCAATTTTTGTCTGTGCGTCAGGCCCAGAATTTATCGGCGGCGGAACGTCGTTTCCCGGAGGAGAACCTGCCGGAGCGGTCCAGCCGTAAACAACCAAAGCCGATGCGAATAAAACCGCGACCGCTGTTATTGTTAATTGGTAAAAGTTTATTTTTTTGAACATGTTTGCTTACGCTAATATAATACTAACCTACGAATTTATGCGAACACCACAAATGAATTCTTTTAATTGGTTCGCGGTGTTCGTATATGTTCGCATTGTTTGTATTATAATATAAATTTAATTAAATATTTATTTCGCGCTCATTGCTTCAATTAATGTTTTCTGCTCGTCGGAGCTTAAAACCGGCTTGGCGGTTTTTGACGCGTTCATCGATTTGGAAAGTTTTTCCAGTTGAATTTTTGAAAGAGTCGAGGTTGCTGTCGGGCTGGCCGACATTGCTTTTATTAAATTATCAATCTGATTTTTTGTAAGAACGGGGGAAAGCGTTGTTGGCGCTTGAGAACTCGGTTGAGGTTTTACTGCTTCTCGTTTCGAATAAAAATACCAGCCAACTAATATCCCGGCAAAAACAACAATGATTGAAATAATTATACTAATTGTTGAAACTTTATTATTTTCCATAATATTTTTATCACCAATTAACTAATTAACCAAATAACCACAAATAACCAATAGACTAGTTTGGCGGCACCTCTCTTCTCCCTCCCGGCGGCGTTGTGGTTGCGGGAGCTGGCAAAGGCAACGCGCCGCCACTGACTCTGCCAACACATGTTACTGTGCCAGGAGTAACGCAAAAATTTATCCAGCCGACTACGTCGCTTCCCCACGCGAAATAAGGATTAGTCGCTGTACCCTGCAAAAACATTCCAGAAGCGTTATCAAATCTTAAACCATACGAACCGCCATCATTTGTCATTCCGGACAATTGTATTAATCCATCCCAACCGCCACGTTCATAATCTGGACGTAAGGCTCCCGAGCAACCACTTTGGAAAACCGCGCACGCTTGTGCCCAACCACTTGTATTGCCTGTAGCGAGATTAATCTTTGGAGATTCTGGTATATTGGGATCGAATCTTATCCAGCCGATATTTGAAGACCACGCATAACCGCTCATATTGCCGGTCACACCATCATAGATAACTTTGTAATTAGAAGTCGAGCAAACTCCTCCGTCTAAACAATTAAAACTTATCCAGCCCGGACCGCCTAATCCGTTTCCAAATGGGACAAAACGAGCTGCCCACGCAAATCCTCCCAATTCCTGACTAGCGGCTTGAACATTTTTAAATAAAACAAACCCGGATAAACCCGCCGCAACAATTACAATAATCAAAAGAAAAAAGACGGACAAATTTCGAGATCGTAAAAAATTATCCATTACTATTATTTTATAAATTAAACCCGCTAAACGCAACGAGCTGTTGTGGATAACCCTGTAGTAGAAATTCGGCTTTTCTCCGACGTTACGTCGGAGAATAAAATTCAAATTTTATCGGCCGAATTTTCACCCTGTAGTGAATTTTGGCATTTCGCCAAGGGCGATAATATATTTTTGCCAAAATCTACTACGGGGTTTCACTACGGGGATAACAAAAAGCGCCAAAACTTTGGTATGCCGGCGTACCCTACTTTCCCAACCGCCGAAGCAGTAAGTATCATCAGGCTCAAGCGATTTCACTTTCCTGTTCGAAATGGGAAGGAGTGGGACACGCTTGAGTAAAACACCGGCAAACAAAAATTTTGGCGCTAATTGACCCTGTAGTGAATTTTGGCTTTATTAAATAAGATTTAATCCGCCTTCGGCGGAACAGCCAAAATCTACTACGGGGTTGACTTTAATTTTAATGACAAAAAACAAAACACCCTTTCAAATCCTCCACGACTCTGCGGAGAAATAGAATTTCTTAAGTAAATGAATCGACTTATTAGTACCTCTCGGCTAAACGCATTGCTGCGCTTACACCTGAGGCCTATCAACGTGGTAATCTTCCACGAGTCTGATATACGCACCTCGCTAAAGCTCGGTGCTAAAAAATTAAAATTAAAAAATAAAAGATTAAAACGACAGATTAAAATTATAAAACGATTAGATTTAAAAATTTTAACATTTTACATTATCATTTTTCATTTTGATATTTACATTTTAAATTTTCAGCAGCTCACCTTAGTGAGATGCGTAAAAGACGCCTAATCTTAGGAATGGGCTTCGTGCTTAGATGCTTTCAGCGCTTATCCCACCCGAACATAGCTACCCGGCATTTCAATTGGTATCAAAGCCGGTACACCAGAGGTTCGTTCATCCCGGTCCTCTCGTCACATACATTCGGCAAGCTCAGTATCGTGAGCCAGTCGAACGATATTCACATATCACTATGTGTGTAGACTATATCTTCACCCTTCCGTTAATAACGGGTAGGGGTCGGCATATTAATAAATCTCAAAAGACCTATTAAGCCACAAAATGTGGTCAAGTCGTTACGGGGTCATCCACCTAAGTTTTGCGAAACAAAATTTTAGTGGAGACTTCCCACGGTATTAACTTTAATCATTTTATCGGAAAACTTGGACCGAATATTTTCCGTAAATTAAAGCATTCACCGTTATTAGCCGATTTGTCATCCCGCATTACTGCGGGAAGTAGCAAATTTCTTACTAGGGACGACTCCCTTCAAGCGTCAACGCCTGTAGCAGATAGAGACCAACCTGTCTCACGCATGTTATTCACTTATTACTAAGTGCATTGGACTATAACTTCATCCTATTTCTAGGAGGCTAACGTTTAGTCTCTACGGGCTTCTTTCGAATTCCCTCGGTATTGTCCTTTAAGTTAGGATTTTACCGATATTAGTTAGCATGGAACACAAAAATTACTTTTTGTGACCGCCGTGAATATGTCTTCGATATTTGAGAATATCATTTCCTCGGGATTCAAACCGTTCAAAACACAATCCATGATTCGTAATACATAATTCATGATTCTGATCTGAACGGTCTGAACCCAGCTCACGTATCCTTTTAATTGGCGAACAGCCAAACGCTTGGGACCTTCTCCAGCCCCGCGCTAGGATGAGCCGACATCGAGGTGCCGAGCGAGATCGTCGATAGGAACTCTCGGATCTCACTAGCCTGTTATCCCCGGAGTAGCTTTTGTCCGCTGTCTCCCACCTTCCTATGAAGAATGGTCGGGTCACTAAGTTCCGCTTTCGCGCCTGCGCGGCTTGTCAGCCTTGCAGTCAAGCCAGCTTATGCCTTTACACGTCCAGCGCGATTTCCATCCGCGCTAAGCTGACCTTAATAAACTCCTCCGTTACCCTTTTGGAGGAAAACGCCCCATTTAAACTACCCGCCAGGCACTGTTCCCTGACGTTTTTTCCGTCAAGGTTAGATTTTAAAATTTGAAAAATGGGTGTTTCATTGGCGGCTCCGCTTCAACCGAAATTAAAGCTTCAAAGCCTCCCCACTACGCTACGTATTCAAACCCTAAAGCCAATACCAAGCTATAGTAAAGCTTCCGGGGTCTTTTCGTCCCGCTACAGGTACACCGCGTCTTCACGGCACTCGCACTTTCACCGAGCTTCTCGTTGAGACAGTTCTCCGGTCGTTACGCCATTCGTGCGCTCCGGAACTTACCCGGAAAGGAATTGCGCTACCTTAGAACGGTTATAGTTACCGCTGACATTGACGAGGGCTTCAGGCAGTCAGCACGCGCAGCGCGCAGTTAGTTAGTTGATTAGTTAGACCTTCGGTCTTTTGGTTAGTTAGTATAAAACTAATTAACCAATTCACTAATTTGCTAATTAACTGTGTGCTACGCACACCGCCGCCGTTGACCTTCTCGCATCGGTCAGGCGTCACCCCCTATACATCCTCTTACGAGTTCGCAGGGAGCTGTGTCTTTGATAAACAGTCGCCAGAGATACTTTCACTGCGTCCCGCATTGCTGCGGGAAGGCCTTATTGCTAACTTACGGCCGCTTTTTTGCCGAGTTCCTTAACGAGAAATCACTCGTTCCCCTGAGGCTACTCGCCTCATCCACCTGTGTCGGTTTACGGTACGGGTTCCTTAAAACTAAGTTTAGAAGTTTTTCTCGGAAGGCTCTTCAATCGAATTATTTCGGCCGAAACCGAAACTTTTGCCGGAATGCGAATTTTGCCATTAAAGGCAGTCGCCCGGATTTTCCATGGCGACAATTCTCAAAACCGTCAACGCCAAACCATTAAGGCGCTCGATCTTTTTTCCTTCGTCACTCCATCACATTTTAAGGAAGGGCTGAAATATTAATCAGCTACCCTTCAGCTGCGGCTTTCGCCATTGCCTTAGGACCGCCTAACCCTCCGCTGACTTCCATTGCGGAGGAAACCTTAGATTTACGGGGTCCCGAATTCTCATCGGGATTCGTGGTTACTCATGCCAACATTCTCTCTTCTATGCGCTCCAGTCGCCCTCACGGATCGACCTTCAACGCGCATAAAATGCTCTCCTACCACTTGGCAGAAAATAAATTTTCTGCCAAATTCATATCTTCGGTATCATGCTTAGCCCCGGTATATTTTCGGCGCAACCCGCCGTCGAATAGTGAGTTGTTACACACTCTTTAAAGGATGGCTACCTCTAAGCCAACCTCCTATCTGTCAATGGCGGATTACTACCTTTAACACTTAGCATGAATTTAGGGACCTTAGATGATGATCTGGGCTGTTGCCCTCGCGACCATGGAGCTTAGCCCCCACAGTCTGACTGCCTGACCTTTGTTCATAGGTATTCGGAGTTTGACCGAGGAGCCGAGATTTCTCCCTTTACTCCTCAACCAGTAGCTCTACCCCCTATGAGTTTTTATCAGACGCTAGTCCCAAAACTATTTCGG
Source organism: bacterium (assembly GCA_021786355.1). Lineage (GTDB taxonomy): Bacteria > Patescibacteriota > Minisyncoccia > UBA6257 > UBA9933 > JANLIR01. Next base: position 5,995 of record JAJYNK010000041.1, read on the forward strand.
AGAGAACCAGCTATTACCAAGTTCGATTAGCTTTTCACTTCTTACCCCAAGTCATCCGAAGGTTTTGCACAACCAACCGGTTCGGACCTCCTCCCAATTTTACTCGGGATTCATCCTGCTCAGGGCAAGCTCACTTGGCTTCGGGTCTTAACTGTACTGCTAAATGCGCTATTAACACTCGCTTTCGCTCCGCCTTCGTTCCGTAGAACTTAGACTTGCAATACAAATAAACTCGTTGGCTCATTCTTCAATAGGCACCTCGTCACCCGACCAAAACCTTGCGGTTTGATATAAGGCTCCGAGTCCTTGTAAGCATATGGTTTCAGATTCTATTTCATCGGCCTAACAGGCCTGCTTTTCACCTTTCCCTCACGGTACTAGTTCACTATCGATCTGAGAAAGTATTTAGCCTTACCAGATAGTACTGGCTGTTTCCCACGAGGCGTTCGTTCCTCGTGGTACTCAAGATTAAAAACAAGAAGTTTGTAAATTTTCGCCTACGGGCCTATCACCCTCTGTGGTGCCGCTTTCCAGCGGCTTCGGCTAACTCACAAATTTGTAACTTCCTCCTGTTTAACCAACGGCAAAAATCTTACGATTCAAACCATTAGCCAAACAAGAATGTCTTTATCTTACTACCCCCATGCGCACAGCGCGCAGTTAGTTAGTTGATTAGTTAAACCTTCGGTCTTTTGGTTAGTTAGTATAAAACTAATTAACCAATTCACTAATTTGCTAATTAACTGTGTGCTATGCACACAGGTTTGGGCTTCTCCCTTTTCGCTCGCCGCTACTAAGGGAATAACATTTGTTCTATTTTCCTCTGCTTACTGAGATGTTTCACTTCAGCAGGTTTACTTCCCGATTTTTCATCGGGATAATTGAGGTTTGCTCAATTGGGTTTCCCCATTCGGAAATCTCCGGATCAAAGGTTGCTACGCACCTCCCCGAAGCTTATCGCAGCTACGCCACGTCCTTCGTCGTCTTCCTCAGTCAAGGCATCCTCCATACGCTCTTAATTTCATTCTCGCTTAAGAAATTTATACTCCGCAAAGTCCTGAAGAATTTACGGGTGTACTTTATTATCTTGTCATTAAATTTTTAAAGTTCGTTCATTCGGAAATTCTAAATGAAATCCCTCGAGGGACTCGGGATATTTTTCTCAGAATAGGTTATTTTGAGAAAAATAAATCCGCCTCGTGGCGGATAAAATCGGAAACGCAAAAGCGCCGAGTTTTATCCGCTTCTTCGTTTTCTGACCTGTCTCATCATGGCTAAATTATAATCGCGTTTAAAACAATGTCAATACCTCAAAACTCCCGGCAATTTAAAGTGTATTGAAAATAAAAAAACTCCGCCGCGCCCAAAGGCGATTCGGCGGAGGCCGTGCGAAAACCCAGGAAATCCAAGAAAAGCTTAGAAAAGCTCATCCAATATTGCCTAGCCACAACTCCCGGATATTCTTTTCAATCCGGAAAGAAAGGCTGTTTTTCGAATCAAGTTGACTGATAATTATCTTGAGTTGAAATTCAGAAGTTATTATATCCAAACCGCTCGCGCGCGAAAACCTCTCTGAAACCGGCAACCTTTTTTGAACAGTCCGCAGAAACGAATCCCAAAAACTCGGTATCAGTAAATCAGTTACGCCCCATTCCACGAGTCTGGTCCGCAGATGACCCAATGTCAGTTCTGGAACTTTCTTTTCCGGCGCTTGCTCCCTCGTCACATTCACACTCATTCGTCCCTCCTTAAAAATTTACTGAAACCACTATAACGAAGAAAATTTAAAAATCAATAACTTGTTAAAATTATCAAATCTTTCAAAAATAATTAATTTCCATTTCTTTCTTTTTATGTCCCTTCCTGTCCCTTTCCGCATTTACTCTAATTGTTGACGATCGTCAACAATTAGAGTAAAAACTTGAATTTTTATTTTGATTGCAATATAAAAATGGCGTTTGACAATATTTATATTTTTATGATAAAAAAACAATAGTTCCCAATAGTTCTATTGGTGGTCGCGTCGTCTAAAAAGAGTAGGATGCCCGTTTTGCCAGAGACGGGAACATGGGTTCAACCCCCATCGCGACCATCAATCAATTCTTTTTCAAAAGCTCCCCGGTAGCTTAAGTGGAAAAAGCGGGCGACAAATAATCGCCTGTTGCGGGTTCAAATCCCTGCCCGGGGAGCCAGAAAATCCGATCCCCTCCCATCGCGGGCGGGGATTTTTTTTATTTTCAAATTTAATTATTAACAAACATCCACTATAGTACACTATAGTGGACCATAGCCGCGCCTATTAATTTTAATTTAAATCTTAATTAAAGCTTAAAATTTATTAATTAAATTTGTTTATTCTAATATTCTTAAGAACTTAAGAATTAACTCATTTTCGCATGGTATAGTATACTATACCACTGCAGTTTGATATTTACTTAAATAAGCTTGCACAATCCATTTTTTTAAGTTATAAAGAATTCAGTTGCTTTGTCATCTCTCCGGTTTATTCCGGATTCGGGAGGAAAAAATGGCCAGTAAGAGAAGAAATTTGGTTGTCTTGCGGTACGCGTTTAATGAGTGTTACACGCAGGTAGTTACGCTGACAGACTCGGAGGTCAAAAAAGAAAAAATCGTTATCAACGAACGAGGCGGCACTTGGTCTAAGCCCGGCTCCTTGGACGCGCCTTTCAAAATCGGCAAAAGCTGTTTTCCGAGACAAAGCAGTTATGAAATCATCGGTATCTATGACCGCACACAACTCAAACACCTCGACTCTATGGTTCACGACTCCAACGAAGCCATAGGAGATCTCCGCTGCGACGACTAGAAACATAGTCATTCATGAGGAATTACAACTTGACGAAGGCGTAAAATTGTCCGGTATCCCGAAGGGGAAAGCACCACAACCCTTCGGGGATTTTTTATTTTTAAAAAAATGTTAAATATATTCTATGGGCTAATTCGCACGAATGTGCCAATAAAGAAATGGATATAATAAAAAATGCCGAGCCCGAAGGCCGGCATAATCTCAGACCAATTTAAAACAGGAGAAGTGGCTCGGCAGGATTCGAACCTGCCTTATTAGTCGAATTAGAGACGCGCACATGTTCTTTCGCGGCTCCTTCCGCTCCTCAGCGACCGAGACCGTTCCCACCGGTCAGCGCGCCACCCTTTGTGTTGCAAACATTTTACGCTAAAAACCAAAAAAATAAAAATAGGGTTTACCTTAGCCCAAATTTTATAAGCGAACGTTTCTTGCTTTCCTGTTCGTAAACCGCCAGAATTGTTTTGACAACTGTGTCCGGATTCAAAGACATGCTTTCGATCCCCGCTTCTACCAAAAATTGCGCGAAGTCCGGATAATCGCTCGGTCCTTGTCCGCAAATACCGATGTATTTTTTACGATCTTTGCATTTTTGGATAACCGCGGAAATCAATGTTTTAACGGAATCGTCTTTTTCGTTTGTAATAACCTTAATTTTATCGTTTCCGTCGCGATCAATGCCGACCGTAAGTTGAGTTAAATCGTTTGAGCCAATACTCATTCCGTCAAACACATCCAAAAATTTATCCGCCAAAATAACATTTGAAGGAATTTCGCACATGACAAAAATTTTAAAATTTTTGTCACCCTGAGCTTGTCGCCCTTCAAATTCTTCAAGGCGACCCTGAATTTTATTGAAGGGTCGAAGGGTCTCCTCGCCCCGCTTTAATCCATTCTTCTCCATAATTTCAATAACTTTCTTTCCTTCTTCAACGGTCCGGCAAAACGGAATCATAACCATTATATTATCCAATCCCATTTCTTCGCGGACTTTTTTAATCGCCTTGATCTCTAAAACAAACGCTTCGGTAAAATCCGGATGATAGTACCTCGAAGCGCCTCGCCAGCCGATCATCGGATTTTCTTCATGAGGTTCATATAAATCGCCGCCGATAAGAGTACGGTACTCGTTTGTTTTAAAATCCGAAAATCTTACGATAACCGGTTTGGGATAAAATGCCGCGCCGATTTTCGCGATTCCATAGGCTAAATTATCTATATAAAATTGCTTTTTATCTTTATACCCGACGGTTTTTTTATCGATTTCCGAAATAAGTTTTTTTATTTTTTGAGATCCTTCACTTCGTTCAGGATGACGCGAGGCGTCATTTTTAGTTTTCAATTTAGCATAATCAATCAAGGCGTTGGGATGGATTCCAATCTCTGAAGCGATAATAAATTCTTCCCTGGCTAAACCCACGCCGTCGTTTGGCAAAAATGATTTTTCAAATGCGGTTTCCGGAGTGGCGATATTCATCATTATTTTCGTTTTCGGCTTGGGAATCTCTTTTATGTCGTGATCAACGACTCTAAATTTAAGCGTTCCGTTATAAACCAAGCCGTCGGAACCGCTGGTATCAACAGTCAACATCTGACCGGTTTTAATTTTTCTAGTTGCGTTCCCTGTCCCGACAACCGCCGGAATCCCCAGTTCGCGCGAAACAATCGCCGCGTGCGAAGTCCTGCCTCCTTTGTCGGTTATAATCGCCGAGGCGATTTTCATAATCGGTTCCCAATCAGGATCAGTCATATCGGTTACCAAAATTTCTCCCTGTTTAAACTGTTTTATATTTTTTGCGTCCAGAATAATTCTTGTCTTCCCGGTTGCGATTTTACTTCCTACCGAAACGCCTTTTACGAGCGGGGTTCCAACTTTTTCTTCCATTATATATTCTTTAATTTTTGTAAAATCCCTTTGAGCATGGATAGTTTCAGGACGCGCCTGAACAATAAATAATTCGTTCGTTTTCCCGTCTTTGGCCCACTCCATGTCCATAGGAGTCCATTTGCCGTGCTTTTGCGTATAATGCTCTTCGATTAAAACTCCCCATCTAGCAAGAATTAAAATTTCTTTGTCGCTTAAAACAAAATTTTCTTTTTCTCCCGCGTTTGTGGAAACAATTTTTGTGGTTTTTATAGTTCCTTGAAGTTGCGGTTTTTCAGAACTATAAATCATTTTTTGATTTTTCGTTCCGAGCTTCTTTCCTATAATCGGCTTGAGTTGTTTATTGTTTATTGTTTTTTGTTGGCTAAGTTTCGGTTTATAAACTAAAAATTCATCCGGAGTCACTTCCCCTTGAACGATCATTTCTCCCAATCCCCAGGAGCCGTTTATTAAAACCGTATCCTTAAACCCCGATTCGGTGTCCAGCGTAAACATAACTCCCGAACATCCTAGATCCGACCTGACCATTTTTTGCACGCCGACTGAAAGCGCGATTTGAAAATGATCAAACCCTTTATCAACGCGATAAGAAATAGCGCGGTTGGTAAATAACGAAGCCATTGCCGCCCGCACCGCTTTCAAAACACTCTCCGATCCGCGGATATTTAAAAATGTTTCGTGCTCCCCAGCAAAAGAGGCTCCCGGCAAATCCTCGGCGGTGGCGCTGGAACGAACCGCCACATCAACGCCCTTGCCGTACTTGCCTTCCATTTCCTTATAAGCCGAAATTATCGAGTTTTTTAAGTCAGCCGGGAACGCAACCGATTTTATTGCCTCTCTTACAAGCTTTGCCCTGCGGGCCAAATCCGCTAAATTTTTGGTATTAAGTCCGGTTAAAGTATTTTTTATAAAATCCTCAAGATTGACACTTGTTTTATTTTTTCCAGGCAAAACAATTTTTGCGTTTTTTAAAAAATATCGGTAGGCTGTCGCCGTTACCGAGAACCCATTCGGAATACTCACGCCCTTTGCGGTTAATTGGCTTATCATTTCTCCAAGCGACGCGTTTTTTCCCCCGACTTCTCCGACGTCTTCTATTCTTGTATCGTCAAATTTTTTTATAAAGCTTTGCTCCATGTGTTAACAATAATAACTTTCGCGACTTTATGCATTATAAAAATATTAAAGATAAATTGCAATCAGACTTGAAATCAAAAACAGGGCGTTCGCGCGCCCTGTTTCTTTTTATCCAATTAACTAATTAGCCAATCAACTAATTAACTATACTAGTATTTCTCCGCCATCGCCTCTGCTTTCGTTTTTTGCAATCTGTCCGCAGGATGATGCGCCGGAGAATAAACCGTATAAAGTTTTAACGGACTGTCGGAGCTTGTGTTTATAAAATTATGTTTTGTGCCGGATTTTACTAAAAACAAATCCCCTTCTCCGATCACTGATTCTTCTCCGCCAATAACCGCCTTACCTTCTCCTTCCATAAAAACTAAAATCTGGTCATTCTCATCATGGACTTCTTCGCCGATATCCTCATTGGGCAATAAGCTCATTAAAACCACTTGTGAGTGGTTCCCGGTTTCGACGACTTTTCGAAAATTATCGTTTTCTTTTGCAAGCTGAATTATATTCATCGTGATAAATTAAAAATGTAAATCTCAAAATGAAAAATGACAACGTAAAATGAAAAAATTTAAGATTTGATCATTTTATAATTTTAATCTGTCATTTTAATTTTTTATTTTTACATTTTACATTAGTTATTATTTTCGACTTTTAGATATTAAATTTCTCAATATTAAGCACACAAGATCTATTCCAATAAATAACATATAAATGGGAGGTATACGGGATTCGCACCCGTGCTGGCAGTGCCACAAACTGCAGTGCTACTACTACACCAATACCTCCATAAATAACTCTCAACCCACAACAAACAACTAACGATTACTTGTCTTGTATTGTGGATTGTTAGTAGTAAGTTGTGGGTTAATATTTGTGCCGCGGGGGTGAATCGAACACCCGACGCTATGCTCTTCAGGCATACGCTCTGCCACTGAGCTACCGCGGCAATATTTAATTAACAAATAACCAATAACTGACAACTTATAACAATCTTCATATTATATCAATTGTCACTTGTGTCCCCACGAGGAATCGAACCTCGATCTACTCCTTAGAAGGGAGCTATTCTATCCATTGAACTACGGGGACAATTATTATAAGTCGGACTGCTGGGAGTTGAACCCAGGCCGCGTGCTCCCAAAGCACGCATACTACCGTTATACTACAGTCCGCCCTTACTCACCGTCAAAATCGCTCATTTTATCGTTGAATTTTTGGTTTATTTCGTTAATTGCTTTTGCTTCTTCGTTTATCTTGCTGACCAGCTCCGCAATCTTGTCGTGAGAATTTTTATTTTGGCCTAAAAATTTATCTCTTAAAATTCCCAAAAGCTGGTTTAAATAATCGTTGTGGGTAATCAATCTGTTTATTAGAGCCGTTTCCAGACTTACCGCTTCAAGCGCTTTTTGCGCCGAAGAGCCCGGTGAGATGCTGGGAATATTTTTCGCCATTGTTTCCAGTTGAGCCGAAAGATAAACGGCGCGTTGTCTTGCTTGATTATTATGCTCCAATTCTTGAGCCACTAATTTAATAGCATCGGCATATTTTCTTTCTCCATCCAGCTCGGAAATTTTTTCCAAATTGTGTGACGACTCGTTAGCGGTTCCGACAATGTCCTGCGCGATAAGAGACGCTTGTTGCCGCGCCTTCAAAAAATCAGCGGGGATTATTTGAGGTGTGGCCATCACGAATCTACCAACGAAATAAATCGCCAAAGCAATAAGCAAAACCAGCAAAAAAAACTTCTCCTTTCTGGAAATTTTGGTATAAACACCTTTAAGCATCGTCCAATAATTAAAGCCTAACCTAAAATAAAAATCAACTTGGATATTGAAAAAATGATAATAAATGCCGTATACTATAGTAGCAGTCGCGGGCGTCGTATAGTGGCTATTTTGCTAGCCTTCCAAGCCCCGTATAACAAAAAGAATATTGAGCTAAAATTTGCGGGTATCGTATAATGGCTATTATGTCACCCTTCCAAGGTGAAGATGGCGGTTCGATTCCGCTTACCCGCTCCAAAAAGCAAATAATTCTTTTTGTTATAACGGGGCAAGCTAGAGACGTGGGTTCGATTCCCATCGCCCGCTCAAAATTCAAAAAGTTCTTTTGATAAAAATGGCTTTTGAATTTTATGATATAACAAATGGGATCGAAGGGTATCTATAAAACGCAAACTGCTTTGCGTTTTTAGAACCCCGGCTCTGGGGGAGAAACGAAGCTTGTGCCAGAGGCACGCGTAGTTTCGGAGGAAGAGGATTCCCATCGCCCGCTCAAATTTGGGCCTATGGTCTAGTAGTAGAACATGTCCCACCGACGCTAAAGCTTTGGCGGATTGCGATTTATCGATAAAAATTTACAATTTTTATCGATAAATCGGGAACATTCGCACGAGCCCCGTTTATAAACTTGTGGGCCTGATGGGCCCATAGTCTAGTGGTACGACGGTGCATTCGCATTGCACAGACGCGAGTTCGATTCTCGCTGGGTCCACAAGTTTATGTGCGAGGTTGACGAGACGGCGGTTCGATTCCGCCTAGGTCCACCAATCAGAATTTGAAGAAAAATAGCGTACGAATAAAAAAGGGCGGAGATCTGTCCACAAGCACCAGCTGTAAATCTAATCAGCCAGTGGTGAACAGATTCTCCGCCCGGAAGGCGCCGGCTCCGCCATCATCCTCGTGCCATGAAAAAATGGAAACCGGCGACCGTCCTGCGAACATCAAACCCGATCAACCTTATTCCCCGAAGAAAACGCGATTCCCTTCGCAGGTGGGTTGAAACTCCCCAAAGTCGACGCGACAACCACGCCCGGCCATTTGGTGATACGGACCCGTTCTGAACGGTTCCGAACCCACTCCCTGAACTGGTAGCCGCGAACGGCCTCGAAGTCCCTGTGGATATAGGCGCTGAACCCGAACCCGACGGGCAATTGCGCCAAAATCCCCACCTTCTCCGCGTGATTTGCGGTGGGAACCACGGACGCGAGGAGCGCTTCCTCGCTTGCCATGACCAGACCGACTCTCGCGACAGGCAAAAACATGGCGGCCACGAACGCTACGACCAGCACGACGAAAAGCATTTTCTTCATAATGCCTCTCCTTTCTTCTCCCGATTGCTCGGGTGTAATAAAAGCTGAATAAATATTAACACATGTCTTCAAAACACGTCAACAACAAAACCAATTTATATACATTTTCCACGATCGTGAGAAATGTATATAAGTTAATAATTAATATTTATACGTAAGAGCCTGCGTGAGTCCGTGTCCAGTCCAAATTAGTCTGTACTTACTCCAAATGCACGTCTTTTTCAAATTGTTCCAGATGTTTTTTTAAAAGCAAATGATTATTTAATTCCGGATCGGAATTTAAAATTTCTTCTGCTGATTCTCGCGCTTCTTTAACCATCTCGGGGTTCTGCGCCGCTTTCATCGCTAAATCGGGAATGCCAGTTTGCGACTGGCCCAAAAATTGGCCGGGCCCTCTTAAGACCAAATCCATTTCCGCCAGTTCAAATCCGCTTTTAGCTTTTACAAGCGATTCTAACCGACTATAAGTTGTTTTTGCCGAAGAATCCGTAAAAAGCAAACAAAACGATTGGTGTTCTCCCCTGCCGACTCTGCCTCGAAACTGATAAAGCTGCGCCAAACCGAATTTATCCGCGCCCTCTATCATCATTATCGTTGCGTTGGGGATATCAACGCCAACCTCGATAACCGAAGTGGAAACCAATATATCGGTTTTTTTATCTTTGAATTTTTTCATAACTTCCGCTTTTTCTTTAGCCTTCATTTTTCCGTGGAGCATATCCACATTCAAATCCGGAAATACTTTTTTGGAAAGTTTCTCATATTCGTCTTTTACGGCGCGGATGTCTTCCCAGGAACTGAACATTGATTTATAAACGACTTTTTTCTCCAATTCTTCATCCGGCGGAATTTCAATGCGCGGACAAACCACAAAAATCTGCCTGCCTTTTTTAACTTGTCCTCTGATAAACGCATAAACCTTATCGCGGTTTTGAGGCTCAACAACTTTAGTTATTATTGCCTTCCGATTTTTAGGGAGTTCGTCAATTATAGATAAATCCAAATCGCCAAAAATCGTCAGAGACAATGTTCTCGGAATGGGAGTCGCCGACATCGACAAAAAATGCGGCACTATCACGGACCCTTGCGGACTAGACACAGACTTAGATGGGCTTTCAGAAGAATACCCATAAATTATTCTTTCTATTTGAACATCATTTCTTCCAAAGTTAACAAGAAGTGCTAATTGATAATCTGTAGATTTTAGATAATGCCAAATTTGTTGTTTCTCAAATCTCCCAAGAGATGGCAATGCTTTTATTTCTAAAATAATCTTATTTTCTATAATAAAATCTGGTCTATAAACACCGACCTTCTCATTATTATAACGAACATCTAAAACTTTCTCTTTTTCAAAAATTAACCCTTTTTTATTAAATTCTTTTTCAAGGGCTCTTTGATAAATATTCTCTTTGTGCCCCAACCCTAATTCTTTTTTAACGGCAAAAATACAGCCACGAATTTGATATGTTAAATCTCCAAATAACAAATCACTTTTTGTTTCTGTGTTATGAATTTTTACGTCCGAGATAGTCCGTGTTATATTAATATTAGTCCGTGCTACCAACGTTTTACGCTGGTTGACGCCGAATCTGTGCTGTTCGTCTATAACCACAAACGCCAAGTCTTTAAAATCAACGGATTTTTGTATCAAAGAATGAGTGCCGATAATTATTTTTATTTCTCCCGAAGATATTTTTTTTATAAGCTCTGGCTTTTTCAACACAACTTCCATATCATCGCCGTAAAAAACCTTCGCCTCGCTTGATGTCAGCAAACAAACCCCCTTTTCAAACTTGGTAAAAAAATTCTTGAATGTCTGATAATGCTGCCGAGCCAAAACTTCCGTTGGCGCCATAAAAGCGGTTTGCTTGCCGTCTTTTGCCACAATCAAAGCCGCGATTATCGCAACTATTGTTTTGCCCGACCCCACATCTCCTTGCAGTAGCCGGTTCATAGGATGGCCTTTTTCAAAATCCCGCAAAACCTCAAAAATGGCTTTTTTCTGCGGCCCGGTCAGTTCAAACGGAAGCTGGTTTATCAAACTCTCCGCGTATCTTTCGTCAAGGGCAAAAACATGCGCTTTTTGTTTCGCCAATTTTTTCTTCTGGCGAATATTGGACATCTGAAGATAAAATAAATCTTCAAAAGAGAACCTTTCTTTCGCCTCTTTTGCCTCTTCCAAGCTGTTGGGAAAATGGACTTTTTTAAGCGCGTCGTTTATTTCCAGAAGTCCGCGGCTCCTTAAAATTTTATCCGGCAGTATTTCGGCGATTTTCTCCACATTGTCAAAAACTCCTTTTATCAAATACCTGATCGCTTTCGATGTCAGCCGCGCTGTTTCGGGATAAATCGGCACCAGTCGGCCGGTATGTTTAAAATAATCCAAATCAGAAATAATTTCCTCGATATCGCCTTCTTTCAAACGCTCGATGGTTTTTTCGCTCAAAATTTCGAACATCGGATGCGAAAAAATAAAACCCTTTTTGTCCTCCTGAACTTTGCCGGCTAAATTCACCGTTGTTCCTTTTTTTAAAATCGTTATCAGAAATTTCTGATTGAACCAGATTGCTTTTACCGTTCCGGTTTCGTCGGCTATGACCGCCTCCAAAAGAATCATTTTTTTCTTCCAGGTCCGGCGCATTTTTATGTCTTTTATAACGCCGTTGACGGTCGCCCGCTCTCCGACTTTCAAATCTTTGATTTTTGAAATATTGGAAAAATCTTCGTAACGGAAAGGAAAATGCCAAAGCAAATCTTTTACGGTGTTGATATTTAAATTTTTCAAGCGCTCGGCAAATTTCGGACCAACGCCTTTTATGCCTATTAAAGGAGTTTGAAGGGATAATTTCTCTAATGTCATAGAGAAATTATATGAAAAAATCTATTATATTGCACATAACAAAAAATGCCGGAACTCCGGCATTATCTAAAACAAAAAAGAGGTGGTTATTGTTCTGAAAATTTTGTGCCTCTTATGATTTTGTTTATTTCCAGTTCCTGAAGGTCGAATTTTTCCTTAAAATAATCGGAGATTTTTTGATTATCCAAATCTTTTTGGCAGGTATAAACGTCTATGCTGACGAATTGCTTTTGGGGAAAAGTATGGACGCTAATGTGGCTTTCGGCAATCATAACAAAGCCGGAAACTCCGCCTTGGTCTTTTTCAGTCACCGGAGGCGCGATAACAACATAGGGAGGAATAAGCTTATGCATCCCTAAATTCTCGGGCAATTCATCCAATACTCTGTAAACCAGTTCGAAATTATTTAATTTTTCTTTGTCGCCTTTATAGCCATCAATGGTTAAGTGAGCGCCGAAATTTGTCTGTTTTTCCATCCAATACTACTTTCCGCGAATTAGTCCGCCTTAAAAACGGCGCGGAGCTTCGCCCGGAAAATTACTAATAAATTACCGAGGAATTATTCTGAGTAATTTTCCGCAGCTTCACTTTTTTTAAACAAAAACATTATGGAATAATTGATTTTGAAAATCAATGTGGATAACTTATGTGCCCTCGGGGGGAATCGAACCTCCATTACGAGATCCGCAATCTCGCGTCCTATCCGTTGAACGACGAGGGCCGTTACAAATTTATAAATTTAGTTATATCTGATTGATTTTAATTATGCAAATAAAAAATTTTATCCTCGAAAACCGGTTAATTAAATTTGTAACGGCCCGAGGGCATTTTAAAATCCTATCAATTTACTGACTACATCCCCGAAAGAAATTTCTATTTCTTCGTGCGGAATATATTTTTTTAAAAATTCTTTTATTTTTTCCTGATCCTCCTTATATATATTAATGGTAACAATTGGTGAAATTTTCTTTTTTGTTTTCAAAACCAACTGGTCATGCCCTATTTCATTCATGTGTATATCAAAAGCCTCGATCTGGTCATAAGGATAAAACTTATTTTTGCCTATATAAGCGCCTTTTTCGTTAATTGTAAATTCCCAAATTTTCGGATGCTTGTCGGCCACGGCAAAAACAATCAGTTCGGCAATAAACACAAAAACCGCGAACAAAAAATTCTTCTGCCAAAGCGCGAAAATTATCAAAACCAGGGCCAAGAATAAACTCGTCCAATACCACGCGCTGGATTTCGGCGAATATTCGTATTCCGGCGCATGCCAGGAAATATCACTTATCATAATTATTTCGTCTATATCCAGTTTTTTATTTTCGACTTCAATTATATCTTTTGGTTTTCTCTCTCGTTGAGTCATATATTTATAGTTTACCAAAAAATCATTTGTTTGGCTGGCTGTGTTTTTTGAACGAAGTTCAAACCTCTAAACCCAAGCCTATTTAAGAAGATAGTCGGCGGTAGGTACGATTGAATTACGATTTACTAAACATCGTTTGATCAAATACTCCTCTCCTGAATTTTTAAATATATAAAGCCAATCATACGCATCAGCTTTAGTCTTTTTTACTACATATCCCTTTGAATTGGAATGAATTCTTCTCAATGCTACTTCTCTTACACCACTATATCGCACCTGTACTCTTTTCAATACCATACCCGTATCAATGATTAAGTCGTAGTGAGCAGATTCAGTAAGTGGTATAGATACGTCGTAGCCCATCTTTGTAAATCGAGCCACTGCTTGTGAAACGGCTACATCACCTTTACGCTGTGTTATTCTCATTTATTAATGATACCAGTAGGGGCAACCGTTGTAAATAGAATTATCACGAAGCCATAAGATTTGCGGAGGCGGAAGGATTCGAACCTTCGATGCCGTTTCCGGCATAATGGTTTTCAAGACCATCCGTTTCAACCACTCGCGCACGCCTCCGTAAAGTTAGTTAGGTGAATTCTTATGGGTAAATTCGATGATCTTTTTATGTGGTTTAAAATAAAGAATCAAATAAGCTATTATTGCCCACAACGGAATTACGACATTTGGAAAAGGATCATTTACAATATTTCTGAATAAGTCATTTTGCAGCAATATAAGTAATAACACCACAACAATTGCAACTATTTCTAAAATAGATCGCATTTTTGATTCTCCTAGTAATCCGAGTTTTCTTTTTTTTAATGACCTATATGCCAAAGCACTTAATACAATATAAATTCCAGCAAATAAAACGCTCGATGGATTTGCCAAACCACCTATTATTGCAAATCCCCCAATAATTAATGCTATAGTGGACCCTAAAAATCTTTTATCATTCATGGTTTTATAATATAGAAAAATAAACAGAAAACAAGATAATTAAATTTACAGCGATCGAGACGGACTACTAATTTTATCTGCTCGGGTACGGCGGAATTCCCCCCACACCCCCCCCTTCCGCCATGCCCTCGCTCCCAACGGTGAATTTTTTGGCGGCGACTAGGTATTTATAGCAGATTGCCAACGAGAATTAAAGGTCTGTAACATGCTTTGCCGTATCCCATCGCTTAACATTACGATAAAACTTTCTTTCTTCCCTAAATTATTCAAACTGTTCCCTGATAACCAAAAATGCTTGTCGTCAATAAAATATCTGTCGTGTAAAATACCCTTATCAATTTTACGAACCTCAATATTGACTCCCTCAACTCGCATTTTTTCTAAATCACGTTTAAACCTTTCCTCGTTGGCAATCTGCGAAGTCAATATCCTAATTGATAATTTAGCGTCAGAAAAATGTTTATGGACAACATCAAGTGTTTTTTCATCAACATAAGGATCGCTAAAACGAACTACTCCGGTCATTTGCGAAAATATATTGCCAAGTTCAACACCGGCAGAAAACGGTTTACCGGGTTCTAGCAAAGTTACTCTTCCTTTCCTCATCTGCTTCAAAAGCTCTTCTTGCCCAATTTGCATTAGCTTAAAGCCACCCGTTTCCTTATGGCATAGTTTCTGTTTTGTGGCTTTAATTAAAGAAGCTTGGACGGCTTGTTTTGAGGTGCTAATCCCTAATTTATCAACGATATATTTTGCGATTTCAGTTGAACCGAACCGATCAATAGTTTCATCGGTTAGATATTCCATTACCCATAGCGAAATACTCTGGACATCTGGAAGTAGATGCACATCAAAAGCCTCTAATTCTTTTTTAGGAATTCTTTTCATTTCGGTTAAAGTTGTTATCAACAAGCGCGATGCCGGAACTTGTAACGTGCCACCTCTTTTTTCCATCCTCGCCAGCTTTATCTTCTTCGAAATATCCCTTGCCTATGGTTTTATTGATGAGATCGTTAATGTTCTTAGGTTTCTTTTGTTTGGCTTTCCTAATCAAGTCCAAAATGTCGTTCGCGCTAAAAGAATTCACTCCTGAAAATCGCTCGTGGTAAACGGTGATCACCAAAACGCTATCAATCGCAGTGGTCGGGTTTTTCTCTAGCAAAAATTCGTTAAGGCTTTGGTTTCGCTTCTTGTCGCTTTTTGGGGAGGAATTACCGGCATGAAAATCCTTCTCAAGTGCTGTAAGGCGATTTTCTAGGTCTGCAACCCTTATCTCAATGTCTTTAGTCATAGAATTTAATCTTTATTATTTTTTAATGAATTCAACACCTCCGCGACTTTGAATGTAGGGAGTTCATATCCCGAACCAGAGGGCATAAGAATTTTCTTATCCTTGAGGCGCATTATCGTCACCCCAACATTACTCTTTGTGAGCTTAGCTTTATCAAGGATTTCAGCGTTTGTAATTATCTCATCGTCAATTTTCTTATTTGCCACCAAAACCTTCTTGGCCAAAGCGTAAAATAAAATTGCATCTCTGGCCTTTAGTTTAGTGGGGTCAACTACAAACAATATCTCATTTTCCTTCGTAAAAACAATCTTGCCCTTGAGTATTGTTAGGACGGCTTCCTCGTCAAAAGTGCCAGCATCGGAATATAGGTCGTCAATGGTGATTTTATTGGTCATAATAGTTAAATTTATAGATTACATCTAAACCCTATCAAATCCCCTATAAATAGTCAAGTTATTAGATACTGTAATTATACACGATATTTATTTTACAAACAAGCCCCGCTAAAGCGGAGCTTGTTTTGGACACCTTTTATCAACTAGCTTGCTATCTCAAAAATCTTTTTTACAAAAGATGTTCGTGGACCTAGCGAGAATCGAACTCGCGGCTCCTCATTGCAAATGAGGTGTTGTACCACTGAACTATAGGCCCGGCAACAAAACAATCTTAACCAAAAGTCCCTTAAATTTCAAATAAAATTCCGCATTTTTAGTGCGGAATTTTATTTCTACAAATACTTAAATTACTGCATGGGTTGCGACGGAGGCGACGAACCACCCGAATCTTTTCTAGTGCTTATTCCAAAAAGTTTATAAACAATACAAAAACCTGTAATCACGGTAATTGCAGTTCCGAGAGCTAAAACAAAAGCTATTATCGCTAAAATAAAATTAGTTTGGTAAAAAGCGAATGAGATCGGAAGCAATGCCAAAGCGATAACAAGCCTAATTACCCTATCGATTGTACCAAGATTTTTTACCATATATGTTAATTTTTCTTTATCGACCGTTTCCCTATAGTGAATTGTATCTAAATTACTCAAAAATTAGAAATTACTTATCAACACTCCCATTTTGCGTCTGCTGGATTTTAAAGCGAATCTGTGCGCTTCTTCGCGAACTTTCAATAAAACGTTTTTCATATTTTCAATCAATTCCCTTGTTGTTTTTTTTATACCCAGAGGAAAAACCAGCTCATCTCCTTTGAATTTAGATATCCCCACCAAAATAATGTTTATATTTTTATTTCTTAGTGTTTTCGAGATAAAGCTTATTTGCGGCCTTCCGCCGTCTATCAAAATAAAATTCGGCCTCGGCCATTCGCTGTGATTAAACCGCCTTAAAATCATCTCTTCCAAAGCCCGTAGGTCGTCGTTTGCCGGAGCACTTTTAATTTTAAATAACCTATATTGATTTTTATCCGCTTCGCCGTTTGTAAAAACAACCATAGATCCGTAAGTTTCTTTTCCGGTTAAATGCGACACATCATAACCTTCGATTCTCTGCGCTTTTTGGAAATTGGAAATTGGAAATTGGAAATTCTCATCATTGATGAGGACAACGTCTTGAATATGCTCCAACGCCCGCGCTTGGTCCGGATTTTCTTTTTTTAATTTTTTCATCAATCCTTTTTTATCGCCCCTCAAAAGCAAAACAATACTATCTATATTTTTTTTATAATCTTCTTTTGAAATCGCGCCCACGCACGCGCCCGGACAAAGCCCTATCTGATAATCAAAACAAGGCTTTCCCGAACCGACTTTACAAGTACTATACGGAAAGATCCTGCGGATAATTTTCAACGCGGCTCTTATCAAATGCAAAGCTTGATAGGGACCGAATATTTTCGCTGTTTTTGGAAATCGTTCCAATTCTTTTCCTCGCGCCATAATCGGCCTCGGAAAATCACCCTTTGGAATTACAAAGTAAACAAAAGACCTATCATCTCGATCTTTAATATTGTATTTTGGCCAATATTTTTTTATAAGATTCGCTTCCAAAACAATTGCGTCCAAAAGATTCCCGCTTTTTTCATATTTAACGTCACGCGCCAAAGAAACCATTTCTTTTATCCTCTGGTCCAACAAATTTTTCTGGAAATAATTCAAAATGCGCTTTTTTAAAGATACCGCCCGACCAACATAAAGAACTCTCTTTTTAGCGTCTAAAAACATATAAATCCCCGGTGTTAGCGGAAATTTTTTGGCTTTTAATAAAAGGTTCATTTTTTTTCATTAACTCCGGTAATTAAGCCCTAAGTACTAAATTCTAGCTCCTAACTACTAATTCCTATTTCAAATATTCTTTCAAATATTTCCCCGTAACACTATGCGGGTTTTTCACGATTTCTTCCGGCGTTCCCTTGGCAATAAGTTTTCCGCCTTTTTCTCCGCCTTCCGGCCCCAAATCAATCACGTAATCCGCGGATTTTATCACGTGCATATTGTGCTCTATAACAAATATGGAATTTCCTTTTTCAACAAGCTTGTTTAAAACCTTCAAAAGCATTTCAATGTCGTGATAATGAAGCCCGACTGTCGGCTCGTCGAGCAAAAACAATCCCCGTTTTCCCAAAGGATGGATAAGCTCCTTGGAAAGTTTTATTCTCTGCGCTTCGCCGCCCGACAATGTCGTTGCGCTCTGGCCGAGTTTTATATATCCGAGTCCGACTTCCTGAAGCACTTTCAATTTATCGGTTATCAAATAAATTCCGTCAAAAAATTCCAGCGCCTCGTCAACCGTCATTTCTAAAATTTCAAAAATATTCTTGGTTTTATATTTAATCTGCAAAGTTTCGCGGTTAAAACGTTTTCCGTGGCAAACTTCGCACTCAACCAAAACCGGCGGCAAAAAATGCATTTCAATTAAATTAAATCCGGCACCCTGACAAGCTTCGCACCTGCCCCCTTGAACATTAAAAGAAAATCTTGACGCGGTATAACCTTTTTCTCTCGACTGGGGAAGTTCGGCAAAAAAATCTCTTATCGGAGTAAATATGCCGGTATAAGTTGCCGGGTTGGAACGCGGAGTCCGACCAATCGGCGACTGGTCAACCATCACGATTTTATCGATAAACTCGCTTCCTATAATTTTCGCGGCGTTTTCTAATGACTCGCCAAAACGCGCTTTTATTTTTGAAAGGTTTGTATACAAAACATCGTACATCAAAGACGATTTCCCGCTTCCGGAAACTCCAGTCATGCACACTAAGCGCCTCAAAGGAAACTCAACGTCGATATTTTTCAGATTATTCGCTCTCGCGCCGATTATTTTTATTGATTCGGCTGTTTTGTGCCTTCTTGTTTCCGGAACAGCGATTTCCTTATCGCCGCGCAAATACTGTAATGTCAAAGATTTTTCGTTTTGTTTACCCTGAGCTTGTCGAAGGGTCAATAATTTATTCGTCTCGCCGGTTGCGGTTACTTCTCCGCCGTGCACTCCGGCGCCTGGCCCTAAATCAAGTAAATAATCAGAACTATGGATTGTTTTCTCGTCATGCTCAACAACAATAACGGTATTATTTTGATCCCTTAACGCTTTTAGAGTATTTATCAATCTTTCCGTATCTCGCTCATGAAGGCCTATTGTCGGTTCGTCTAAAACATACAAAGTACCGGAAAGTTTTGAGCCTATTTGAGAGGATAATCTGATTCTCTGCGCTTCGCCGCCTGAAAGCGTTTCCGCTTCCCTGTTTAAAGTTAAATAATCAAGACCGACTTCCAATAAAAATTGCAGCCGGTTTTCAATTTCCTCCACGACATTTAAAGCGATTTTTTTCTCCCGCGCGGTCATTTTATTTTTATATTTCACGAAAAAATCGTGCGTCTGGTTAAGCGGCAAATTGCAGACCTCGTAAATATTTTTACCAGCGATTTTTACCGAAAGTGATTCCGGTTTCAATCTTTTCCCGTTGCAATCGGGACAAATCGTTTTTAAAAACAAATCGGTTTTGCCCAATCCGAAACAAGTCGGACACGCGCCGTGAGGACTGTTAAAAGAAAAAAGTCGGGGCTCTATTTCCGGAAAAGAAAAATTATCAACCGGACAAGTCCACGAACTCGAGAGTAATAACTCTCTCGTCGCTGATCCACGCTGACTTGACGCTGACTTACGCTGAATTTTTTCCGCGTCGTTCTGCGGTTCAATCCGCGCAGTTCCGCGGTCGCCAAAAATGGCGACAACCAGCCCCTTGCTATAATTTAAAGAATTTTCAACCGCTTCAAACAAACGCCCCTCGTCCTGCACCATCACCTTATCCATCACTATTTCTATCTCGTGTTCTTTGTAACGCGAAAGTTCTGCCCGTTCATGCAAGCTGTGAAATTTACCATCAATTCTTACTTCGCCAAACCCAAGGGATAAAAAATCATAAAGAAGCTGGTAATATTCCCCTTTTCTTCCGCGTACAACAGGAGACAAAATCGTAACTGTTTTTTCCTTTAATTCTTCCGCGGTGTCTTTAATAATATCCACAATTTCCTCCAAGGATAATTTTTTAATTTTTGTCCCGTCGTTCGGGCAATAAACATCTCCCAAGCGCGCGTATAAAACTCTCAAATAATCATAAATTTCCGTAAGTGTCCCAACAATAGAGCGCGGATTATGCGAAAGCGCCCGCTGGTCAATAGCAATTGCCGGCGATAATCCTACAATCTCATCAACATCCGGCCTATCCATCTGCCCCAAAAATTGCCGAGCGTAAGGGGACAAAGATTCGATATACCTTCTTTGTCCTTCGGCAAAAATCGTATCAAAAGCAAGCGACGATTTGCCGCTTCCCGAAACTCCGGTAAAAACTATTAATTTATTTTTTGGAATCTCGGCGCTGAT
>JAJYNK010000037.1 GCA_021786355.1 bacterium
CACTGCGGAAATAAGAATTGCTGTGTGTTTGGCAAAAGCACACCCAAACTGGAACTGGAAAAGATGTTTTTTGAATATTTAGAGAGAGTTACTCCAAAACAAGCGTTTCTCGATATCTTCAAGGAAAGCGTGATCGATATTTGGAAAGAGAAAGGCCAGAGATTTGAAATGGAAGCCGAGAAGTGGAAAAAGAAACTGGAAACGCTCGAGGCAAAGAAAAAACGCATCTACGAAATGCGTGAGGACGGTTCTTATACCAAAGAGGAGTTTGTGGAACGAAAAGATGAAATTGAAAACGAAATATCGACTACCAGAATATTATCAAACGAAGCCCGGATCGAGCAGTTTGATATTGAAGGATCAATCATTTATGCGACCAAGTTCATAAGCAATCTCGGCCGGCAATGGTTTGATCTTGTGCCACACTTACAGCCCAAGTTCCAGAAACTGGTCTTCCCGGAAGGAATACCGTTTGAATGGAAAAAAGGATTTGGAACTGCCAAATTAGCAGTCATTTACGAGATGAATCGGGAATTCTCGACTGAAAATTCTGCTTTGGTGGTGTTTGTTGGAAAAAGTCAGAACTCATTTTGAACAAAATCCCGACTAATTCGCTACGCCCCGCCGCCGCTCGCTTCGCTCGCTGTTCCGCAAAAAAGTTTTCTTCGCATTTTTTGATTTGGCGCGCGATTTCTTTTTCTTCTAAAAGGAAAAGAAAACTTTTTTGCGGGACTCTGCTCTGAACGAGCAGGGCGGCGGGGCTTCGCTTCGGCTCGGGCGCGGCGGAATTCCCCCCACACCCCCCTTCCGCCGCGCCCTCGCTTGGGCTTCGCAAAATTTTTTCGGCGGCTTTCTCTTATTTATGGATTTTGGACTAATTTTATCATTTCGTCAATTGACGATTTCAATTCTTGCGGTGTATAACCGCCATTGTTTGTATTTTCAGGATGATGAATTGAATTTCTAACGAACGTCATCAATGTAGCGTCTTGTGGTTGTTGTGCTTGCCCATTTTTTATTTCCGTCCATTTTTTCGATTTTGCTATACTTTTTCCGACAAAATAAGTTTCAACTTGATCAATCGTATATTTCTTTTGCTGTTCTTGAATATAGCCATAAAGTTCGTTATGAAATTCAATTGTTGGCAAACCGTAAGCAGAATAATTTATTTCACCCCAAGACGGACTCCAAGGAAATAGTCCAAATTGTGTGCCGGTATTTTCAACCACAATTCCGTTTGCGGAATTTTTGGTTATCAATAATTCAATTTGCGGATTTTTCAAACAATTTTTGAAAAAGTAAGGCGAGTGGGTGGAAATAAAAACTTGATTTGCCTTTGAAAATTCAGTTAAATACTGGATTAATTTTTCTTGCAAACGAGGGTGTAAATGAAGCTCCGGCTCGTCAATTAAGACAATAATTTTTTCTTTTGATAACGAGGCGAGTGTCTCTAAAAATAATAAGGAAACAATCATTTCAATGCCAGAGCCAATCGCACTTACAGGCAAATCAAGTTTTTCCAATTTTTGCGAAAGAAAAGCGCTATCAAATGGGGCGTGGCAATCAATAAAAGAAAGGTCAACATTTCCAATCTCAAAATCTTTAAGTTTTGTATTCAATGCTTCAAAACTCTTTTTAAGCGACGCCTCGTCTATTTTATTGATGATTTCTTTTTCAAAATTGCTTTTTTTCGCAAAAAAGTTTTCCTCGCCTTCCGCAACCACTTCATCCCTAACGCCTTTTGAAAATCTCCAATTAAAATCGTCAAAAACGGAAGAAACGGAAGAATTAAATCCCTTTTGCAATTGTCGTTCTCGGTTTTTTCCGAAATAAAAACTTTTTGGAAAATTTTCAAATTCTGCTTGCGATAAGGAAAGCAATCTTTCGTCAAACTTAAATTTCGTTCCGGTTTTTCTTGCTATTTCCCAACCGTTATCGTTGTCTTTTGGTCTATTCGGGACAACATGATGAGTTAAAACGACAATATCGGAAAACGCCTTGCCTGCCGCCGCTTTATCTCTCTTTTTAATTTCTAAGTAAACGCCACCGCACTCAACTTTTTGCGTTGCATATCCGTCGGGCAATGAAGCGGTAAAATTTTCATCAAATTCAATTTGAATAACGATCGGCTCGTCAGAGCCTTTATAAAAATCCGTGTGCTTTATACGGCCAGATAAAAAATAAGGCGAAAGAACAAAGTTAATCGCTTCAATTATTGAGGTTTTGCCGGTGGCATTGTCGCCGATAAAAATAGAAAGCTCTTTTGCGTTAAGAGTTTGTTCTTTTATGCAACGGAAATTTTTAATCGTCAGTTTTGATATTTTCATATCTTATTTTTTATCTGTTCAACAATTTTTTCAGTTTTATTTTTCAAATCGTGTTCCCAAAACCTGAAAATTTTCCAACCCTGTTTTTTATAATATTTTGAAACTTCTTTGTCTCTTGTTATATTTCTTTCAATTTTTGCCGTCCAATATTTTTTGCGTGCGGTGGGTATGCGACAATGTTTTTTGCACCCGTGCCAAAAACAAGAATCAACAAAAATCGCCGTTTTGTATTTTGGCAAAACAATATCCGGTTTCCCAAAATACTTGCCTGAATTTTTGCGATAACGAAAACCCGCTTTCCAAAGTTCTTTGCGAAATAATGTTTCTATTTTGCTGTCTTTGCTCTTTACCAAAGACATTATTTCGCTTCGTTTTTGTTTTGATACTGTGTCCATACATAATCAATTTGCGAAAAGCTCAACGGGGTTTATCTTAAACTGCAACATTTTTGCCGAATCTCGCCCAGCGTCTCCGCCTTTTCTCTGCATTGTTATCTTTCCAATTTTCAAACTGCCTTGATTTGTAATTCTTACCGGGCCGTCGGCAAAAACATTCATGGCGTGATTTATTGATTTCAAAATCCAACTGCTTTCTCCGTTGGCGACCAAAGCGACCAACATCCAGCCCGCCGAAAATTTGCCTCTGCCTTTCAAAATATCGGAAACAACCAAAATTTTGTTTTTGGTGAAATAATCAATTATTTTCTGTTGATCGTTTTCGCTCATTTCGCTCAAAAACATTCTTCGCTTGTCTTTCAATCCCGATTTTGTCGGGGCGATTTCACCTGTAAAAGTTTTCAAAATTTTGGTTATATCCGCCGGAATTTCCCACATCTCAACATATTTATCTACCCACCTTTTGTCTATTTGGTTAAATCCTTGTGGATTGCTAACTAATTTTATAGACAAATTTTCGGCGGCTATCGCTTTTTTGAGATAAATTGTTATCTGAACCTGAACATCGGTTTTATATCCGTGCAATTTCATCGCTTCCACTTTTTCAATTTCTTTAATCGGATAGCCCATAATCGCCAACCATTTTTGAGCGTCCTCGTCTTTTTTCCAATCGTTAAACTTTCGGACTATATCGTCCTCGTTCCTAAATCCGCCTTTTGCGGTTTGCGAACCCAATTTTATTAAATCTTTTTTATTCATAATGATTCATGTAATTAAGCAAACTTTTGCCAATCGCTTCAATCGTGCTAACCGTCATGGCGTTTCCGGCTTGGCTCAATAAATAAACATCGGCGATTTTACCTTTTGTTTTCTCGCTCAAATGTTTTGGAAATCCTTGCAAAAGCAACGATTCAAAACCGGATAATCGTCTGAATTTTCCGTTTCTGACATATAAAACACCGTGCCGTCCGGTTCTTAAAGTCGGTACTTTGTTTCTGTATAATCTCAAATCCGATTGTCGGGTGTCCAAAACCAAATAATCCTCTTTGAGCAATTTTTCAATTTTGAATAAATTTTTATTGTATTTATTGTCCAGATATTTCAAAAAAGTTTCGTAAGCTCTCTTTTTATCGTTAAACTCCATTTCGCCGTCATCAATCAAATAATCTTGAATATCGGGCGGAAAAACCGGTTTTGGCCATTCAAAACTATTCCCGTTCACAAGGTCTTTTCTTATTCCCACAAAATAAATTCTTTCTCGCATTTGAGGAACGCCATAATCCAAACTATTCAAAACTCGGTGATAAACTCTATATCCCGCCTTGTCTAATTCTTCCAAGATTATTTTTAAGGTTTTTCCGCCCTCGTGGTTAACCAAACCTTTTACATTTTCCAAAATGAAATAAGGCAAATTTTTGGCGTTCATTATTTTAATCAAGCCATAAATAATTTGCCCTCGGTGATCGTTCATTCCTTTTCGCTGTCCGATAACGGAAAACGACTGGCAAGGAAATCCGGCAATCATTAAATCGAAATCCGGCAAATCGTCCGGGTTTATTTTCATCAAATCCCCGTGATTTTTTTCCTCCTGCCCAAAAAATTCTCGGTAAGTTCGCTCGGCGTATTTATCTATTTCGGAAAAACCAACACAACTTAACCCGACATTTTGAAGCCCAAGCCGTCCCGCGCCAATTCCAGCGCAGAAATCCACAAATTTTAAGTTCTTTTTTTGCACGGTTGCCATACTCATTTTATTAAATCTTCAATCGGGACATTTAACGCTTTTGCGATTTTCTTGATTGTATCAACAGTCGGGTTTTGTTGTTTGCCCGCCTCAATGTTGATTATCGTATTATTGGAAACATCGGCAAGTCGCGCCAATTTTTCCTGCGACAAGCCCAGTTTTTCCCTTAATCGTTTTATTTTGCTTGACTCTACCATATTTGAATAGTAATATTAAATTGTGGTATAATTGATTTATGTTCAAACTTCTGAACCACAATATAATATTACCAAAATATTTGGAAATAGTAAAGAAAAAAGGGAGTTCTTTAATCTTTTCCGCGTCGGGAGGGTGGGACAAGGAAAAGAAAGAGAAAGCCGCCGAAAAAATTTTGCGAAGCCCAAGCGAGGGCGCGGCGGAAGGGGGGTGTGGGGGGAATTCCGCCGCGCCCGAGCCGAAGCGAAGCC
>JAJYNK010000026.1 GCA_021786355.1 bacterium
TAATTTATAAACTTCTAAATCTTTTAATTGAATGTGATTTTTGCTATTTTCATTATTGCTTTCATTAATATCCATAAATATCTATTTGATATCTAATAATATCCATCAGTATCTACTTCTCTTTTATTATCACCATCAAATCCGCGACGTTGAAACTTTTTTGTTCGGCGAAAATCAGGTCGTTTGTTTTTTCAAAAAAATGAAACGAGTCGTGGGTTTCCAAAAATTTTTCCGGCTCCAATTTTAATTTTTCCGCTTTTTCCAATGTCTCGGAATCAACTATGGCTCCGGCGGCTTCGTTGTTGTCATGTCCGTCCGAAGCAAGAGCCAAAGCAACAATATTGTTAGAAATTAGAAGTTGGGAATTAGAAATTAGGCCGAGCGCGGCCTCCTGGTTTCTGCTGCCTTTGCCGATTTTTTTACCGCTCTTTAAGTTGACTAATTTGACTGTCGTTTCCCCGGCAACCAACAAAACCCCTCCCGGCCAAATTTCATCTACTAATTTGACCAACGCCTCTTTTGCTTCTCCTTCATAAGATAAAGAAAAAATCCTTGAGCTCAATTCCATCTCTTTCGCTTTTTCTTCCATGGCCAAAACCGCGTCGTTATTGCACACAAAAAGTATATTTTTTATTTTTTTGAAATACCTCTGGTCCTTGGGAGTTTCCACTAAGCCGCGGATTAACGCTGATCTAGACGCTGATTCACGCAGATACTTTTTCAAAACATTTTCAGCTTCTTCTTTGGTTGTCATATCAAAAACAGTCGGGCCCGAAGCTACCGTGGACATATCGTTGCCGATAACATCGGAAACTATCAACGATATAACTTTTGCCGGATAAGCTATTTTGGCAAACCCCCCACCTTTAAACTCGGAAATGTGCTTTCTAACGATATTCATTTCTTTAATGTCTGCGCCGTTTGCGGTAAGCTCTTTAAAAATAACGGCGGCTTCTTCCAATTCTTTCTCAGACGCGCAAGCAAGAGCCGAGCCTCCGCCGCAAATGAAATTTATAAGAAGATCATCTTCGTTTAAATCTTCAACAAGTTTAATAATTTCTTTGGTAGCCTTGATATTTTGCTTTGACGGCAAAGGATGAGTGCCGACAAAAGTTTTAAAGTTTGAAAGTTTTAAAGTTTGAAAGTTGGGCTCTTTAACGTCTATAGCGATGCCTTGCGTTAATCTATCGCCCAGCTTTTGCGCCAAAACAATACTTGCTAGAGCAGAACCCTTACCTATGCCGACAACGAAAATTCTTTTGAAATCTTTCAAATTTATTTTCATGCCCCAAAGCCAGCTGGCGTAATCCCCCTTTTTTTCATAAGCCGGATGATGAAATTCTAAAATATCGCCCTCGATTTTGATTCGGCTATCAACGGCTTTTTCAATATCAATAGCGTTTAATCCGGCCTCAGCAATCAAAAGCGCTTTTTCGCGCAAAGGATTCGTAGCTAATTCCTCAAAATTTTTTATGTGAAGATTATTTTTCATTGAAAAGCAGGGTGGCTCCTATTACCTGCGCCCTGTCGCCTAATTTTCCTTTAACTATCGGTGTCTTTTTAGCTAGAGGCGACATTATGTATTTTTTAGCAACCCTTTTTATAACATCCATTTTTAAACTTCCATTATTTATACCTCCGCCTCCTAAAATTACAATATCGGGATCAATGGCGTTTATTAAATTCGCTACCCCCATTCCAACCATTCTACTCCTATCTCCGAATTTAAAAAATGCTTTCTTTCCTCCTAATTCCTCAAAGCTTTTCCCCTTTCCTTTTTTTCTTTCCTCTTGAAATATCATGTGTCCAAATTCTCCTGCGCCGCTGGTTTTCCCCTGATACATTTTACCATTTATTATAATTCCCCCGCCTATACCAGTGCCAATTGTTAAACCCACGATATTTTTATGACCGTAACCGGCGCCTAATTTAGCTTCCGCGCGCAAAAAACACCGGCTGTCATTATCAATCTTTACTGGCAATTTAAATTTTCTGAGTGCTTTTTTCACATTCCAACCATTTAAAAAAGGCGCGTTTGGAGCTTTTATCAATTTACCGGTGGTATAGTCAACTATACCAGGCAACCCGACACCAATACCTCTAATATTTCTTTCTTTTTTAAATTCCAAAATTATTTTTTCCAACTGCTTCAGGAAAACTTTTTTATTTTTCGGAGTTTTAATCGTTATTTCTTTTTTAACCCGACGAATTTTTGAATCAAAAATAACGCCTTTTGTTTTCGTGCCGCCTATGTCAATTCCTATATAAAACATAATTTACAGCTAAACGCATTGTCATTCTGAGCCGAAGACGAAGAATCTCGAGATCCCTCGCTCCGCTCGGGATGACGGTTTATTTTTATTTACTATTTTATTTTATTAAACTTCTTGCGTATTCCCAATACCTATTATCATTATTCTGCGTCTTTAATTTGTACCACCACTCCGCGCCCCATAAATAATACTCGTCAAAGCCGGCGGCTTTCGCATAATTAATTGTATCAACAAAATACCGCGGGCTAAAGAGTTCTATTTGACGCTCGTAAGAAATATAAGGCAATTCGGACTTATCCCACGGCTCGGCCTGGAGTTCGGAAACAAAAAATTTCTTTTTATATTCGCCGGTTAAACGTCTCACGATTTTTTCTTTCAATTTGAAAAAGTTCGGTTCCAAGGGATATTGGATAACGCCGGTTAAAAATCCGATTGAGGCCGGATAAACTTTTCTATACATCGTGGTGCCGAAAGTATCGCCTTTTTCAACCGCCTTATACCAAAAACCGAATTCCCCACTGTCAGTTACAACAACCGGTCTTTTATTATCGATTGATTTTATAAGAGATATTTCCTCATCAAGAAAGGCCTTCGGTCTTTTTTCGCATTCGCCAAAAGCTAGAAACGGTTCGTTTTCCGCCTGCCACATTACAATGGCCGGATTTTCTTTATAACGATTTATTATAACTTTTAAATAATCATTCAGAGCTTGTTCGCGTTCTCCGGTATTTAACTTTTTAGCCCAACCGGGAACAAAACATTCCGGCCATCTGGGCACTTTCATACCAACCGTTAAAACAATTTTTTTATTGAATTGATTGGATTTTTCCAAAAGCCAATCCGAATCGGAAAAATCATACTCGCCCCTATTTTTCTCTGTGTCGTCCCAGTAAACCGCGAGACGGATTTTTTCGGGATTTAAATCCGTTAAAATCGCTTCGTAATTTTTTTTCCAATCAAGGCCGAGTTGCCTGCTGAATTTTTGAGAAAACGTAACGCCCCATTCAATATGTCTGTTTTGTTCAACGAGCAAATTTCTCGCGTAACCGACGAGC
Organism: bacterium; assembly: GCA_021786355.1. GTDB lineage: Bacteria > Patescibacteriota > Minisyncoccia > UBA6257 > UBA9933 > JANLIR01. Next base: position 3,329 of record JAJYNK010000026.1, read on the forward strand.
CCAAGCCACGCAAGGCCGATAACTACAAAAATAGTCGCTAAAATTTTTCCAACCAATACCTTGCCTTTAAAATGCTCGTTAAGAAAAATCCACGCGACCAAAAATATAACCACGTACTTCAAGCTTTGCGTGGCGTCGACAAGCGCGGGATGCGTCAGAGAAAAAGCCACATTAACCAAAATCGATCCGATGGCGGCAAAAGCGCGATTGGCGAAATAAGACACCTTATCTCTCGAACCGCTAGTTTTTGTCGCGGAGAAAATATTATGCCTGATTTTCGGGATTAAAAGAAATAGTGTGGCAAAAATCGCTTCTCCGAATTTTATCCAGGTGTAACCGATAATAAACGGGCTTGATTGAAAAACAATTTTTGAAAGAGTATGCGAAATTCCGAACATAACCGAACTAGCTAAAACTAATAAAAATACCGACCATACTAATTCTTTTTCCTCGATAAAAAATAAGGTAAAAGCGCCCAAAATCAGCATGATAAAGCCTATAATATCACCGACTCCTATCGTAATGTCCAAAAGCATATATCCGACTATTAGAGTGAATATCGGTGAAAACCCGCCGATAAGCGGATAGATTTTCGACGCCTCGCTCTTTGAAAGCGCCAAAAATAAAAAATACATCGCGAATACAAAAACCACCGCCGAAGCAAAAGCAATAAGCATTGTCTTAATGGGAAGAATCGCAAAACCAAAGGGCATCAAAACAACCGCCAGATAACCGGTTATCGCGAACCAAAAAGTATAGACCAGAGGATCAAAAAAACTCTTTTTTAAAAGCCATTTGTCAAAAACCGCTGAAACACCTAAAATCACCTGCGCGGCAATAGCAATATAAAACCAAAGCATTGATTACATTATAACACAATAAAGTCGTTCTAATCTGCCTTAATTAAGAAGCGAAAAAAACATTATCACTGTCCCGCTTTTATTTTCTTGAGCTGTTCAAAAAGAACTGCTATTTGCGCCTCAATTTTGGCTATAAGTTCTTTTAAATTTGCTATGAGCGTTTGTCTTGATTGTTCGGCGCTTGATGTTGCCGTTGAGGAAGAATTTTTTTTATACGATATGAGTTGATTCAATCGTGTTCTGGTTAAAGGGCCTACGTTTCCATATCCCACGCTTGAATAATTAGCGATGCCATATGCCTCTTGAAATCTCTGAACAGCTCTTTGGGTAGCGAGGCCAAAATAGCCGGTAATTTTTGCTTCCGGATAAATATTGGGGTTGGTCGCGAGAATTTTCTGAAGCTCTCTGACATCATCGCCTGATTTTCCAATAGTAAGATATCTAATAAATTCATAACTTGATGATATAGTCGAAGGAATTATTATTTGTGAAGAAGTTGTAGTTGAACCCGGAGTGACGATTCCAATAGGAGTCGGGGATGCTGTTTGAGTGGGCGGCTGGGACACAACAAAAGTTTGACCGGGTTCTGCTTTTAGAATTACAGGTTGGGTGTAATTATTGTTATTATCATAAGAATAAACCGCGTAATAGAAAGTTTTAGAGCTGTCAACAGAATCTATGAAGTTTTG
>JAJYNK010000023.1 GCA_021786355.1 bacterium
CCCGACTGAAACGTCGGGAAAAAATTAAAAATCAAAAACCCAGAATAATTATTTCTTCAATTGAACACGAATCAGTTTTAGAAACGGCTCGCGACTTAGAAAAAGAAGGACTTGCCCTGAGCGGAGTCGAAGGGGTCGAAGTTATTTATTTAAAGGTAAGCAAAAACGGAATTGTTGATTTGGAACATTTAAAAAAATATTTAAACGAAAGAACGGTTTTAGTTTCAATAATGTACGCCAATAATGAAACCGGCGTTATCCAACCGATTGCAAAAATAGGCGAGATTATTAGAAATTTCCGCGAGAAAAATCACCCTAATCCCCACACCCTAGTGGCTAGTGGCTATCCTCTATTCCACACTGATGCGGTTCAAGCGTTCCAATTTCTTGATTGTAATATTGAAAATTTGGGGGTTGATCTGATGACTCTTTCGGCGCATAAAATTTACGGGCCCAAAGGAATCGGCGCGCTTTACATTCGCAAAAGTTCGGGAATTTCCCCGATAATAACCGGAGGCGGACAGGAATTCGGATTAAGGTCAGGCACCGAAAATGTTGCCGCGATTGCCGGATTTGCAAAGGCAATTGAACTGGCGGATAAAAATCGCCAAAAAGAGAAAAAAAGAATTTTTTTACTGGCGCAATATTTTTTCAAAGAAATAAAAAAGATTATTCCCAGCGCCCAATTAAACGCGGAGAAAGCCGAGCGGCTGCCTAATATTTTAAATATCGCTTTTCCGGGTTATAACGCGGAGAGTTTGCTGATAAAATTTGATCTTAACGGCATTGCTGTTTCCCGCGGCTCGGCGTGCATGGCGCGTTCGTCTCAGCCGTCTTATGTGTTAAAAGAAATGGGGATAAATGAAAGCGAGCAGCGTTCTAGTTTGCGTTTTAGTTTTGGAAGATTCACGACAAAAGAAGAGATATCCAAAGCCTTGAAAATTATAAAAAAAATATTAAAATAGCAGATTATTTAAGCAGTTTAAAAGTCGTAACAAATAAATAATTAAACCTTATTAATTTATACATATGAATAAAAATATTAATAAAAAAATCATCGTTTTTAGCGCGGTGCTCGCTTTAGTTGGGGCTGTGTTGGGTTCTTTTGTTTTAGTTGAATTTGCCAGCGCGAATACATTTGATGATGTTTTAAATAAATTGCGTTCGATTTTTAATCCCCAGCAGTCGGTTGGCCAGCCGCCGCTTTTTAATAATAAAGTTAATGTTCCGGTTGCGCCTTACCAGTCTTCCGATTCTCACGAGCAAGCGGTTATAGGCGCCGTAAAACAAGCTTCTCCGGCTGTTGTCTCGATTATTATTTCTAAAGACGTTCCCATAATAGAGCAGTGTCCTTATAGCCCTTTTTCTAATTTGCCGCCGGAGTTCCAGCAATTTTTTGGGTTCGGCAGCGACCAATTTTATCAGCCGTGCCAAAAAGGCACTCAAAAACAAGAAGTTGGCGGCGGATCGGGTTTTATTATTTCTTCCGACGGTTTAATTTTAACCAATAAGCACGTTGTGTCCGAAAAAAACGCTTCGTATACGGTTTTGACCAATGACGGCAAAAAATACGACGCTAAAGTTTTGGCTCAAGATCCGGCGACTGATTTGGCCGTAGTTAAAATTAATCAAACAGGCCTTCCAACGGTAAAACTGGGAGACTCCGACTCGGTTCAGTTGGGGCAAACCGCCATAGCCATAGGCAACGCGCTTGGAGAATTCAGAAATACAGTTTCTGTCGGCGTCATATCCGGCCTTGCCAGAACCATTACCGCTTCGGGTGCCGGAATCTCAGAAACAATTGAGGGCGTTTTTCAAACCGATGCCGCCATTAATGCTGGAAATTCCGGCGGCCCGCTTCTTAATTTAAAAGGAGAAGTGATAGGTATTAATACGGCAATGGTTTCGGGCGCGCAAAACATCGGGTTTGCTATTCCCATTAACAAGGCTAAGCGCGATATTGATTCTGTGAAAACAACCGGTAAAATTATCTCTCCGTATTTGGGCGTAAGATACCTTCTTATTACTCCGGATTTGGTTAAAAAAGAAAAACTTTCCGTGGAAAACGGCGCTTTGGTAAGAGGAGGGAAAAATGAACCGGCGGTGATAAAAAATTCTCCGGCCGGCAAAGCGGGAATCCAAGCGGAAGACGTAATAGTTTCAGTGGGCGGCGTAAAAATCGATCAAAATAATTCACTTGCGTCTTTGGTGCAAAAATATAAAGTTGGGGATAAAATAAATTTGAAAGTTTTGCGAAATGGAAAAGAACTCTTTTTTGAGATAACATTAGAAGAGAAACCAAATTTTTGATTAATTAAAAAATAAAAAAGAAAAAGTAAAAATTTAAAAATTTGTTTCTAACAAATTTTGAATTTTAATCCATTATTTTACATTTTTAGATTTTCATTTTAATTTATTTTTATGGACCAATTTCACAGATTTACAATTAAAGCTCAGGAAGCGCTTCAAAGAGCGCAGGACTTGGCTGTCCGGGAAAACCACGGCGAACTTAAAGCGATCCATCTGCTCGCTTCTTTAATCGAAGACGAACAATCTTTGGTAAAGCCCGTGATTTTAAAATCCGGAATAAATCTCGACGCTTTGACTAACGAAGTGAGCGAAGAAATAAAAAAACAGCCCAAGATTTTATCGAGAGGCGGCGTGGGACAGCTTTATTTGTCTCAAGAATTGATGGTGATTTTGGACAAGGCCGCTAAAATCGCCCAGCAGCAAAAAGATGAATTCGTTTCCTGCGAGCACCTGCTTTTGGGAATTTTGGATTTTGAAGGATCAAGCGCGGGGAAAATTTTATCCAAATTCGGACTTCAGCGCGATACCGCTTTAAGAATTTTAGCTCAACTCAGAGGATCAATGAGAATAACCGACGAAACTCCGGAAACCAAATTTCAGGTTTTGGAAAAATACGCCATTAATCTTACCGAATCCGCTCGTCAGGGCAAGCTCGATCCGGTTATAGGTCGTGAGGAAGAATTAAGGCGATTAATTCAGGTTCTTAGCCGAAGAACCAAAAATAACCCCGTTTTGATAGGAGAGCCGGGCGTTGGAAAAACGGCTATTGTTGAAGGCTTGGCGCAAAGAATCATTGCCGGAGACGTTCCCGAACCTCTAAAAGGCAAGGAAATTATAATGCTTGATCTAGGGTCTCTTATAGCCGGAACGAAATTCAGGGGTGAATTTGAAGACCGATTAAAAGCTTTTATTAAAGAAGTTCAAAATTCAGCAGGAAAAATTATTCTTTTTATCGATGAGATCCACATGATTGTGGGAGCCGGTTCAGCCGAAGGCGCGGTTGACGCATCCAATTTATTAAAGCCGGCGCTTTCGCGGGGCGAACTTCACGCAATCGGCGCGACAACCACTTCCGAATACCGGCGTTATATTGAAAAAGACGCGGCGCTTGAGAGAAGATTCCAACCTATTATTGTCGAAGAGCCGTCAATTGACGACAGCATTTCCATATTAAGAGGACTTAAGGAAAAGTACGAAGTTCATCACGGCATTAGAATCAGCGATGAAGCGATTATCGCCGCCGTTAATTTGTCGGCGCGTTATATTACCGACAGATTTTTGCCCGATAAAGCGGTCGATTTGATAGACGAGGCCGGCTCGGCAAGGCGGCTTGAAACCGAAAGCTTGCCGGGAGAAATAGATAAAATAAGGCACGAAATTTTACGTTTGGAAATAGAAAAATCCGCCCTTCAAACAGAAAGCGCGAGCAAATCAAAAGACCGTTTGAAAGGAATAGAAAAAGAACTCAACTCTTTAAAAGAAAAAAACGACGAATTGTCGGCAAAGTGGCATGCCGAAAAAATAACTTTCGAAGAATTTCATAATCTCAGAAAGCGGATAGAAACTTTAAAACGTGAAGCGGAAATGGCCGAACGGGAAGGTAATTTGGAAAAAGTCGCTAAAATTCTTTACGGCGAATTGCCTCAAGCGGAAAAAGAAGAGAAAATTTTTGAAAAGAAATTTATGGTCGTTGAAAAAAAATCAGACGCCAAAAGCAAAAAAAGCAAGGATAAATTTATAAAAGAAGCGGTTGATGAAGAAGACATTGCCCGCGTTGTTTCCAACTGGACCGGAATCCCTGTTTCAAAAATGCTCGAAAGCGAAGCGCAAAAATTAAGCCGCATCGAAGAAGTTTTATCCAAAAGAGTTGTCGGCCAGGAGCAAGCGATAAAAGCCGTGGCTAACGCTTTGCGGCGCGCCAGAACCGGATTAACCGAAGAACAGCGGCCGCTGGGAAGCTTTATGTTTTTAGGGCCAACCGGAGTCGGCAAAACCGAATTAGTCAGAGCGCTTTCGGAATTTATGTTTAACGATGAAAAAGCCCTTGTTAGGGTGGACATGTCCGAATATATGGAAAGGCATTCGGTTGCTCGGTTGATCGGTTCTCCTCCGGGCTATGTCGGTTATGAAGAGGGTGGTCGTTTAACGGATTCTATCAGGCACAAGCCATACAGCTTGGTTTTATTTGATGAAATCGAGAAGGCTCATCCCGACATCTTCAATGTCCTTTTGCAGATTCTTGACGACGGTCGGTTGACCGACGGAAAAGGAAAAACCGTTAATTTTAAAAATACCATAATAATTTTGACTTCCAATGTCGGCAGCGAGTATTTCCAGGAAATTTCCCGCCTCGGTTTTGAAGTCCCGGGCAAAAAAGAGCAATCGGAAGCCAGCGAAAAAGCCGAACTTTTCAAAGAAAAGGTAATGGAAAAACTTAAAGAAAATTTCCGTCCGGAATTTTTAAACCGGCTGGATGAAATTGTCGTTTTTAATTCTTTGAGCCTCAAAGAAATCGAAAAAATCGTAGAGATTCAGCTTGAGCAAGTTAGAAAAAGGTTGGCTCAAAGAAATCTTAACGTCGTGATAGACGAATCGGTTAAGGAATATATAACCAAAGAAGGATTTGATCCGGATTTTGGAGCAAGGCCGATAAAAAGAATGATTCAAAAAGCGATTTTGGACCAATTGGCCGATCAGCTAATAAAAGGAAAATTCGAGAATGTTAAAAAAATTAAAATCAGCTTCAAAAATTCTCATCTTTCCATTACTCCCGCCCGCGGCTAAAGCCGCGGTGTTCGGAACGCTGCTTTTTTGGATAAGCGCCCAAAGAAGTTTTTTACTCTTGCTTCTTTTTTTGGCGGCCGCTTTTTATTTTTACTTCCGCAAGCTTTTGGAGTGGCGGAAGTTTTTTTACGCTTTTCTGGTTTTGATTTTCTATTCTTTAATCGTAATTAATTTTTTTAACAATCAGTTTTTTTCGGTTGTTTCTTCCGTTTTTTTCGCCGCGCTTTTTTTCATGATTTTGGGAATAAAAAATTTCGTTTTTATAGACAGGGAAACAATTTTTAATTTTTTGTACTGGATTCTTTATTTTGTCGCTTCAATAGTTTTTTTCGCCGGCGAAAAAGCGGGCACTCTCAATCTTTTGGGTTATTCTGTTTTAACTTTTTTTGTTTTTTACCTTTTATCCAAAGAGTCTCTCGATTTTTTGTATTCTGAAGTATCTGTCAAAAAAAGGCGGCTATTGGCTCTTGGCGTTTCTTTTATAACCATTCAAGCGGCTCACATAATCCGCTGGTTGCCGTTGGGATTTTTAAATTCCGCAGTAATGGCGACCCTTCTTATTGTTGTATTGGAGGATTTAATATCTTATCATTTAAAAGGAGCCCTTAATCGCCAAACAATCATAAAAAATGCCGTTGTTTTACTGGTTATGGTGTTTTTGATTTTTTTGGCGGTTCGATTTCAAATTTAAAGAGTTTTGTCTGAAATTTTAAGCCCTAGGCGATAAAATTTAAGATACAAAACCTTTACCCAGCACCTTTTTTGGGCGATAGAATTATCTATTTCTCAAAAATGGTGCTGGGTGCTCAATGTTGTAGATAAATTTTCGTCGCTACGCATTGAGCTTCGCTAGTAAATTTATACAACATTGGCATGGCTAAAGTTTTTGCCGTTTGCAACCAAAAAGGCGGGGTGGCTAAGACAACCACCAGCGTCAATTTATCGGCCTACTTGTCGCTCATGGGAAAAAAGGTTTTGCTTGTTGATTTTGATCCGCAAGCGAACGCTACCGCCAGCTTGGGCCATTTGGCCAAAGAAGATCAGGCCGGAATTTATCACGGCATTTTAGGTTACTCTTCGCCGGAAGAAATAATTCTTCCGACCGCGCTTTTTAACCATCACTTAATTCCTGCCAGCCAAGGATTGGCCGGCGCTCTTATCGAGCTGGTTGATCAGCCGGAAAGGGAGTCATTTTTAAGAAGATTTATAAACAGAATCCGACATTTGTACGATTATATATTTGTCGATCTTCCGCCGTCTTTAAGCCTGCTCACCTTAAACGGTCTGGTTGCTTCTGACGAGGTTTTAATTCCAATTCAGTGCGAATATTTGAGCTTGGAGGGGCTTGGCCAGCTTTTGGAAACAGTTAATCTGATAAACAGGAATTTGGGCAAAAATATAAAAATTGCCGGCGCGGTTTTGACAATGTACGACAAAAACAGGGAATTGAATCGCGAAGTTGCGCAAAATATCAGAACTTATTTTCCTCACACTGTTTTTAAAAGCGAGATACCCCGTTGCGATGCTTTGGCTGAAGCGCCGAGTTTCGGCAGGCCTGTTGTTTTATACGACCCTAAAGCCGCCGGCGCCCAAGCTTACGAAAAACTGGCAAGGGAAATTATCGAATCAGAGAAAAGAATAATTGAATAAATATATGTTAGGCAAAGGACTGGAATCTTTAATACCGAAAAAATCACAAAGCCCAGCACCACAACAAAGTAGTGGTGCTGGGCAAGGCGACGACTTGTCAGATGTTTTTTCTGACGATCAAAATCCGCCCGCAAGCGGAGATGTCGGGTTAAAAATAGAAAATAAAATAAAAGACATTTCTTTTAACGAAAACAGCGAAAAAGAAGAAAAAAAAGAGTTTCTTCAAAAACCGCAAGTAAAAAATCAAGAAAAAGAACAAGAACAAATCGTAAAACCAACCAAGCACCATCAAGAAGCGGTTCGACAAGCTCACCACGAGGCGGTTTTTCATATTGAAACGGAAAAAATAAAATCCAATCCGCACCAGCCGCGAAAACATTTTGACGAAGAATCGTTAAAAGAGTTGGCGGATTCAATTCGTGAATTCGGAATTATCCAGCCGCTTATAGTTTCTAAAATTGAAAAAGAAACCGATTTTGGAACGGAAGTAGAGTACCAGCTTATCGCCGGAGAACGGCGTTTAATGGCCGCCAAGCTTGTTGGCCTTGAAAGGGTACCGGTTGTTATAAGAAGATTTTCTCAAAAAGCCGAAGGGCTAGAGGTGGCAATCGTGGAAAATCTTCAGCGAGCCGACCTTAATTCTATTGAAGTGGCGCGCGCTTACGCAAAGCTTCAAGACGAATTCGGTTTGACTCAAAGGGAAGTCGCCGCTCGAATGGGGAAAAGCCGTGAAACAATCGCCAATACTTTAAGACTTTTAAATTTACCCGGCGAAATCCAAGACGCTTTGGCGGATAATAAAATAAACGAAAGCCAGGCGCGGATGCTTTTGGTTATAGACGACCACATCGCTCAGAAAAAACTTTTCGAAGAACTTTTAAACAAAGACTTAACGGTTCGAGAACTTCGCTCCCGCATAAGGCGCGCCAAGCCGGATTCGGAAAACCAAAAAGAAGGAACTGATGGTTTTCAAGACGAAGAAACCCACCAGCTTGAAGAAAAACTTGAACAAACTCTTGGCACGCGTGTAAAAATAGACAAGAAAAATACATCAGCCGGCGGAGGCGGGAAAATCGTCATATCTTTTTATTCTCCCGAAGAACTTTACGGTATTATTCGTAAGCTTGACAAAACAGAGTAGTTGTATTTGTATTTAAACAGCTCATAATCAAGAAAAAGGATTTAAATAATTATATTGGAGGTGATTGGCTATGTGTGCGGAAGGGTTGAAAGAAATGACTTGTAATAATTGCTTGGTAATTTCGGGCCTTACTCCAAAATCGTTCTGGGTTCTGCCCGACGAAGAGGTGAAATTTTGTCCCTATTGCGGCAGTTCGGATTTCTACACGGCCGAGGAATTCGAACGTCTTCATCTGGAGGCCGAAGCGGCGATAGATGCCGAAATCAGTGAGCGAAAACCGCAATCGCAATAGCATCGATTTTAGGCCATCCACGAAACCCGTCTTTTCGGGTAAAAAAACAAGGAAAGGAGCTGACCATGTCGAACGACATGCTCGGGCCGCTGGTACGGAAGATTGTGGACCTTCCCCCGGAATTTTTGGGGACGCTCCGCGATCTTACGGAAAAGCTAGGAGGAAAAGACGGCAATAATTGGTTGGGGGCACAGAAAAGATTCCTTCGCAAGGAGGACAAATCCGAGTTTTCTTTTCTTAAGCCTGTAGGCAGGATTGCCATACCGGCAACGGAAGAATTCATTGCGAGAGACAACTTCGTGGAAAATATTAGTAAGGAAGCTGGAGTTAGAATTGGGTGGCTAAATTCCAATTTTGACTTATGGTTTCTCAACGAGACTATACTCCCAGCGCCTAAAACCGAGCTTCGTTGCGCGTCACTTAAGAAACAAATGGACGAAGTCCAAATTATTACTGAGCTCGGCAATTGTCGCAAGATGGAAACTAACCTCGCCCAACTCTTCGCCCTTTTGAAGATGCAGTCTAACGGTGAGGATGGGTGGCTTCTTAACAATGAGGACAGAAACATTTTTTTCGTACGAGATATCGGTTTCATACTTCGTGTGTTATGGGTCTGGTGGAAGGCACTCGACCATTATTGGTGCGTAGGTGCGGAACCCATCGGATACCCATCAACATCTCGAAAAGATTCTCGAGTGTTTTTTCTCTAATTTTTACAACCCGGTGGTTTAGAGTTCCTTTGATATGAAAGATAGAGCGCCCATCTGGAAACGATTCCGGATGGGCATTTTTTTGTGGTAGAATATAGTAAATTTAAAATGTAAATATTAAAAGTAAAAATGACATTTAAAAATTAAAGAAATCAAGGATTTTTATTTATTTTTCATTTTGATTTTTGATTTTTAATTTTTCCATTATTATGACGGTCTCCAATGAGCATATCTCCAAAATCCTGCGCGAGATAGCGGTGTATCTGGAAATGCAAAATGTTCCGTTTAAACCGCGGGCGTATGAAAAAGCCGCGGTGGCCGTTGCGGACATCTCCGATGATTTGCGCGACCTTTATGAAAAAGGCGGCATTAAAGCCATTGAAGAAATAGAAGGCGTGGGCGCTTCCATCGCCGAGAAAATAGAAGAAATTATTAAAACCGGACACTTGAAATATTACGAACAGATGAAGAAAAAAACTCCGGTTGATGTAAGCTCTTTGATGTCGGTTGAAGGATTGGGACCGAAAAAAATCAAAAAACTTTATTCTGATTTGAAAATCACGAATGTCGAAGAATTGGAACGAGCGGCGCGCTCTAGGAAAATCAGAAATCTTGAAAATTTCGGCGAAAAAACCGAAGAAAATATTTTAAAAAGTTTGGAGTTTTTAAGGTCTTCGGGAGGCAGATTTATTTTGGGTTACATAATGCCCGATATCAGGAAAATTGAGAGCGATTTAAACAAATTAAAAGAAGTTAAAAAAATTACAGTTGCCGGTTCGGTTCGCCGCAGAAAAGAAACAATAGGCGACGTTGATATTTTAATTGTCGCTAATGGACGCTCGCCCGCCTCCGCCAAGGCTTCGGCGGGTAAAGTTATGGATTTTTTTGTTAATATGCCGAGTGTTGCCAGAATTGCGGCTCACGGAAATACCAAATCAGCCATAAAATTAAAAAATGGGCTTGATGTCGATGTTCGCGTCGTACCCGAAGAATCTTATGGCGCGGCTTTGAATTATTTTACCGGCTCCAAATATCACAACATAGCTTTGAGGGAAATTGCGATGAAAAAAGGATTTAAATTAAACGAATACGGGTTGTTTAAGGGTAAAAATCAAATCGCGGGAAAAACAGAGGAAGAAATTTATAAAAAACTAGGGCTTGATTATATTGAGCCGGAGATGCGGGAAAACGAAGGTGAAATTGAGCTCGCTAAAAACAATAAACTTCCGAAATTAATCGGCTATAATGATTTGCAAGGAGATTTGCAGATTCAAACCAACTGGACCGACGGATCCAATACAATCGAGGAATACGCCCGAGTAGCCATCAAAAAAGGATTGAAATATATCGTTATAACCGATCATACAAAACGGCTGGCGATGACCGGCGGATTGGATGAAAAAATGCTTTTAAAACAAATCGCGGAAATCGGAAAAATCAACGACAAATTTGGTAATAAAAATTTCAAAATTTTATCAGGCAGCGAGGTGGATATTTTAAAAGACGGCACTCTGGATTTAAAAGACGAAGTTTTATCGAAGCTTGATGTTTGCGGAGCCGCGATCCACTCTTATTTTAATTTACCGAAAAAGGAACAGACAAAAAGAATAATCCGCGCGATGGAAAACCCGCACGTTGATATTATTTTCCATCCAACCGGAAGAATCATCAACCGCCGGCCGGCTTATGAAATCGACATTGACGAGATAATTAAAGCAGCAAAAAGAACCAAGACGGTTTTGGAAATCGACGCTTTTCCGGACAGGTTGGATTTAAAAGACGATTATGTAAGAAAATGCGTCGCATCGGGCGTGAAATTGGCTATCGACAGTGATGCCCACCTCGTAAGCCATATGGATTTTTTGGAATTTGGCATAGCCCAGGCCCGCCGCGGCTGGGCCGCTAAAAACGATATTATAAACACAAGGTCGGTAGAAGCAATGCTTAAATTATTAAAGAAATAAACGCATGCTTGCCCCGCACCAACACTTGTTTTGGTGCGGGGGCCAAAGGAGAAAATGTTGAATATGTTAAAAAATAACTAACAACTAACGACCCACAACCCACAACTTTTATTCGCGATATGAAAATGGTAAAATATTCGCAACTCGTTGTAAGTTGTTAGTGGTAGGTTGCGGGTTTATTGTATATGAGAGAAGTTTCAGCCGGAATTATTATTTATCGGATGACGGCCCAAGGGCCGAAATTTTTGCTTCTTTATCACGGCGGTAATTATTGGAATTTTCCCAAGGGGAAATTGGAGGTGGCGGAAAGAAGTTTTCAGGCGGCTTTAAGGGAAATAAAAGAAGAGACCGGGTTGGGCAGAGGCGATCTCAATTTCAGTTATTATTTTAAAACCAAAGAGAATTTTTATTTTTACAGGAAAATTGGCGAAAAGAAGATAAAGGTTTTTAAGAACATCACTTTTTATTTGGCCGAAACGAACAAAAAAGCCATTAAGATCTCCGAGGTTAAAGAAGGCCAGCCGCACGAAGGATTTGCGTGGTTTGCTTTCTCGGAAGCGATGAAAGTTTTAACAAAAAATAAAGACAGCCGGAGAATTTTGACGCAAGCGTATAATTTTTTAAGAAAAAGCAAGTCATCGCGCGCGCCGTCTAACAGAGTTGACGCCAATAAGCCTAAAATGGTATAAAAGTCTTAGAACTTGAACTTATTTTATATATACGAAAAGGTAAAGACAACGCGCCGTAAACCCTTAATTGACCGATTTTAAGGGGGTGACTTATGAAGGTAGAACAGATTTCCCGAATAAACGGAATGCTTCGTCGGCATCGCGAAGTCATACGCGCATCGCGTAAGACTTCAAGAAAAAAAATCGCGGTGTCCTTGTTGATGGCAGAAGCCGATGCTATTGGTACCGCAAAAAACAATCGTTCTTATGCCGAACGATTTTTCCCGACAAGAAGTGAAAATCTAAGCGGCATGAGTAGCGCCGGACTTTTTGGCAAGTCTTCCTAACCTTCCGATCTTGACCACAACAATTCATCGCTTGAAATGCCATAAATCAAGAGCCTCGCTTAGTCGCGAAAAGCCACCCTTGCGCGGGTGGCCTTTTTTTGTAGAATTTATTTTTTTTACGAGATCCCTCGCTCGCGCTCGGGATGACAGAAAATTAAATAATAAATATGACTTAAACAGATAAAATTATTTAATTTTTTCCACAATCTTTTCAAAAACTTTTGGTTCATTTTGAGCCAAGCCGGCCAAAATTTTTCTATCTATTAATATATTGGTTTTTTTGAGTCCGGCAATAAGCTTGCTGTAAGTTAAGCCGTGGGTTCTTGAGGCGGCGTTTATTTGGGTTAGCCACAGGGATCGGTAGTCTCTTTTTTTCTCTTTTCTCCCTCTAAAAGCGTGCGTCCATGCGTGAAGCAAGGCTTCTTTGGCTGCCCGTTCTTTTGATTTTCTGCCCCATTTAAAACCTTTTGTATATTTAAGCAGTTTTTCTCTTTTCTTATGCGCTGTTTTTCCTCGTTTTACTCTTGTCATACCCTGTAGTAGAAAAACGATGTTAAATTAAATTTTTATAAAAATTTAATTTATTACGGTTTTCTTAAGTTAAATTTGTTAGTGTGTAAATTTATATATTTTGCCTGGAAGTGTATAAGAAATTATTTTAGGAATCAATCGTTTTTTCACTACGGGGCATATTTTTATTGAGTCCGCATTATTTTTTCACCGTAAACCGACCTCATGTTTTTTCTTCTTTTTCTCTGGGTTGTGCTCTTTTTAGCTCGAAAATGCCCCTGGCCCATGGCTCGGCGCAGTATTTTTCCCGTTCCCGTTATTTTTATTCTACTTGAAAAACTTTTCTTCATTGCTTCGCTTTACCGATGCGAATCTGCGAATATCTCGAACTCTACGAATGGGAAGTCTTCAAATTCGTTACTTTCGCATTATTAGTTGATTCGAATCAGTAATTAATTCTTAGTGATTTGTACCGATAATCCTCTTCCGCCGAATTTCGGCTCAGATGTTTTTTTATGCTCCACCGTTATTAATTTCAAAAAAGCATCTAATTTTTTATACGCCAAATCTTTAAACATTTTTTCCCTGCCTCTCATAACGACAGTCACGTCGACTTTGTTGTCCTTTTCCAGAAATTCATTTGCTCTTCTCGCTTTGACGTTCATATCGTTTATCGCTTCTTTCATGCTGATTTTGACTTGTTTTAATTCCCCGATTTTTTGGGCCGCGTATTGTTTTTTTAATTCTTTTTCTTTCTGGTAGCGGAATTTGTCGTAGCTCATTATTCTAGCAACCGGCGGCTTGGCAGTCGGAGCGATTTCTATCAAATCAAAACCTCTTTCCAGGGACAATTTTAATGCCGCGCTTGTCGGCATTAGTCCCAAGTTTTCGCCTTTTTCGTCGATAACTCTTAATTCAGGCGCGGTTATTTGATTGTTTATTCTAATTTGGATATTAATTGTTGCTTTTAAAATTGCGTTTTTAGGTGTCGCGCTGAGCGCGACTAACCACGCTTAGCGTGGTGGAGATGAAGGGAGTTGAACCCTTGTCCAGTAATTTTATCAAAAAACTTCTACAAGCTTAGTTCGTGAGAACGAATTGCTCCTTATTCTCGTTTCGGATATCGGAGCGTTTCTCCGAAACAATCCTAATTTATTACACCAGCGGTTCCCTTATTAGGAGTCAGAGGCTGATGGCTTAAGCTTTAACCGATTGGTTTAGGCGAAAGCAAATGCCGGTTTATTGGCAATTATTTGTTGGTTCGTTGTTTAACGAGGTGACGCGCCATCCTCGGCCTGCAATTTTTTGACAAAGATCACTGTCGAAGCCAAACATCCCCTAAACCAAATTGTTTCACAATTTGGTCGGGCGATCAATCCTTTCGGATTGATTTAGCCCAGATAATCTTTCAAAATTTTCTTCTTGATCCTACCGCCCCATAAGCTTTTTAAAAACCTTTCTCTTTTAAACGCTTCAGTCTTATTCTTATACTGTTCTTTATGAATAAGTTTTAGGGGGCGTCTATATTTTGTAGCTTTTACAAATCCCGAGTTGTGAGCTTTGACCCTCTTTTCTAAATTAGAAGTGCAGCCCACATATAACTTTTTATCTGCTAAGCCATACAAAACATAAATATACCACATTGCTCAGAATTTCCGCATTTCTTTTTCAGTATCCCTTTTCTTCATTGTCTCTCTCTTGTCGGCTTTTTTGCGGCTTCTTCCAAGGCCAAATTCTATTTTTATCCGGCCTGAAGCGTTTTTAGTATAAACTTTTAAGGGGATTAAAGTCAAGCCTTTTTCGTGGGTTTTGCCTATCAGGGTATTGATTTCTGCCCGTTTCAAAAGCAGGCGCCGGGTTCGCTTGGAATCATAATCTTCCGGCATATTTTTGGGCTGGTACGGAGGGATATCGGCGTTAATCAGCCATACTTGATTTTGTTTTATTACGACGTACGACCCGGACAAATTAATTCTGCCGCTTTTTATTGATTTTACTTCAAATCCGAGCAGCTCAATGCCGGCCTCGTATTTATCGAGGACGTCATAGTCAAAGTATGCGCGCTTGTTTTCTGCCAAAGCCATTATTAAAAGTATAAAGTATTAGGTGTTAAGTATAAAGGGAAAATAAAAACAGGGAGTATTTCTACTCCCTTTGGCGGGCGTTCCGCCATAAAAAATTATTCATAAAAAACATCACGGAATTTATTGCAAAAGATGGAGACGGCCGTCGATACCATGAAGTATATTGGGACAGCCCTCAAGGTAAATCATGTCTCCCGGCTTGGTACCTTTGAGGATATCGCGGTAGACTTGTACTAGCCGAGCCCCCACTGAGAGCTCCGGTTTTTTTATCGCTATCTTTGAGGCGCACAAACGTTTATGAGTTTCCATGTCCGAATCCGAAACACTTTCTCTGCATTTAGTACAAATCATCGTGTTTTCCCTCCTGGGTTTTGTCACGATTCTTCTATGCGCCCGTTTTCGGTGGTTGCAGTGCTGGCGGAATTGGTCTGCGGCGTTGGCGTTCGTGCCTTTTTTCAATTTCAGACGTTCTCAGATGGTCGTGAGTGTGGAAATCGTGGTTGATAATTTCTTTCTGGCTCATTCCAGTTATTCTTCGCGCGATTTCGCCGATTTTGACCATGTCACACCTCCTTTTTCAGTGTTGTCTAGATAATTGTAATATGAAGCTGTTTTAACTATTTAAGACATTGTGGTTTGTGTCAAGGCTTTAAATTCGCTTCATTTTACTTTAAACTGATTTTTAATGATAAAAGAGATAATTAAAAAAAATATCAAAGACGCTGTTGGAGAGGAGGCCGAGATTTTTATTCCGGAAAACGAAAAATTCGGGCATTACTCGACTAATATTGCCTTGAGATTGGCAAAGGAAAAAAGTAAAAAACCGATGGAGATTGCGGAAGAAATAATCAACGACCTACGACTAACAACCGACAACTTTTTTGAAAAAATTGAAATCGCTTCGCCCGGATTTATAAATTTCTGGATTTCGGAAAAAACTTTGCAAAACGAATTAAAAGAAATTTTGAAAAATAAAAACAATTACGGAAAATACCCACAAGCTAAAAGCTACAAGCTAAAAGCTATAAATTTGGAGTTCATCTCCGCCAATCCCACAGGGCCTTTAACAATCGGAAACGGCAGAGGCGGTTTTTTCGGCGATGTTTTGGCGAATATTTTAAAATTTACAGGCAACAAAATAACAAAAGAATATTATATTAATGACGCCAAAAACAGCACGCAAATAAGGGAATTGGGTAAAACCGGACTTGGTTTAGGGGAAACTTATTTAACGCCAGAATTAAAAAAAACTATTTCAACCTTAAAGAAAAAAACTGCCCGGTTGAAAAAGAAGAGTCCAGATAATATCGCGGGCGAAGCCGGATATTTATTGGCGAGCGAAATTAATAAACAAAACAAAAAGTTTGTTGAAAAGGTTTTAAAAATTAAGTTCGACAAATGGTTTTCCGAGGAGTCTTTGTATAAGAGTGGAGTGGTAAAAAAAATTTTAAGCGATTTGAAGAAGAAAAAATTGGTTTATGAAAAAGACGGGGCTTTGTGGTTTAAGGCAAAACAATTCGGCGACAGCGAAGACCGCGTTTTAATCAGAAGCACCGGCGAGCCAACTTATATTTTGCCCGATCTCGCTTATCACTCGGATAAATTTAAAAAAAGAAAATTCTCCAAGGCTATTGATGTTTGGGGAGCGGATCATCACGGCTATATTCCCCGGCTCAAAGCCGGATTAAAGTCTCTTGGGATTTCCGAAGACCGATTAAAGATTGTCATTACTCAATTAGTCCGGCTTGTTAAAAACGGCCAGGAATACAAAATGTCCAAAAGAAAAGGCGATTACGTAACAATGGAGGATTTAATAAAAGAAGTCGGGCTCGACGCGGCGCGATTTTTCTTTTTAATGAGCGCGCCGGACACGCATATGAATTTTGATCTTGATCTGGCAAAAGAGAGGTCAATGAAAAATCCGGTTTATTACGCGCAGTACGCCGCTGTAAGATGCGGCAGCATCTTACAAAAATCAAAAATTAAAATGCAAAAATCAAAAATAAACTTCGGATTATTAAACACAGACGAAGACGTGAGTTTGATGCGAATATTGGCGAGATTTCCGGAAATTGTCGAAGAAGCAACAGAAAATTACAACCCGCAGGTTTTGGTCAGATATTCAATTGATTTGGCGCGGCAATTTCATAATTTTTATGAGAAAGAACATATAATTGGGGAACGGCCGGAGTTAATGTCGGCACGATTGGGGTTAATAAAAGCAACAAAAATAATTTTTGAAATTTTGTTCAAACTTTTGGGTGTTAGCTACCCGAAGAAGATGTAGCGGCAGAAATTTCAATATTTTAATTTTAAGATAGGGCTACATAGTAGTTGTATAGTATACTATACAACTCAAGAATTGAGCCGGTTGTTGTTTGTTGACAAAAATTTCGGAGTAATTTATTTTTACTATCAGCATAGCGGAATCAATTTCATTTTATATATAGGTTTTTGCCGCGAACACCGAGCGTTGGGCTCCACCAGTTTTACGTCGTTTTTACGCCGTAGGTGGAGGGGTCTTCGATGGCCTCCGGTGGGTTTTGGCGAGTAGGAGAGATGGCGTAGCATAGCCGGGAGGCGATGAAACGGGGGCGCCAGTTTCCGTGGAGCCGACAGTGAAATACCGGCCGAGTCTTTTCTGAAAGCTAAAAACCGCGGCAAGCCAAAGCTTGGAGATAGGCGGGTTAACCTGGAGTCAGGGGATTGGGTGCGCACCCGGTCTGTCTCGCTGAAAAGTTCTCCGTCGTGAGCCGATTCAATCGGAAGTGGACGGAGGTATTTCTTCAGGTCTCGGCTCGGGGTGCGTGACGCGGAATCCGTTCCGCGTCACGCACCCCGCATCTTGCTCTTTTTACCGGGCATCAAAATCTTCGTTTAGGGAGTCTAAATCCCTCCCCGGTCTTCGGCGCGTCCTTTGGGCGCGTCCTTTTTATTACGCCGATGTTTTTGGCGTTCTATTAAATATGCAAATACAGCAACATCGGGATATTTTATTTTAGCTTGTTAATTCTTAGCGGTTTTATTGCATTTTAATTTTCAAGGTTAGGAATAGCCACTATAGTTAACTATAGTGGCGGGCGTTAGAAATTTAGTTTTTGCGTTTTTGAAATTTTTGCTTATAATATTTTCAGCATATAAGACAAAATAATAAAAACAGATGGAGGTTGATATGATACCGATTGAAATTGACGATTTTTTGAGAAAAGTCGTTTTTGTCTTCAGGGTGGCTTTTAGAGGACCATATGAATTTGATATTCTAACGGACGAAAAGGGTGAATTGGTTGGGGAAGAATTATACGTTGAACATTTTAAAGGGTTAAATTCAAAAGGCGTTTGTATCGCCTGCAAATTAGAATTAACCAGGATACGAATTATTAACGGATGGTATCCCAGAGCTAACGCGGTCAGGATAATAGACACTGAATACAAAACATGCCCGCGGACGGGCAAGGAATATGCGATAACTCGTTTTCAGCCGATGAGAGTAGATAACTAAATTCTGTAAGGAGGTGTTGATATGGCAAGAGACGCGGCGTTCGAGGACGAGAAGAAAAAGACGGAAGAGGCGCGAACTGATTTGATTCGATTTCTTTCTCACGACACAAGTTCAACTCGTAGGCGTTTTATTGAGGTGTTGAAGGAACGCATTGATGTTATTGAAACGGAAACGGGTACCGATTTGATATTCTCTCGTCTCTGAAAAAGAAACGGTATCAACGGATTATTTTGGGGCTTCGCCGAGTTTAAATCGGTTACAGCCCCTTTTTGTTCTCAGAATTTAATGTTTAATAATATAGTTACATGGAAATTATTAACGGTAAAGAAATCGCCCGAAAAATAATAGAAAAATTAAAAAATAAGCCAAAACCTGAAAAGATTTTGGCGGTGATTAAAGTTGGAGAAAATTCGGCATCCGCGAGTTTTATAAAACAAAAAGAAAAAGTTGCTAAGGAATTGGGTGTAGATTTTCGAATTTATGAATTTGACGATCCGCCAGCTGGCGGAATTTCTCAAGACGATTTAAGAAAAGAAGTTGTTAAAATCGCCAATTTAAAAAATGTCGGCGGAGTGATTGTTCAGCTTCCTTTACCGGCTCATATTAACCCCGTTAGAAGCCGCCCTGCCGAAGGCACGGCTACGACCGTCTCGGGGCGATCTGCTTCTAACGGGGTAAACAATCAATATGTTTTAAACGCAATTCCTCGTGAAAAGGATTTAGATGTTTTAGGTGAAAGAGCTTTAGGGGCGTTTTACGCCGGCCGCAATATTGTTTTTCCACCGACAGTAGGCGCTGCGGAAGAAATTCTAAAAGCTATAAGCTATCAGCTAAAAGCTGCTCGAGTCGCTGTCGTTGGGCTCGGGCAATTAGTAGGCAAACCGATTTCCATGTGGCTGATGAAAAAATGCAAAGAACTTTATTTGTTGGATAAGGAAAGCGACTTAATAATTTTAAAACAGGCGGATTTGGTAATTTGCGGAATTGGTAAAGCCGGGATCATAAAGCCGGAAATGCTTAAAGACAGCGCGAGCGTGATTGATTTCGGGTATGAACGATCAGAGGGGCAGAACGGAAAAATCGCCGGCGACTTCGATCCTCCCCAATTAGCTGATTCACCAACTAACCAATTAACCGGTTTCTACACTCCCACTCCCGGCGGCACCGGTCCTGTGTTGGTGGCGAAAATTTTCGAAAACTTTTATACTTTGAACAATGAATCCCGTTAGAAATAAAGCCTAACAAAACAATTTATGCGATATTATAATATTTTTAAAAATCAGTCATTAATTAAAACGTGGCATTTGTGCCATTTCTAACGGGATGAGTCCCATTAGAAATAATGATTAATATTTAATAATGATAAATATTCCTTTAATTTATAAAAATGTCGGCTATTTAATCACGGCGCATTATTTGTGCCATTTCTAACGGGATGAAAATAAATAGGAAAGCAGCGATTATTTTTGTATTGTTGGTTGTAACAATAATCGCGGTTTTTTTACTAAGATTTCAGAGGACATTTTTTGTTTTTTCCAGCGGCGACGGAAACAAAAATTTTAGCGAAGGAATTAATTTTTTGGTTCTCGGAAGAACCGGCAAAATAATCGGCTGGAATTTCGCGCCTGACTTGGCTGACTCGATTTTTCTGGTAAATTATGTCCCAAAAATAGGTGTGGTTAATTTAATATCATTGCCGCGGGATCTTTACGTCAATATTGACGGCGATCAATTTAAATTGAACGAGATTATCAAGAGAAACAAGATAAATGAATTTTTAAACGGAAATTTAGCTGAAATGACAGGGATAAAAACCGACCGATATGTAATAATTGACGTTGATTTTGTAAAACAGATTGTCGATGATTTGGGTGGTGTTGAAGTAAATTTACCTTCGTCAGCGGTTGATTGGGCGAGCGGGTATACGATGCCGGCCGGCAACCGTCATTTGACAGGAGACGACGTTGTTTGGCTGGTTAGAAATCGGTATTCTTCCGAAGGTGATTTTTTCCGCGAGAAAAATCAGCACGCTGTCATAAAAGCAATTTTCGAAAAATATAAAAATTTAGGTTATTTTGAAAAAGCTAAATTCGTTTTTAAAGCGCTGCCTTTGCTTGCGAGTCTTGAGGGTAACATAAATCCGCAGGAATTTTTAACGCCGGCGTTTAATGTGAACAATTTAAGATTCAACGATATCGTCTTTGATTTTTCCACAGAAATTCTTCAAAGTTCGGGAGTGGTCGTGCCTGTCGGGACGTCGAGCACTTCGACAGCGTATATATTGGTTCCGCGAGCCGGACAAAACAATTACAGCGAATTAAAAGATTTCATCCAAAGCAGAATAGAACATTAGGAGTTAGTAGTTAGAATTTAGTAATTAGGTTTTGACAAGAATTTTTAATCTAATGGAGTACAACTTCAATAATTTGTTCGAAAACAGAATTTATTTTTTTTAGGTCTTCGTTGGAAATTTTTTTCAGCACCAAATCGCCGGCTTTTATCTTGCGCTGAGTTTGTCGAAGCGTCCTGCTCCTTAATTTGGCGAGCAAGCCCGTTTTTGAGCCGCTTATGCCTATTCTTAGACGCCAGAATTTTTGGGTTTTTAACGCATGAATAACAGACTCCACGCCTTTATGCCCCGCGCTTGACCGATTAAATTGCAATTTGTATTTTCCCAATTCAATATCCGCGTCGTCGTGGATGATTAAAATTTGTTCGGGTTTGACGGCGTTTCCTGCGGAAAAATATTTAACCGCTTCTAAAACCGCTTTGCCGGATTCGTTCATAAAAACCGATGATTTGATAACAATAACTTTGTCATTTTTGAAGTATTCAAATTTTTTGCTTTTTTCCCATTGCCGTCCGGTTTTTTCGTTAAGAAAATCGGCAAACAAAGAACCAACGTTATGAAAAGTTTTTTCGTATTCTTTGCTTGGATTGCCTAAGCCGATAATCAATTTAAAGCGGGGTTTGACATTCATATCTCCTAATATTAGAATGTAAGCGACATTTTTTCAATTTACCCTATTTAAAAAAATATGAAATCATTTCTCCTTGCTTTAAAAGAAATATTGGAAATTGTTTTAATCGCTGTTTTGGCAGTCGGCGGAGTGCGGTATTTTCTTATCCAACCGTTTTTAGTTAACGGTTCCAGCATGGAGCCGAATTTTGAAAGTGGAGACTATATTCTCATAAACGAAATCTCATACCGTTTTCGAGAGCCTCAAAGGGGCGAAGTTATTGTTTTTCATTATCCCAACAACGAAAAAACTTATTTCATAAAAAGAGTAATAGGCCTTCCGGAGGAGCGGGTAGTTATTAAAAACGGCGAAGTAAGAATATTTAACAGTTCTAATGCCAAAGGATTTGTTATTAAAGAAAGTTATTTGCCGTCAATAGAAAAAACCAGCGGCGATATAGATAAGACTTTAGGGAGGGATGAATATTTTGTTATGGGAGATAACAGAGGTTTTAGTTTTGATTCCCGGCAATGGGGCACTCTTAAAAAAGGAGAAATAGTCGGCGCTGCGTGGCTAAGATTGTGGCCGCTTGATAAAGCGAAAGCTTTTGAAAGCCCGGCTTATTAAAGGATTTTGTCTAAATTTTGGAGACGCTAGGCGAACAAAATTTATCAACAAAGCCTTTACCCAGCACCTTTTTATGCATTATGTTTATATAATTCAAAGCGATAAAACAAGCATTTTATATTTTGGAAGAACCAATGATCTTGTTCAAAGATTAAAAGATCACAATAATGGAAGTAATTTTTCAACAAAAGAACAGAAACCGTGGCATTATGTTTATACCGAAGGTTATTTGTCAGAAAAAGACGCAATACAACGAGAGTTAAAGTTGAAAAATTATGATAATGCTAGAACATACGTCAAAAAAAGAATTCAAAACAGTTTAAAATTATAAAAAGGTGCTGGGTGCTCAATGTTGTGGTAAAATTTACTGCGCATTGAGCTTGTAAATTTAAACAACATTGGCATGCCGAAAACTTCCAAAAAAGAAAACAAGAAAGAAAAAAAGGCGAAAAAAGTAAAACAGCTTCCCCAATCTCCAAAAGGGATGCACGATATATTGCCCGAAGATCAGCCTCTTTGGGAAAGAATCAGAAACAAAGCAAGAAGCATTGCCGGTCTTTATAGTTTTTCTCGAATAGACACTCACATCGTGGAGAAGGCCGAAATTTTTGAGCGCGGCGTTGGCCAAGAATCGGAGATTGTCCAAAAGCAAATGTTTTATATAAAAACAAAGGATGACGATAAATTGGCTTTGCAGCCCGAAGGCACCGCTTCGGTAATGAGGTCGTATTTTGAAAACGGCTTAAGCCGCATGGGCCAGCCTGTCAAGCTTTATTACGAAGCGCCGATGTTTCGTTATGAACAGCCTCAGCAGGCTAGATTCAGGCAGTTTTACCAGTTTGGAATAGAAATTTTAGGCGGCGAGAGCGAGCCGGCTTATGACGCTCAAGCCATGCTTATTCCTTATAAAATATTGGAGAGTTTAAAAATAAAAAATATCACCATTAAAGTAAACAGCATCGGCTGCCATAATTGCCGCGGCAATTTTTTAAAAAAACTTCAACAGTATTATAAAAGGCATCAAAAAGAGGTTTGCAAAGATTGCGAAAAAAGAATCGTCACCAACCCGATGCGGCTTTTGGATTGCAAAAACGAAAAATGCCAGCAAGTTAAAATCGGAGCGCCGGTTATTTTAGATTTTTTATGCAGCCAGTGTAAAGCGCATTTTAAAAAAGTTATGGAGTTCGCCGATGAATTAAAATTACCTTACGTAATTGACCACACGTTGGTTCGAGGCCTCGATTATTACAACCGAACGGTGTTCGAAATTTTCAGCGAAAAAGCCCCGTTTGCTCTGGTAGCCGGAGGAAGATACGATTATTTATCGGAAATGCTCGGGCAAGGGAGAATAGCCGCTGTGGGAAGCAGTATCGGTTTGAACAGGGTTGCCGGAGTTTTGAAAGAAGAAGGAAAAGGAGTTTTGAGAAGCCAGCCGAAAGTTTTTCTTATTCATCTTGGAGATGAGGCAAAAAAGAAGGGTCTTGGTTTAATTCAAAAATTAGTGGAAGAAGGCATAAGCATCGGAGAGTCTTTCGGTAGGGAATCGTTAAAGTCTCAGCTTCGGATGGCCGACAAGGAAAAAGCGCTTCTGGCGTTAATTATCGGGCAAAAAGAAGTTTTTGAAGAAAGCGTTATCGTGCGAGATATGTCCAGCGGAGTTCAAGAAACAATTCCTTTAACCAAGATTGTCGAAGACATAAAAAAGCGCCTAAAATAGCTATTAGTTAATTGGAAATTGGTAAATTGGTTTATAAAAGAAAAAATATTTGAACTAATTAACCAACCAACTAATTAACCGATTAACCAAAAATGGATTGCGTTTTTTGCAAAATAATCAATAAGGAGATAGGATCGGAAATTGTTTATGAAGATGAAAATGCTGTCGGTGTTTTAGATATTCATCCTCGTTCGCCCGGCCACGTTATGGCGCTTCCAAAATTTCACGCGGAGAATATTTTGGATTTACCCGATGAAAAAATAGAAGGAGTTTTTTTGGCTGTTAAAAAAATAACGGGTATTTTGAAAAAAACTTTTAATCCTGACGGATTTACCATAGGCATTAATCACGGTAAAGCCAGCGGGCAAGCGGTTGACCATCTTCATATTCATATAATGCCCAGATGGCATTCCGACGGAGGCGGATCAATTCACAGCGTAGTCAACAATCCGACCGAAGAATCCTTGGAAGAAATCGCGAGAAAAATAAAAGAGAATTGCTAAATAGTTGATTAGTGAATTGGTTAATTAGCAACAATAAATACATAATGGAAGAAAGCGCAGGATACAAAAGATTGACATGAGCGTTGGCATTTGGTAATTTATCAGTGCTTTTTAAAATAATCTAATTAACTTCATCACTAATTAACTAATTAACTAACAATGGCTATTTCAGTAAAAAGAAGAGAGGGGGAATCGGCAAGCTCGTTTTTGTACCGGTTCACCAAAAAAATGCAGCAAAGCGGAGTTTTGCGAGAAGCCAAAAAAAGAAGATTTTCGCATAGAAATATAAACAAAAACAAAAGAAAAGCCTCGGCTTTGTATAAGTCCCAAAAAATGAAGGAAGTTTTAGCCGCGAAGAAAATGGGAAAATTCTAACCGCAATATTGTGGTTAGTGTCATCCCGAACTTAGTGAGGGATCTCGAGATTCTTCACTGTGTTCAGAATGACCACTACATTTTTATCCATAACAAAATGTCTTTGCTTAATATCCTTAACGAGGATTTAAAAACAGCTCTCAAGGGCGGGGATAGTTTTAAAACCGGCGTAATTCGGATGGTTTTGGCGTCGGTTAAAAATAAAGAAATCGAGAAAAAAGGAAAAGGACAAGAACCGGCTCTGACCGAAGAAGAGCTCATTGATTTATTGATGAAAGAAGCGAAAAAGAGAAAAGAATCTGCCGATATTTATAAACAGGGGAACAGAAACGATTTGGCGCAAAAAGAAGAACAAGAACTCGAATTTATTAAAAATTATTTACCCGAACAGTTGGGTGAGGAAGAAATAGAAAAAATCGTTAAAGCGGCGATTGAAAAAACCGGAGCCAAAGAAATTAAAGATATGGGCCGCGTTATGGCTGAAGCGATGAAAGAATTAAAAGGCAAAGCCCAGCCGGGCTCAATTAGCGAAATAATAAAGAAATATTTGAGTTTATAAGTTTAAAAGTTTGTAAGTTTCGCTCGCTTTGCTCGCTTTTAAGTTCTAAACTTATCAACTTAAGCGAAGCGTAACTTATTAACTTATTAACTAGTATGATAATTTACTTGGGAGCGGATCATCGGGGTTTTAAAATAAAAGAAGCGTTAAAGCCGTTTTTAAAGGAACTCGGCCATGAAGTGGTTGATTTGGGAAACGACCATTTAGACGAAGCGGATGATTATCCGGATTTTGCCAACGTGGTGGCGGGAAAAGTTTCTCAAAATCCTGAAACCGATAAAGGAATTTTAATTTGCGGTTCGGGAATCGGAATGGCAATGGCTGCGAATAAATTTGAAAACGTTCGCGCCGTCCAAGCGGATAAAATTGAAGAGGCGATATTGTCGAGAAAAGATAATGACGCTAACGTGTTATCGTTATCGGGGAACTCTCTTTCGGAGCAAGAGATAAAAGAAATAACAAAGGTTTGGCTTGAAACGCCGTTTTCGGGAGAAGAAAGACACGAAAGAAGAATAAAAAAAATCCACCTTTAATTATTGGGCGGATTTTTTATATAAGACCGGTTGCTTTTTTTACCTCCTCCATTTTTTTGTTTGCCACGATTTCAGCTTTTTTGTTTCCAGCTGCCATCAACTTTTCTATTTTTTTGATATTTTTGGAAAGTAGTTTTTTCTTTTTCTGGAATACCATAAAATAATCGATTATTACGAGCGATAAATCTTTTTTGAATTGGCCATAAGATTTATTTTCGTATTTTTTCTCGATTTTTTTCATCGGCAAGCCACTTAAGTTTTTGTAAATCCTGAGTAGATTGGAAATAGCCGGTTTTGATTCGGGCTGGTATTTTATTTCTTTTCCGGAATCGGTTACGGCCCGCTTTATTTTTTCCATTATAATTTCCGGCGAGTCGTCTAAAAACAAACATCCTTCGGGCATTGATTTGGACATTTTTTTATTCGGGTTATCCAAACTCATTATTTTCGGAGTTTCGGTTAAAAGCGGCTTTGGCTCAATAAAAACCCCCCCAAACTTTTTATTGAATTTTCGCGCTAAAGTTCTTGTTAGCTCCAAATGCTGGAGTTGGTCTTCGCCAACCGGCACAAATTCTGCCCCATAAAGCAAAATATCGGCGGCCATTAAAACAGGATAATCAAAAAGGCCGATATTGATGTTTTCTCGCTGGTGTTCTGATTTGTCTTTAAACTGAGTCATCCGTTTTAATTCTCCGAACGGCGTAACGGTATTTAAAATCCAGGCGGTTTCGCTGTGGGCCGGAATTTTCGACTGGATAAAAATTATAGATTTTTCGGCGCTTAATCCCGCTGAAA
>JAJYNK010000029.1 GCA_021786355.1 bacterium
TTCCGATCTAAAACAACTCAATTAATTATAAAATATGATAAAAGATTATTACGATATTCTAGGAATTTCTCGCGATGCCTCAAAAGAAGATATAAAAAGAGCTTATTATATACTTGCTCACCAGTATCACCCCGATAAAAACAATGGCAAAGATCAAAGATTTAAAGAAATTAATGAAGCATATCGCGTCTTATCTAATGATAAGAGCAAAGCAGAATATGATAGGACGTACACTAGTAGTCAAACAACTAAAAATGAAGTTAAATCACCTAATTTAAAAAGAAAATTAACCACAAAAGAATCGTTTGGGATTTTGGTGCTTATCTTAGTTTTAATAGGAATTTTTTCTGGAGAAAATAATACCAAAAATAATGATACTTTAATAAATACTCAAGTAGACACCACGCTTATAAAGAGCTTAACTACTGAACAACCTATGTCAACCAAAGGAGATTCTATTAAAATTATAGAAAAAACCAAAAGCCAAATATGCCAAAATAGTTATGGCGAAAATAGTGTTTGGTCGGGTGCTAATAATACATCGGGGTCACCGATTTGCGATTGTATGAGTGGATATGAATGGAATAAGGAGCAAACAGATTGTATTCTAAAACCAAAAACGAATGATCAGATTTGCAAAGATAGAAATGGTATATTTGGAACGTATAATAGTCTCGACAATACCTGCGGCTGTGTAAATGGCTATGCGTACGGTGCTATTTCAAAACAATGTATAAATTTTATCGCATCGCGAGATGAAAATTGTTCAGCAAAGTATCCAAACACTAGTTTTCTAAAGTACGGCACAGATGGTAAAACTAATATTTGTGACTGTAACGCCGGATATTTTTGGAACAATGAAAGAACTGCTTGTTTTTCTCAAAGTATGCTAAATCAGCAGTGCGTCACCTTTTATGGCACGGGGAGTTATTCAACTACTGAAAATGGAAAAAATGTATGTGATTGTTCATATGATTATAATTGGAATACCCAAAGAAATTACTGCGTGAGTACTGAATCAATAAATCAACTTTGCGCAAGGGATATTGGAAGAAATAGTTATTTTCTCGGCACCATAACAAATGGTAAATATGATTGTAGTCAACCGTATTAAAAAAATATTCATTTTATTTCCTTATCTGTTAGAACTCAATTACCTCCTAATCTTAGAAAAGTTCCAACATCCCACCTTCGCCAAGGGCTACAGACAGACAAAGCGTCCCAGACGACTAGCACTTCGACTCGTTTCACTCGTTCAGTGTAAACCAATTTGTAAAGTTTAAGTTTCAATCTTAATCTAATCAAAAAACTAATGCTTATTGATGATGTTGAAATAAAAATAAACGCCGGCCATGGCGGAAAAGGCGCGTCAGCGTTTAATACGAACATGATGAGCTTAGGGCCTGCCGGAGGATCAGGAGGCAAAGGCGGAAGCGTTTACGGAGAAGGAGTTTCTGATTTGGGTGCGCTCCAGCAGTTTCGTTTTAAAAAAGAGTTTTCCGCCGATAACGGCCAGGACGGCCGCGGCCAATTCCGTGACGGCATTGACGGAAAAGACCTTGTTCTAAAACTACCTGTCGGAACCGTAGCTCACAACCTTACAAGCGGCGATGAAATTAATGTTGAAAAAATAGGAGAGCGGATTCTTCTTGCAAAAGGCGGAATCGGCGGAAAAGGTAATTTTCATTTTCGTTCTCCTCGCAACACCTCGCCGAAATACGCGCAAGCAGGCACCTCGGGAGAAAGTTTCAAATTCAGATTTGAACTTAAATTTATCGCAGATGTCGGTTTTGTGGGACTTCCAAATGTCGGAAAATCAAGCTTGCTTAATGAACTTACAAACGCCAAAAGCAAAGTGGCAAATTATCCCTTTACCACGCTTGAACCAAACTTAGGCGCGTATTACGAACTTATCCTCGCGGACATCCCCGGACTTATAGAAGGGTCGTCAAGCGGCAAAGGATTAGGCATTAAATTTCTTCGCCATATTGAACGGACAAATATTCTTTTTCATTTTATTTCAGCGGAATCTCCTGCTCCTTTGAAAGATTACAAAACCATCCGCAAAGAATTGGGCTTATACAATAAAAAACTTCTAAAAAAACTGGAACGCCTTTTTCTCACAAAAAGCGACCTCGTAACGCCAAAAGAGCTTGCTAAAAAATTAGCGACGCTCAAAAAAATAGATTCTCGCGCAATTGCCATTTCCATACACGACCCCGAAAGCATAAAAAAAGTAGAGAAAGTCTTGAATGACATCATGGCTAAAAAACACTAAGCTTGCTAAAATATTAAAAGATAAAAAAACCAATAAATTTTGAATCAAATATCATGGAAAAGAAAACTGAGTTATTATGGGACAATTTAACATTAGAGGATAAAGAAAAAATTTGGTCTTATTTGGAAAATAACGGCCATTTTAAAGAGCCGTGGTTTATTTTTGAAACTATTCATAAATTGAATAAAATATATAAGAAAAACGGATACGGTAAAAATTTACTAAACCATAAAGGGAAACTTCCTCACTGTATAGAAGGGATGTCTATTATCTACGGCGGAATAAGAGCTTTAGCATGGTGTTGTTCAGAAGCGTCTAAGAATGATTTCCGTAATATTTTTCTTCACGAAAAAGAAAAAGTTGTTTTGAAACTGCTTTCTTTTTTCGCGGATAATTTAACGGGCGAGGTTTTTAAAAAATTTTGTTGCGATCTTAATGATATTTTTAAAAAATTTAATCTTAATGTTTTCTTAACCAGAAAAGGGTTTGTTTCCCGCTAAAATAAAAGTAATTTTATTTTAGTTTAAAAATTATATCTGCATTATGCTCTCCCCTTACAAACACATCTCTTTTGATTTGGACGGAACGATTGTTTCAAAAAACGCCCCGGAATCGGCATTATAAACCTTAGGTTGCCACGAGCATTTTGTAATCTTTTTCAAAAAATTTCTTGGAAATTTGAAAAATGCCGAAAGTTATAAAAAACGCCGAAAAAACGTCTATCGAATAATGGTAATGTCCGAGTATGACGATAACCGCCCCGATTATCGAAAGCGTAAAAAATAAATCCTTCAACCGATTGTGATTCCAAAAAATGAGAGCGACAAGAAACGGATATCCCGTATGAGCAGAAAAAAATAAATCGTCCCCAGAGCTTAATTTGTGGAAAAAATCGCTGCTGTTACTAATCAACATATCCTGAGGCGGGCCTATATGAGTAAGCATCATAAACGCCGAACGGAATAAGAAAAAAAGCGCCGTGCTTTTTAATAAAAAAGATAAGCGCCTCGGGTCCTGAAAAGCCACGATAGCCACAATAATCATAAAGATCGCCGCTCCGGTAGAATAAAGAAAGTCAACATCCACCACCGGAATATTATCAAGCAATATATCGGTAACCGAACTACTTGCGCGCCTGACAGCATAAACATTCGCCCAATAAGTCGCGTACATGCTTAAAAAAAGCAAAACAATGCCTATTACCACCTCCGCAATCAACCGCTTGTCAGACCAGAAAGCTTTATGACGATTATATAAATTGCTCATATCTTTGGTATTTATTGTCTTTTGATTCTATCATATTATAAATTACTTTGCCTTTTCTAAAAGTTTTTTATAAATAGACAGAGTTTTTACTTTTAAAACCTCCGTGCTTTTTTCTTGCGCTAAAATTTTCGCATTTTCTCCCAATTTTTTCCTTAAATTTTCGTCATTTGTCAGTTGGTTTAAATAATCTTCGAACTCCTTTTCGTTTTTAGCCTTCAAACAATTTACTCCGTGAATAAGCCATCCGTTATAAACAGGAATATCTCTTACCAAAATCGGCAGTTCAACAGAAGCGGCCTCAAGAATAGCCATGCCCTCATTTTCCTCAAAAGACGGGAAAATAAAAATATCCAATGAATTAAAGGCTGCGTTTTGGTCTTCAACATACCCGGTAAATCTAACATTTTCCGGCAATTTCTTCGGCAAGGCCTTAACGAAAATAGGACTGTAAATTTTACCGTACCAAATAAATTGTTTATCGGAAAATTTTCGCGCTAGATTTAAAAAAGTGTCTAT
Organism: bacterium; assembly: GCA_021786355.1. Taxonomy (GTDB): domain Bacteria; phylum Patescibacteriota; class Minisyncoccia; order UBA6257; family UBA9933; genus JANLIR01. The sequence goes on from JAJYNK010000029.1 coordinate 4,061, forward strand.
TCCTTTTCTGGGAATGGCAAGTCCTACCGTGCCGATAGCCGGAAATTTCAGATTATATTCTTTGCGATAAGGCTCTCTTTTGCCGGTGTCTTGATAAACTTTTTTTAAATCCACACCGTTGGATATAACGATTATTTTTCCAGTAGGAATACCATAGGCAATAAGCAGGGATTTCGTGTATTCGCTTGGAGAAAAAATTAAATCCGCCAGACCATAAGCGTAAGTCAAATATTTTTTGGCAACCGGAGAAAGAATGAAACTAAATCTAAACACTCCTTTAATATCTTCGGCGGTGACGTGAGACCAAATAATAACCGGCTTACCTTGCCGCTTTGCTTTTTTTATAAGATAAAGAGATTTCAACCAGGGCGTATTAATTTGAAGAATATCGCAACTATCATCCCATTTTTCAGTAAACGGAATTCCTAAAGAATTAAGTATTACTTTTTGATTTTTATATGAATAAAGAAGCCCGGTTCCTATTTTTTTAAATAAGACACCTCCCAAAAAATGATAAAACTCCAGATAAAAGCAAATTTTCATTTTAATATCAACTGATTATATTCGTTCTCTAATTTTTTCGCAATTTCCCCTTGCGAATAATCAAGCGACAATTCCCTGGATTTTTCTGAAAATCTTTC
>JAJYNK010000021.1 GCA_021786355.1 bacterium
AAGCGACATTAAATCCGAAGAGGTGGTTATTAAGCCTGTGTTGTTTCCGGCCTCGTTTTTTAGCTTGAGATTCAGTCCTGATTTTTCGATTGCCGCCATAAAAACTTTAAAAAAAGATAAACGATGGGATAAAATCCAATACGCCGATTTTAGAGTGGAGAACCGCGTTTATTATAAATACAAGAATCAATAACTATTAAATTTTTTGAGCTTTCGCATTGTTTCCAAATCGGAATTTCTCAAGTGTTCCGTCATTTGCATTTGCGTGTCAAAAGCGATTGATTTTCCCAAATATTGGCCGGAGGTAAGATGGGGGAAAATTACGTAATCCGCGCCTTTTTTGTAAAGCGCTTCTACTTCGTTTTCATCCTCGGCTCTTAAAACAATTTTTATTTTTTTACCAGTCTCTTTTAATAAATTGATTTCTTTCAAAAGGTTTAAATTATCGGTAAAATCCGGATCGGTGGAAATAATCAGCTCGGCGTCTTTAATGTTAGACCGTTCAAAAATTTCCGGATCGCTTATGTCTCCAAAAAGATATTCGTAGCCGTATTTTTTCAGTATATCGATAGCCTCCGGGTCGAAATCAACAATTAAAAGATTTTCTTTGGGAAGGTTAAAGGCAATACTCCGGCCTATTCTATGAAAGCCTATTAAAATAATTGGCTTTCTAAATCCGCCGTCGTCGAAGTATTTTTCTTTCAGGTTTTTACGTTCAAAAAACGAAAATATTTTTGAAGTTTTTCTGAAAATTCCGTCAGCGTAAATAATAAGATAAGTCGAGCCGATTATCGTTATAATTCCGACCGCGGTTATAAGAGTTACTACCTGGGTGGTTAAGTGCCCGAGTTTTAATCCGACTGCGGCAAGTATCAAGCTGAACTCCGAAATCTGGGCGGTTGTAACACCGGTTAAAAAACTCGTTCTTTTTCTGTAGCCCATAATCCCCATTATCGCTAAAACTATCAGCGGATTTCCGATTAAAACAAACAGGGAAAAAATTAAAATCGGAAAAGTGATTTGTGAAAAATCGGAAAACGCCAAAGACGAACCCAAAATAACGAAGAATATCAAAATGAAAAAATCTCTAAGCGGTTTTATCCGTCCCGATATTTGAAAATGCTCGTAAGAATTCGCAAGAGCTAGTCCTGCTAAAAATCCGCCTATTTCTATGGGGAATCCGATTTGCGGAAGACTGGCAATTGCCGCCAAAAGAAATGCCCAGGCAAGCGTGGATAAAAACAAAAGTTCTTGGGACTTAGCGATTTTGTCAAAAACAAGCGGAACGATTTTTCGGCCAAGATAAAGAAAGGCATAAAATAAAACAGCGCCTTTTATTAAAGCGAAGATGATATTTTTAAAAACCAAATCCCCGTGGTTTTGAAATCCGCTCAAAAACACCAGTATTAAAATTGCCACAAAATCTTGGACCAAAAGAAAGCCGATACTTATTCTTCCGTATAAACTATTCAAATCTCTTTTTTCGGATAAAAGCTTTACAACGATAATGGTGCTTGAAAGAGTTAGGGCGATTGCAATATACGCGCTTTGAAGACTATTAAAATTAAGCAAATAAGAAATTCCAAATCCCGCGGCGAAAGTAAAAATAAGCTGGCCAAGCCCGACAATTATCGCCGTTTTGCCTATTGATTTTATGGAGGGAAAATTCATCTCAAGCCCGACCAAAAAAAGCAAAAACATTATTCCCAAATCGGAAAACGTCTGGAAAATTTCTCGGTTTTCAAAATGGAAAAAACTGAAAGAAGCGATTATTATGCCGGTAAAGAAATAGGCGATAACCACCGGTTGTTTTAAGAGTTTTGCGATAATTCCCAAAACCGCGGCGATTAAAATAACAATCGCGAGTTCTAAAATAGTGCTCATTGATATTATTATAATAGAATTACTTAGTGTTGAAAATAGGGAAGTATTTGGGTAAAGTATCAAGTAAGTAGTAATAAGTTTATAAAAACATGGAAGGGTCGCATACCACCGCTTACAGCGGGGCCCCGCCAGAGGCGGCGGGTGGCCTCCGCACAAAAGCTACGCGTTTGTACGGGGCAAGCTAGTGCGCTCGGCTTGTTCCCGTTTTGTCCGAAGCGAAGCGAGGATACAAAACGCAATCCCGAAATATCGAATTTCCTTAAGGCGGAGGCGTCGCATAGTGGTCTAGTGCGTCCGCTTGGAAAGCGGATATGCCTTAATCGGCATCAGAGGTTCGAATCCTCTCGCCTCCGCCTTGTGGAAATTATATTTCGGGAGAAAGCGCGTATGCCGTAAAAGGCATCATGAGTTCGAATCTCGCCCTCTCCGCCAAGTTTTACATTCAGCGAAATTGAAAGAAATTGCCTCGGCGCAAAGCGCCTCGGCATGGTATTTTTTGGAAAAGTAAAATTTTAAATAAAAAAATCAATGAGAAAAGAAAGGGAAAAAATTTATATATACGGAAAACACGCGTTGGAGGAGGCGCTGATTAATACGCCGTGGGCAGTAAAAAAAGTTTTTCTTTCTTTTGATATAAACGATTCGAAATTGCGCGAACTTTTAAAAAAACATACGGTGCCGGTTACGGCGATGAAAGGCAATGAAGCTGACAGAATGGTCGGGCATGAAACAGCGCATCAGGGCGTTATTGCCGTATTGGATCCGGCCCTGCTTTTGGTAAATTTTGACGATTTTACGGCCAAGCTTAAGCCGACGGCAGATACCATGCTTGTTCTTTTGGACGAACTGACCGACCCGCACAATGTCGGCGCTATTATTCGCAGCGCGGCGGCGTTTGGAGCTTCCGGTATTTTAATGCCTTTTCATAATCAGGCTCCTATTACCGGCGCGGTGGTAAAAACTTCGGCTGGTATGGTTTTTCGCGTGCCGATAATTTCGATTGGTAACGTAAATTTTACCGTTGATAAATTGAAAGATATTGGTTTTAAAACTTACGCGTTAACGATGCAGGGGGAAAAAGACGTTTCAACGGAAACTTTTGACGAGCCGGCGTTGTTTATAGTCGGCAATGAAGGCAAAGGTATACGGCAGAAAACAATGGAACGTTGCGACGTGTCGCTTCGCATTCCGATGAGTCCGCAATGCGAATCTTTAAACGCTTCGGTTTCAGCGGCGGTGGTGCTTTATCAGTGGAGCGCAAAGCATGCGAAAGCGCTAAAATAAAAAAATATGAATAATATTAATTTAACCAGCCAGCCATGGCAGGATTACGAGCTGATTGATTCCGGAGATAACCGAAAACTGGAACGGTACGGATCTTATATTGTTATTCGTCCGGAAACGCAGGCTATTTGGAAGCCGGCGCGGCCTAAAGATTGGAAACGGGCGAATGCGGAATTCAGTTGGATTGAAGGCAAGGGCGCGTGGCAGAAAAAAAATATTCCCCAGTCATGGGAAATTTCTTGGGAAGATATTCGTTTTACTGTGCGGTTAACGTCTTTTAAACATACCGGAGTTTTTCCGGAGCAGACTGTAAATTGGCAGTGGCTTAGAGAACGCGTGGCCGCTCTTAAACAGCCGAAAGTATTGAACCTTTTTGGTTATACCGGCATTGCAAGTATAGCGGCGGCAAAGAGCGAGGCACAAGTAACGCATGTAGACGCTTCAAAACAAAGCAACGCGTGGGCAAAGGAAAACGCCAGACTTTCAGGAATTTCAGAAGGAAATATCAGATACATATTGGAAGACGCTTTAAAATTCACCGAAAGGGAAGCGCGCCGGGGCGCGATTTATGACGGAATAATTTTAGACCCGCCGGCGTTTGGCCGCGGTCCAAAGGGCGAGGTGTGGAAAATTGAAGAATCGATCCCGCGACTTTTGACCGCGATAAAAAGCATTTTATCTTCCAAGCCCGGCTCTTTCTTTTTGTTAAACGGATACGCAGCCGGCTATTCGCCGCAATCGTTTTTGCAGGCAGTGGAAAGTTCTTTCGGCGAGAAAAAAGGCGAATATGGAGAATTGCTTATTCAAGAGGCTGGTTCAGATCGGAGCGTTCCAGCGGGTATTTATGTCCGTTTTACGCGGACAAGTTAGGATAGTTTAAAATAACATCATTGCCGAATGCTAAAAAATCTTAAAGCGGAATTAAAAGGATTCGCCAGTCCTCAAAAAGCCAAAATTTTGGCTCGTTTTTTTAAAACCGGAAAAGGCGAATACGGAGAAGGGGACATTTTTATCGGGGTTGTTGTTCCGGATATCAGAAACATCTCAAAAAAATATTTTGACTTGATTAATTTAAATAAGGCGAAAGAATTGCTCCATTCGAAAATCCACGAAGAACGGTTATGCGCGCTTTTAATTCTGATTGAAAAATTTAGAAAAGGCGATAAAAAAACCAAAGAGCAAATTTACAAATTATATTTAAAAAACACAAAATATATTAATAACTGGGACCTGGTTGATTTATCGGCTCA
>JAJYNK010000005.1 GCA_021786355.1 bacterium
AATGCTGCAAGCTCAGTCGCTGATAAAAAATGACCAGCCGGCTATTTTCCTTTTTTCGCCTCCTTATATTTACATCCAAAGTAAATCCTTAAACGGATTCGAAGAAAAAATACTGGCCTTGCCAAGCAGCCGGTTTGAAAATATTAAAGACTGGTACGTTAAAACAGAAAGAGTATTTAAATAAGCTTTTAGCTTGTAGCTGTTAGCTTTTAGAAAAGAAATATGTATATAGAATCATTCAAACAATTAACAGTCTGGCAAAGCTGTTTAAATTTATGATAATAAATTTAAACAAAGCATGCGGCTTGCCAATATTAATAAAAGATGGTAGGTTGTTATTATCCAAAAACGTCTCCTCTTTGCCGGTTCAGACAAGAACGCTTGACGCCGCAAAAACATATTTCAAAGACAAAAACACCGAATCGAAAATAAAAAACCTTTATTTGATGTATCGCGGCGTCAAGCTCAAAAAGGATGCCGCGACTTTCAAAAAAAGAGGGCTTCAATACGATATTACCGTTATAAACCCCGGTTTAGTCGGGAATGAATTTATTAAAACAATCGGCCATCGCCATCCTCTAAAGCCAAAAACCAAAACTGCCTATCCTGAAATTTACGAAGTCATTTATGGAAACACCCTGTTGCTTTTGCAGGAAATAAAAAACGGCGGAAAATCATCTAAAATTTATTTAATAAAAGCGCGGGCGGGAGAAAAAATAATAATCCCGCCGGGATTCGGGCACATCAGCATAAATATTGGAAACGAGCCGCTGGTACTGGCCAATATCGAGGCGACAAATTTTAAATCGGATTATAGTTTTTTTAAAAAATACCGCGGAGCCGCCTATTATGTAACTCACGACCCACAACCGACAACCGACAACAAAAAAATTAGGAAAAATGTCCGTATAAATCAGTTAAATCCGCATAAATCAGCCCCGTTCCTAATAGAAAAAAATCCGGATTATAAAAATCCTATCAGCTTTAAAATTATTAAACCAAAAAAGATTTTCGAAACGCCTTTATATCAATCTTTTATTAAAAATCCGGAAAAATTCGATTTTTTAAAAAATCCAGAGAAATACAGAAATTTTTTAACTCCTAAAAACCTGTTTAGGAATTAAATTTTCGCCCGGGTGGCGGAATTGGCAGACGCGCGGCGTTGGCCCCGAACCTTTTGTAAATTTGGGCGAGTGGCGGAATTGGCAGACGCGCATGGTTCAGGGCCATGTAACCGTAAGGTTGTGGAGGTTCAAATCCTCTCTCGCCCACATGAATAAAAATAAAAAAATTAATTAATCGTCAATTTCGAGAATTAATCACAAAATCGAAGTTGTAATAAAATAAAATGATCAGAAAAAGAATAAACAAGCCGTCTGAAACAAGAACTCCGTTAAATAGGCGGGAAGGCGGCCGCGGAATAATAAAACAAAAGTTTCAGCCAATGAAACGCAAAATTGTCGACGACCTGGAGGATTTTATCGAAATGCCCAATAAAAAAGAGGGTGGGGAGATAAAAAAAGACGTGGTGAAATTCGCCACCTTGGGCGGACTTGAAGAGGTTGGCCGCAATATGTCGTTTTTTGAATACAAAAACGAAATCGTTATTATCGACGCGGGATTGCAATTCCCCGAAGAAGATACGCCGGGCATAGATTACATAATCCCCAATGTCGAATACCTCGAAAAAAGAAAAGAGAAAATCAAAGCGTTAATTATTACTCACGCCCACTACGACCACATCGGCGCTATTCCTTACATAATAGAAAAATTAGGAAATCCCACAATTTATACCACCTCGCTTACCAAAGGAATAATCATGAAAAGGCAGGATGATTTCCCCAATTCGCCCAAACTTGATTTCGAAATAGTTAAAAATCACGATAAAATAAAATTTTCCGAATTTTTCGAGGGAGAATTTTTCGGCATTATTCACAGTATTCCCGACACCGTAAGCGTATTGTTCAAAACGCCGGCGGGCAATTTCGTTTTTTCCACCGATCTTAAATTCGATTACACCGAAAACGGCCAGCCTTTGGGACTCGATGAATTTAAATGGGCCGGCAGCCAAAACATACAAGGATTATTTTTAGACAGCACTAACGCCGAATCAACCGGACTTTCGGTTTCCGAAAAAACCGTTGAGAAAAACATCGACGAGATTTTCAAAAAATCAAAGGGGCGGATTATCGTCGGAATGTTCGCGTCGCTTTTAAGCAGAATAGAAGAAATTATAAAAATCGCAGAAAAACACGACCGCAAAGTTTTCTTTTCGGGACTGTCGATTAAAACTAACGTTCAAATAGCTCAAAATCTGGGGCACATAAAAGTTAAAAAGGGAATGATCGTGCCGATAGAAGAAATAAATAAATACCGCGATGAAAAAATATTGATACTTTCGACCGGCGCCCAAGGAGAACCCAATGCCAGCTTGATGAAAATAATCACGGGCGAACACCGTTTCGTGCAAGTCAAACAGGGCGACACGGTTATATTTTCTTCTTCGGTAATTGCCGGAAATGAACGCTCTGTCCAATCGCTAAAAGATAATCTGGCACGGCAGGGAGCCAAAGTTTATCACTCCAAAATCGTCGATCTTCACGCTTCAGGCCATGCCACCGGCGAAGAATTAAAAACCGTAATCGAACTGGTCAAACCGAAATTTTTCATACCCATACACGGCTATTACTTTATGAGAACCACAAATGCCGAGCTCGCTCAAAGCGCGGGAGTGCCGAAACAAAACACTTTGCTTGTCGACAACGGACAAATAATAGAATTTTCAAAGTCCGGCGCGAAAATAACCGAGGACGTTATACCGACCTTTTACGTTATGGTCGACGGACTGGGCGTTGGCGATGTTGGCGAAATAGTTATGAGAGACAGGCGACTTTTAGCCCAAGAAGGTATGGTTGTAATTATCGCCACATTGGATAGAAAAAGCGGGAGGTTTTTGAAAAATCCGGATATTATATCGCGCGGATTTATTTATCTCAATGAAAATAAAGAACTGATAGAGGAACTTAGAAATAAAATAAAAGGTATTGTTACCAGAATGCCAAAACACCAAGCAATCGAATCGGATTATTTAAAGTCATTAATACGTGATCAAATCGGCCAATTTTTGTATAATAAAACAAAAAGGCGGCCGATGGTATTACCGGTAGTTATTGAGGTCTAACCCAAAATTTAAAATTTTTAATTTAAAATGAATTTCCAATGTTTCAATTGATCATTTAATAATTGTAAATTCAATGAAAATTGAAAATTAGAAATTGAAAATTGTATTTTATGTCTAAGCCCATTCTAATATCGGGAATCCAGCCAACAGGAAAACTCCACATAGGAAATTATTTAGGGGCTTTAAAAAATTTCGTTGACCTGCAAAATTCGGGCAGATACAAATGCTACTTTTTTGTAGCCGACCTTCATTCCATAACCGAAAACTACGACCCGAAAGAAAAACCGGGCCAAGTTTTGAATTTAGTTCTTGATTATCTTTCAGCGGGATTAAGCGCCGAAAAATCTATAATTTTTATCCAGTCGAAAATTCCGGCCCACAGCGAAACCGCCTGGATTTTAAATACCGTTACGCCGTTTGGAGAATTAAAACGGATGACTCAGTTTAAAGACAAATCAGAACACCAGCGAGAAAACATCAATATCGGCCTTTTTGATTATCCGGTTTTAATGGCGGCTGATATTTTGCTCTACGGAGCCGAATTTGTGCCGGTTGGCGAAGACCAGCTCCAGCATTTGGAGCTAACAAGAACTTTAGCGCGAAAATTCAATAAAAAGTTTGGGGGGATCTTTATTGAGCCGAAGCCGCTTTTGACCGAAACTCCTAAAATAATGAGCTTGGATAACCCGAATAAAAAAATGTCCAAATCAATGCCCGAAGGATGTTTGTTTTTGGACGACTCGCCGCAAATTATAGCGGAAAAAATAAAACAGGCCGTAACCGATTCCGGAAAGATAATAAAATACCAGTCCGAATCAAAACCGGCTATTTCCAACCTGCTCAGAATTTACAAAAACTTAAGCGGTTTACCGATGAAAAAAATCGAGAAAAAATACGAAAATAAATCTTATGGCCAATTCAAAAAAGATTTATCGCTCGTAATAATCGATTATTTTATGGTATTCCAGAAAAAGAAAAAATTACT
>JAJYNK010000016.1 GCA_021786355.1 bacterium
TTTGGCAACTTAACCGACAAATTGACTAAAATGAGGCGCGAAGCCGAAGAAAGAGATGCTCAAAGAAAAGCCGCAAATTTAAATTTAAAATACGTTGATTTGTCGAAAACGCCGGTAGTTGTCGAAGCCCTGGCTTTGGTAGATGAAAAAACTGCCAGAAAAGCTAAGTTGGCGGTTATTGAAAAAAAGAGAAACAAGCTCGCCGTGGTTTCCGTTGATCCGGCCGCTTTAGAGGCAAAAAAAATTCTCGATGATCTTTCCAAAAAGGGCTACCAATATTCGGTGTTCGTCGTTTCATCAAGTGGCTTGGAACATGTTTTTAATTTTTATAAATACGCGCCCGTTGAAGCTGAAAAAATAACCGGCAAGGTTGAAGTTGAAGATGTTTCAAAATTAAAAAAAGAATTATCAACCTTGGATGGGCTCAAAGAAGTTTTAGAAAAACAGGAATTCGAGTCTTTCAACGCCGCGCCTATTTTCGAAATTATTTTAGCCGGCGCTTTGTTGAATAGGGCGTCCGATGTTCATTTCGAGCCAACGGGAAAAAATATTAAACTGCGGTTTAGAATCGACGGATTGCTTCGAGATGTTTTTGTTTTGAAATCCAATTTCTACCAATTTTTAGTTTCCAGAGTAAAACTCCTTTCCGGATTAAAATTAAATATTTCCGACAAACCGCAGGACGGCCGATTTACCATTCAATTGGTGGGCAAAGACGTTGAAGTGAGAGTCGCTTTGGCGCCTTCGGAATTCGGAGAGGTTATCGTGATGCGGTTATTGGATCCGGACTCGATAAACCTTACCCTTAAAGATTTAGGATTTAGAGACGATGATCTGGAAATAATCCAAAAGAATTTGGAAAGGCCGGATGGTCTGATATTAAATACCGGGCCGACCGGATCAGGGAAAACAACCACTTTATATACATTTTTAAAAACCAAAAAATCTCCGGAAATAAAAATAATAACAATTGAAGATCCGATTGAATACCATCTTGACGGAATCGAGCAAACGCAAGTCGACGAAGAAGCGGGATACACTTTTGCGAGCGGTTTAAAGTCTTTGATGCGCCAAGATCCGGACGTTATATTGGTAGGAGAAATTAGAGACAAAGAAACTGCGGAAATCGGCATTCAGGCATCGTTAACCGGGCATTTGGTTTTTTCAACCATTCATGCCAATAGGTCGGCCGGAGCCATTCCCCGACTTTTGGATTTGGGGGTGAAAAACGTAAGTATTGGTCCGGCTTTGAAATTAATAATCGCCCAGCGTTTGGTCCGGCGGCTTTGCGACAAATGCAAAATTTCTTCAAGCGAGGAAAAAGATTTAAAAAATAAGATAGAAAAATTTTTGGATAAATTGCCTAAAAGAGTTGATAAAAGCGAATACAAGGAAATTAAAATTTTTGAGCCAAAGGGCTGTGATAATTGTTTGAGCACGGGTTATAAAGGAAGAGTGGCGATTTACGAGCTTTTGGAAGTTGATTCAGAGGTTGAGGAATTAATATCTAAACAAGCGGGAGAAACAGCGATTAATAAATTTGCCACGGATAAAGGAATGACAACAATGCAAGAGGACGGAATATTAAAAGTAATAAGCGGCGTAACCACTTTCGATGAAGTAAAAGGGGTTACCGGGCCGATAGAGTGGTAAAATTAAAAAGAAGCCCTTCGACTAGTCATTCGACTCTGAGAGTCTCAGACTCGATGAGCTCAGGGTGTTTTCGGAGAAAACAAAACTCCCTGGTATTGCGGGCATCTCCCTGCGAGAGAGATTTAATTGCGCGGCGCGCAAGTTTAAGAGTATTTTCGAGGAGAGAACCAGCCGGAACCAATCCTTCCGAGCTAAAAAATACTCCCATTACCCGCAATACCAGAGAGTTTGGTTTAATCATAACATAATTTGTATCATTGTCAATAGATAGGAAATTAGCGAAAATATAGGAAAATTTGGCCGTAATAATTCAATGAAAAATTTAAAAACGCAAAAAAATAAAAATTTATCAAGCGTGAAATTCAAAGAAGACCGGCAAATCGATTCGCTTTTGAGGCCGGTTGATTGGAAAAATTTTATCGGCCAAGAAAAACTTAAAAATAATTTAAAGATTATTTTAACCGCCGCTAAAAAAAGAAAAGAAGCGGTAGATCATCTTTTGTTTTGCGGTCCGGCCGGACTGGGTAAAACAACGCTTGCGTGTCTGGTCGCCAAAGAAATGGGAGCCGACGTTAGGATTACTTCCGGCGCGGTTTTGGAAAGGGTGGGCGATCTTATAGCACTCCTTTCTTCGATAGAGGAAAACGAAGTGCTTTTTATTGACGAGATCCATCGATTAAACCGAGCAATAGAAGAGGTTTTGTACCCGGCTCTCGAAAGCCGGCAGATTTACGTAATGATTGGAAAAGGTCCGGCTAGCCGGCCGCTGACTCTGGATTTGCCGCCTTTTACATTAGTGGCGGCCACGACCCGTCCCAATCTTTTGTCGTCTCCTTTACGGTCTCGCTTTGGCGCGACGTTTAGGATTGATTATTATGACAATAAAGACATTGAAAATATAATTTTCCGATCAGCGGAAATTTTAGGAATAAAAATTACAAAAGGAGCAGGAGGAATACTTTCCAAGGCCTCCCGTTTTACGCCGAGAATAGCCAACCGTCTTTTAAAAAGAGCAAGGGACTTGGCGGAAGTAAGCGAAAAAGAAATTATCGACGAGAGCTTGGCTCAAGAGACGCTGAAATTTTTGGAAATAGACGATTTGGGTTTAGAAAGCTATGATCGCCGGCTTTTGGAGATAATAATAAAAAAATTTAGAGGCGGTCCGGCCGGATTGGCTACTTTAGCGGCGGCTTTGGGAGAAGAAAAAGGAGTTATTGAAGATGTCTACGAACCATTTTTAATAAAAACCGGATTGCTTCATAAAACCGCGACAGGTAGAGTTGCCAGCAAAGACGCATACAAGCACTTGAATTTGGAGTATAAAAACGATTAAGCTTATCCATGATCTCATTATTCAACAAAATTTTTTACCAGCCGCTTTTTAATCTTCTCGTTTATATTTATAACAGCGTCGCGCTCCATGATTTTGGTTTGGCGATAATTATTTTAACCGTTATTGTCAGGATTGTTTTGTATCCGGTGTTTCATAAAGGAGCCAAGGATCAGGCGATAATGCAGAGACTCGCTCCGAAGCTCAATGAAATAAAAAAGAAACATAAAAACGACAAAGAAAAATTGGCGGCTGAGACGATGCGGCTTTATAAAGAGCACAAAGTAAATCCTTTTTCGCAATTCGCGCTTTTGATTTTAATCCAGCTTCCGATTTTAATCGCGTTGTTTCAAATTTTCAGTAAAAGCATAAAAACGATTCCAAATCTAAATCCCCAATTTTTAAATCTGGTAAATTTGGCTAATCCCAGTCTTGTTTTGGTTTTGCTTGCCGCTTTGTCGCAATATCTTCAGGCAAAGCTAACTATGCCCGCGCAAACGAATCAAAATTTATCCAAAGAAGAAAGATTGGCGAAACAAATGTCTTCGATGACGCTGTATTTCATGCCGGTTTTAACGGTTGTGATTTTATACAAATTGCCTTCGGCCATAGCGCTTTACTGGTTGACAACGACGCTTTTTTCGGTTATTCAACAAGTTATAATCAATAAATCATTAAAGAAAAATGAATACCAGCCAAACGAATCAAATAAAGGAAACAATTAGCCAAATAATCGAAAAAATAGGTTTCGATGATTTTAGCGTGGAAGCAAACGAGGAAAGCCGAAGAGTGAGCGTTTTAATAAGCGACGCAAAGTTTTTTAAAGATATGCTGCCGTATTTTGTTTCGGATATGAATTATCTAGTGCGGCTTATAACTAAAAAACAGGACTGGGAAGATATTATAATCGACGTAAATAATTATCTAAAAGAAAGGGAGGGGCTAATTTTGGAATTGGCGCGGGCAGCTGCTCGAAAATCCGTTGCTACCAAAGAAGAAATCTCGCTCCCGCCGATGAACAGCTATGAAAGGCGGTTGGTGCATACGGAATTAGCCGATAGGCCGGATTTAAAAACCGAAAGCGCCGGAGAAGGAAAGGACAGATGCGTGGTCATTAAGCCGTTGTAAATAGTGGTTAGCGACTAGCGGTTAGTTTAAGAGAAAATAAAAATCCCTTGCGAGGGGTTTTTATTATGAAAACTTGACAAAACATTATAAGTGTACTATATTTATAATAGTAGTTTTGTGATAAGAATATCCGGTAATAGGGTGAATGTGGGTTGCCAACTTCACGGAAAAGGAGAAAAAGCCATGCCGATTCGCGACCGCGAGGGGAAACCGATCAGGCTTCAAGAGGGAGATAGGGTTTATTTCGATAAAAACAACAAAGTTCTTTGGCTGGTTTCCAGCGAGGATTTCCGCCTCCGGTGGAACAATGGTGACGACAAGAAATACGTCGATTTCATCAACCAACATATGGACTTTTTCATGTTGGCGGAGATCGTCGCGGAAACAAATGGGCTCGAAATCCAAAGGCTCGTTTCAAATATTCCCGAAAGGCTTTGTTACAAATTCGTCAACCCTTAACCGGAGTTTCTTGACTGAATTTCCTCGCTATGCCGAAAGGCCTCTGGCGGGGTTTTTTTACGCGCAACTATCGACCCGCGATGACTGTAGTTGAAAAATTTACCCGTTGTATAGTCAACTATACAGCACAAAAATAAAAAATTAGGTCTCGTAAGAAGATTTTGCAAGAACGTATTCTAATGGCGCAGTTAACTGTGTCATTAGAAATAAATAGAAATAAATCTTTTGCTGTTGTTTTCTCACTAATCACTAGTGGCTAGTCGCTATCTCCTATTTACAGTTCTCCCCAATTGTCCCCGATTTTTATGTTTACTTTTAGCGGAACTTTTAATTTGTAGACTGATTCCATAATTTTCTCAATGGCGTCGGTTATTTTTTTGATACTTCGACTTTGCTCAGCATCAACCCCGCGCGTATCTAACGGGTTGATGTTGTGATTTTGTTCAGCATCAACCCTGAGCATATCGAATGGGTTGAGTTCGGACGTGTCTTTAATTTCAAAAATCAGTTCGTCGTGGATTGATAAAAGCATTTTAACGTCTGTTCCCCAAACTTTCATTTCTTCCAATTTTTCTTTGGTTTTTGCCATTGCCAACTTGATGATGTCAGCGGCTAAGCTTTGAATTGGAAAATTTATGACCATTCTTTCGGAGTCGGTCCGCTCTTTAGGATTCAAAGAATTTATTCCCGGGAGATTTCTTTTGCGTCCGTTTAAATTTTCCACAAAACCGTCAATTCTAGCTCGCGATATAATATCTTGATGCCAATTTTTAATAGTGGAGAAATTTTTAAAATATTCGGTTATGAATTTTTTCGTCTCATTTTGGGAAAGGCCGCTTTCATGGCTGAATTTTCGAACGCCCATTCCGTAAATAACTCCGAAATTAAGGGTCTTGGCGACTTTACGCATTTGCGGAACAACATTGTCCGGCGAAACGTTAAAAATTTGACTGGCGGTCATCGTGTGAATATCTTCTCCTTTTTTAAAAAATTCCAACATTTTAGGATCGCCGGTTAAAGTTGCCAGTATGCGGAGTTCTATTTGAGAATAATCAAACGCCGCGAATTTATAGTTTTTTTCAGCGATAAACGCCGGCCTCACAATATCAGGAACGTTTTGCAGGTTTGGATTTTCCGAGGCGAGCCGACCGGTTGCCGCGCCGAGTTGGATAAAAGTAGTGTGTATTCGGCCGTCGTTTTTAATAAGTTTTGCAAGGGGTTCAATGTAAGTTGATTTGAGTTTGAAAAGTTCTCGGTATTTTAAAACCAAATTTATAATTTCCGGTTTTTCTTTCAGGGCCTCAAGTTTTTGGGCGTTGGTTGATTTGAGTTTAATCCCGAATTTTTTAAGCAGAATTTTTGCGAGCTGCTGTGGAGAGTTGATGTTGAAAATTTCACCGTCGGTTTCCCTGTAGATTTTTTTAACCAACTCACTTATTTCTTCGTTTACGCCAAGCTCCATTTCTTTAAGTTTTTCGCGATCGACTTTAATGCCCCACATTTCCATTTGCCGTAAAATCGGAGTCAGAGGTTTTTCAATTTTTTGAATAGCTTCCGCCGAAGCATCGGCTTCTAAAAGATGCCCTTGTCTGGAAGGAGGTGTTTTTTTGTTTGAGGTTTTAATAGCTTCTAATTGATTTTTCTCCGGCTTTGAGGAGATTCTTTTTATTAAGCTTTTAAAACCCATTTTTTCAAAATAAGCTATTGTTTTTTCCGGTTTTTTTCCGGTTGTTTTTCCGGGTTTTTTATCAGAAAGTTCATATTTTAATTCTGACAAATCTTTTATTTCAAGAGGGGCGTCAAAATGAAAAATCGCGAGATTTCTTGATAAAAGAGCCTGATCTTTAAAGCTAAAGATTTTTTGGTACGATTTTTCTTCATTTATATCCGCGTTTTTAAAAAAGTTGTCAAGAGTGGAAAATTTTTGGATAATCGGAGCGGCTGTTTTGGGGCCTATGCCCGGTACGCCCGGAATATTGTCTGACGGGTCGCCAACAAAGCCTTTATAGTCGGGAAGTTGTTGGGGTAAAACGCCGAAACGTTCTTTAACCGCTGTTTCGTCATAGATGATTGTTTCGCTTATGCCTTTTTTCAAGGTTTCCACCACTACCTTGTCGCCTTTAACAATCTGAAGGGAGTCGAGATCTCCGGTTAAAATTATTATTTTTAAATCAGGAACTTCTTGAAATTTTCTAGCGGTTGTGGCGATTAAGTCGTCAGCCTCAAATCCCGGAATTTCAAAAGTCGAAATATCAAAGCTTTCAAAAAGTTCATGAGCGTCGATAATTTGAGAAACAAGTTCGTCGGGAGCTTTTGGCCTGTGGATTTTGTAGTCGTCATACATTTTTTTTCTGAAAGTCGGTTCTGGCCGGTCAAAAAAAGCAGCCACAAAGTCCGGTTTTTGTTCGTCCAAAATTTTTATAAGAAGCGCGGACAAACCGTATAAAGCTCCGGCTGGTTTGTTTTGGGAACTTGTTAAAGGCGGCAAGGCATGAAAGCAGCGATGTATAAGGGCGTTGGCGTCGATAAGAAGAAGCGTCATTGGTTAATTATAACACGATTTCAAAGGTTATTTAGGTTATTTCGTTGCGCGGTTTTTACAAGAGTGTTATAATTGCCTATTATGCCCCAAGGCATAATAGTTAGAGTTTTCAAAATAATTTAAAAATAATTTAAATAGTGTAGAATCGAAATAAATTAAATTCAATAAAATTTAATTTAATTAAGATCTTTTTTATACTACAGAGTATGGAACAAACAAACAAAAATCAAAATCAAAGCGATGGTATTTCCAGTCCGTCGCTAGAGGTTGATATCAGAACAATGGAGGGAGATATCCGGGCGCTAAAAGAAACCGGCGGTGAAACAACGGGGATAAAGGGGGAGAAAGAAAATATTTCAAGACAAGACGGAGAAAAAAGCGAAATATCGAAATTTGCCGTTTCGTCCGATAATTTTATTTTTCCTCAGAGCCAAAAATCTAATCAACCGGTTGCGAAAACTTTTGAGCCGGCTCCGTCAAATATAGAGAGCGTTAAGGTTGCAATTGATTCAGGAGATTCAGAAAAAAATCCGGTTTGGAAAACCTTATTGATTATTTTGAGTATTTTGGTTTTGGCGGCCGGTTTTGGAGTGTTGGGTTATTATTTAAGTCCATTGATATTCAAATAAGGTAATGAATTTATAATTTTAAAAAAAATAAAGTATGCTATACCGCACTTTAAATTATTTTAAAAAAATTTTAGAGAAAACGCGCGACACAATAAAGGGACAGATAAAAAGATTGAATATAATGCCGGACAGAGGCATAGACAGAGCGGCTTTGGAAGAAGAGGCGGACCAAGAAGAAGAATTTGTTAATCAACAAAGTGCCGCCCATACTTTAAAGGAAAGACTAGCCGATATTGATTTGTCTCTTGTTAATATGAGAAAAGGAAAATACGGAATTTGTTCCAAATGCGGCAAGCAAATTTCCGCTAAGCTTTTAAAAATAGCCCCGGAATCAAAACTTTGTCAGGATTGCAAGAAAAAAGCAAAGAAGAAATAAATCAATAATTCGAAATACATTCGTTATTGGTTGACAGAGTGTAAGCGATGAATAATTTTTCAAAGATTTATTCGGCGGAACTCGAAGGAATTGAGGCGAAGCTAATTGAAGTGGAGACGGACATAAATGTCGGTCTCCACTCTTTTAATATTGTGGGCTTGGCGGATAAAGCGTTAAACGAAGCCAAAGAGAGAGTAAACGCGGCTTTGAAAAATTCCAATATCAAGCCGCCAAACCAGGAAAACAGAAGAATTACGATAAATCTGGCGCCGGCCGACATTAAAAAAACCGGATCGCAATACGATTTGGCGATAGCTCTTGGTTATTTATTATCAACCAACCAGATAAAAGATTTTGACGCGAGCGACAAAATTTTTGTCGGAGAACTTTCGCTTGAAGGGGGACTGCGACCCATAAGCGGCGCGCTTTCCATAGCGCAAATGGCGAAAGACTTGGGCTTTAAATTTGTTTTTTTGCCGAAAGTGAACGCATACGAAGCGGCGTTAATTGACGGCGTGAATATTGTTGGAGTGGAAAATATCACAGAGCTTATAGATTTTTTAGAAGAAAGAAGGCCAATTGAATTTCAAGAAAAAACAAATTTGGATTTTGATTTATTTGAGGGAAGCGTTGATATTTCGGAAATTAAAGGACAGGAAAACGCCAAAAGAGCGCTTATGATCGCGGCTGCGGGCGGTCATAATTTGCTGATGGTTGGTTCTCCCGGGGCGGGCAAATCAATGCTGGCGCAAGCGTTAAATTCCATTTTACCGCCTTTATGTGTTGACGAGGTTATTGAAGTAACGAGAATTTACAGCGCCGCCGGATTTTTAAATAAAAATTTTGCCGTTATTAATCGGCCGTTCAGATCGCCGCATCACAGCGCTTCACCGGTTTCAATAGTTGGTGGAGGAGCCAATCCTCGTCCGGGAGAAATCAGCTTGGCGCATCGAGGAGTTTTATTTCTGGACGAAATTCCGGAATTTCGCCGCGATCTTCTTGAATCTTTGCGTCAGCCGCTCGAAGATGGTTACGTTTTTATTTCAAGAGCTAAAAATGTTTTGAAATTTCCGGCAAGGTTTTCGCTGGTAGCGGCGATGAATCCTTGTCCGTGTGGATATTTTGGAGACAACGAAAAAGTTTGCCGCTGTAGCGCCCACGAAGTTTTCAGGTACCAGAAAAAAATATCCGGCCCGCTTTTGGACAGAATCGATATTCAAATAGAAGTCCCGAGAGTGAAAGTTGAGGATTTGCGAAAGCCCAAAGAAAAAAATTCCAGCCGCGCCATCAGAAATAAAATAACCAAAACGCGGGCGATTCAAAAAAATAGATTTAAAAGATTGGGGTTGGGAATTTCGCTGAATTCGGAGATGTCGTCTAAATTAGTTGATGAGAGCGTCGCATTTGATGAACAAGCGGAAAATTTTTTGAAAAACATTTTAGAAAAATCTTTTATTTCCGCGAGGGGATATTACCGAGTTTTAAAAACCGCTCGAACCATCGCTGATTTGGAAGAATCGGAACAAGTAAATTCCGGCCATTTAGCCGAAGCGTTTCAGTACCGAATAAGAGAAAACTGATAATTTGTGATAAACGACTTAAAATCGATGGCAAGAACAATACTTGTATAGTATACTATACAGATGGGCAGAACCAGTAAAAAACATTGGGATGAAAAATTTAAAAACCGAATTTGGGAAGATTTTTTGATCAATATTAAAAAAGTCAAAAACGAAGCAGACTTAAAGAAAATTCTAAACTCCATATTAACTGACGACGAAATAATTACAATGGAGAAAAGATTGGCGGTTAAAGAGTTATTAAAGGACAACATCTCTTATTCGGAAATCAGCAGAAGGGCAGATCTCACGAGAGCCACCATAAGATTTGTAAGAGATAATTTTAGGAGACCTGTGTGGAAAAAAAGAATTTATTCCGAAACAAAAAAGAATGACAAAACCAAATGGCGCGATCCTTTAAAACCGCGATTTAGAAAGTATCGTTTTATACCGAAAAGGCCTCTGATGTAATAAGCGAGGCGTTAACTCGCAAAATGCCAAAATAGCTCTTTTGACTTCTAGGCGTATTCTAATTTACTGTAGTTTTTTCTTTTATTATTATTCTTGAGTTGTATAGTATACTATACAACTCAAGAATAATATAAATAATATAATAACTTTTTTAAAGAATTTGATTTGGTGGACAATCAACATTGACGGCCTCCTTATGGGGGGGGTAAAATGGAGATAATTAAAGTCGTAAAGCGCTATATATAAAATATAAAATGAGTTTTTATGAACAAAACAAATTCTTCGACTTTGCTCAGGACTAGAGGGTTTTCGGCAATAGCGGCAGTAATTGCTGCAGTTGTGGTTTTGGCGGCGATAGGCGGCGGGGTTTGGTATTATCAAGCCAAAATAAAACAAGTTCAGCCGATACAGAATAATGTTTCGCAGCAAAATACTTCGAAGCCGCAAGATAAAACTGCTGATTGGAAAATTTATAAAAATGAAAGATTTGGATATTTAATAAAGTATCCTAAATCACTTTCTGTTTTCGAAACATCAGGAGCTGCGAGTTCTAGTGGGCCATGGTTTGAGCGATCTGATTATTTGTTAAGCAACGTCTCTTTTTATAAGGAAAAAGATAAAGTTTTCGATGTGTTTGGTGGAGTTGAGGTAGTTTCAACAACAGATCGCGAAACTATCAGGACTTCTTTTGATCCCTCTGAAAAGGAGGTGTTGTCTTATTGGAAAACAGAAAATATTAACGGAAATGATTTTACCTTTTTTTATTCAGGGAAGATTATGGGCGGAGTCGCATACACGGTTAAAAATTCTAGAGCTTATGTTATTACAGGAGGGATAAATACAAGTAAGAATGATTTTAATAGTTTCCTTTCAAGCTTTAAATTTATAAAATAATTTAAAAAAGACTTTCTTCAAAACAACCCTGTAAATCAGGGTTGTTTTGTGGTAAATTCGTTTATTAAGTAAATAATAAATTCAATGAGATTCCTCGCGTGAGCTCGGAATGACGAAATAAACTCATATGGACAAACTAAATTTTTCTCAAAAAGAGGCGGTTGAATATGGAGGCGGGCCGCTGTTGATAGTTGCCGGAGCGGGATCCGGTAAAACCAAAACACTAACAAGCCGGTTATTAAATTTGCTTAAAAACGGAGCAGAACCGCAAAGTGTAATCGCTATTACTTTTACCAATAAGGCGGCGGATGAGATGCGCAGCAGGGTTAATTTGTTAACTGGTGAATTAGTTAATAAGGAAAATAGAAAAAACCAATCGACTAATCAACTAATCAACCGATTAACTCCGTTCATTGGGACGTTTCATTCGCTGGGGGCGAGGATTTTGAGAAAAGACGGAAGATTTTTTGGTCGGACAATCGGATTTACCATTTACGACAGCGATGATTCGTTAAGAGTCATTAAAGGAATTATAAAAAATTTTAATCTTGACAGTAAAAAATACAGCGCGCCTCAAATGCAAAGAAAATTTTCGGCGATAAAGAGCGAGCTTGTTGATTTAAACGGAGAATCAGCCGACAGCTACGACACGACCATAAAAGCGCTTTTTAACGAATACGAACTGGCTCTTAAAAACAATAACGCTTTTGATTTTGACGATTTGATAGAAAAGGTTGTGCGGTTATTTAAAGAGCAGGAAGAAGTTTTAAAAAAATACCAAAAAGAAATAAAACATGTTTTGGTGGACGAGTATCAGGATATTAATACGGCCCAATATCATTTTGTCCGTTTGCTGGCGCAAAATCATAATAATATCAGCGTGGTGGGCGACGATCAGCAGTCAATATACAAATTCCGATTTTCCGATTTCAGGAATTTTTTGAATTTTGACCGCGATTGGCCGGACGCGAAAGTGGTTTTACTTGAACAAAATTACCGCTCAACCGGAAATATTATTAAAGCGGCATCGGCGGTTGTGGCGAATAACAAATATCAGCGGCCAAAAACCCTATGGACAGAAAACAGCGACGGAGAACTTGTAAAAGTAATTGAACACGATAATGCGGATTATGAAGCCCAATATGTTGCGACGCTTATAAATTCTAAATTGAATTTTTCCAACAACAAGCCGGAAAGCGTGGGGATACTTTACCGTACAAACAGCCAGTCGCGGGCGATTGAGCAGGCGCTTATTGAAAATGAGATTAAATACCGGATTTTTGGCGGGCTGAGATTTTATGAAAGAAAAGAAATAAAAGACATTGTTGCGGGATTAAGATACGGATTGAATCCTAAGGACAGCGTCAGTTTGGAAAGATTGGAAAAGAATTTCAATAAAAAAATATATTTGGAGTTTAAGAAAAATCTGCCCCAAAGATCAGAAAATACTTCTCCGCTTGAAGTGATTGGTTATATTGTCAAAACATCCGATTACTTCGGGTATTTAGAAAAAAGTTATTTAAATTTTAAGGAGCGCCGGGAAAATATAGAAGAATTGATGAATTTCGCCGCTAATTTTAACAATTTGGGAGATTTTTTAGAAAGAGTTTCGCTTTTGGGGCCTCTGGATAAAAATGATTTGGCGCAAACCGCGGATGTCCACGTTAATTTAATGACTATTCATTTGGCAAAAGGGTCGGAGTTTGACGAAGTTTTTGTGGTTGGCTGTAATGAAGGGTTATTGCCTCATCAAATGTCTTATTCAAGTGACGACGAAATAGAAGAGGAACGAAGATTAATGTATGTGGCGATGACGCGGGCGAAGAGTAATCTTTATCTGAATTTTTACAACTTGCCGTCAAGATTTCTTTACGAGATCCCGCCGCAGTTTGTAGAATTTGTCGGCGGCCAGCCACTGGACGATGAAGAGAGATATATTGAAATTGACTAGCGCCGATTTTTTAAAAAATGTTATCATTAAAATTAATGACTAAAAGCAGATTCTTTTTTTTAATTTCGTCTTTTGTTGCGGGATTTTCTTTAATGACGGTTGAACTTACGGCCAGCCGCATTATTGCGCCTTTTGTGGGATCGTCTTTGTACACATGGACATCAGTTATAGGGGTTGTGCTCTTTGGATTGTCAGCGGGGTATTATTTAGGCGGACTTTTCGCGGATAAATATGTTTATAAAAATTTAAACTGGTTGGTGTTTGTGCTGGCTTCTGTCGGTGTTTTTGCGGTCCCGCTTATTATTCCTTTTGGCGAAATATTTACGGCGTGGTCTTTGACTCTCACGACCACCATTTTATTGTTGTCTTTTTTATTTTTTTTCTTGCCGTCAATTTTTTTAGGAGCGCTTTCTCCTGTTATTTTAAAAAATTATACAAATTCATTTGAGCGTCTCGGGGTTAGCGCCGGGACGTTGTCGGCGTTTTGGTCGCTTGGCAGTATCGCCGGAACATTTGCGACTGGCTTTATTTTTATCGGCCATCTGGGCAGCAAAGCAACTCTTGTGGGGGTTGCCTTGTTATTAATGTGTGTTACCTTATTTTTTTATAAATCTAAAACACAGCTGACAATTTCTATATTGTTCGCGATCGTAATTTTGATTATTTTGTTTTTATCCGTTAGTTCGGTGAGTTTAGCTAATAGCACGCGTTATTCAAAAGAAAGCAATTATTATTCTATTAAAGTCGCTGACGGGGTTTTAGGAATGGACGACGTGAGAATTCTTTTTTTAGATTTTGATGCTCATAGCATTGAAAGCAGCGAGGGAAAATTTTTAGGCGGTTATACCGACATGTATCCGCTTTTTTTCGTATTTAAAAATTCTTTAAAGGAGATTTTTGTGATTGGCGGAGGATCATACTCAATGCCAAAATTTTTTGCCGATTATTATAAAGATTCGAAAGTAACGGTCGTTGAAATTGATCCAAAAGTAAAGGAAGTAGCCGAAAAATTTTTTGATTTAAAAAATTCTCGCATAACCACTGAAATCGGCGATGGCCGCGCCGCGCTTAAGGGAAAAAATGAAAAATATGATTTGATTTTTGAGGACGCGTTTAATTCTTTTATTTCGCTTCCCTGGCATCTTACAACGAAAGAATTCTCTTTTTTAACAAAATCAAGATTGTCGGAAGGCGGAATATACGCTGTTAATTTTGTTTCGCCCACCAAAGGAAAAGAATCTCTTTTTTTTCGAAGCATGTTAAAGACCTTTAGGGAGATTTTCTCTAATATGTATATTTTCACCACGGGAGAGCTTTCTTATTATCCTCAAAACGTAGTTTTAATCGGAATAAATTCCGATTTTCATCAAGATATTTCTGAAATAAAAAGCAATTTAATTAATCTTAAAAACGGCCGGTGGCTGGCGTCCCATATTGCGGACGGAGGAAATTATTCAGATGACGGCGGAGTTGTGTTGTCCGATGATTTTTCTCCAGCAGAGAGATTGATGACTCCTGTGATGAACCGTTATTTCAAATTGTACTCGGATTTTCGCCGTTCTTTTTTAAAATTAAACAGCTAATTTTCGCGTTTATTTTTTTATCTAAAAACATGTCAAAAAAATTGGGTCAGCATTTTTTGAAAAATAAAAGCAAGATTAAAAAAATCGTTGAGGTTTTGGAATTAAAAAAAGGAGATGTTGTTATTGAAATCGGGGCGGGGCATGGCGAGCTAACGCTCGAAATTAAAAATCAAAATGAAAAAATCAAAAATAAATTAAGAATCATCGCTATCGAAAAAGACAAAAAATTAGCTGATAGCTTACAGCTTTTAGCTGATAGAAATTTTAAATCTCAAATAGAAATCGTAAACGGAGATGCATTAAAAATTCTTCCGAATCTAATTAGTCTCTACAATCTAAAAGCTAACAGCTATAAGCTTGTTGGGAACATTCCTTACTATATTACCGGGCGGTTATTAAGAATTTTGTCGGAATCGGAAAGTAAACCGACAATCATTGTTTTAACCATTCAAAAGGAAGTGGCGCAAAGAATTTGCGCCAAAACACCTCAAATGAATTTATTGGCGGCGGTCACGCAATTTTGGGCAGAGTCGAAAATTATCGATTATATTTCTAAAAAAGATTTTAAGCCGGCGCCGAAAGTGGATAGCGCGATAATTAAACTGACAGCCAACAACCTACAACCGACAACGAAAGATGCGGAGAAATACTACAAATTCGTGAAAGTTTTATTTAAGCAGCCAAGGAAAACGATAGCAAATAACTTACTACCGACAATCCTGACGTCAACGAGTCGAGACTCCAATCCCGACGTTTCAGTCGGGAAGCCGATAGAACGTCGGCTCCGAAGCGTCGGAGCCTACAACCGACAACCTTTAATCGAGAAATTGAAATCGGCGGGTGTAGATCCGCAAGGTAGGCCACAAAATTTGTCTCTTGAGCAAATAAAGCACTTATCCACGTTGTTTTAGTATCGTGAAAGCCCTATAATTAAATAAATTATATATAAATGAGCCGACTTAAACTTGCAGTAATAGCTTTGGTTCTAGGCGCCGGTCTGGCGTTATCATATTTTATTATAAAAAATCCCGTTTCTTTATTTTCGGGAGGCGAGGAAAAGAACGGTAATAATATCGGACTTTTTCAAAGCGCTGAAACTGCAAAGTACTTGCCTATAAAATGGGTTGAAAAAGTAGCATTAAACGGAAATGAAATTTCTTCCGGGAACAACAAAGACAATTCGGAAGTAAGTAATAAAATGATGGTTAGCTCCCAGAACAGCAATATAAATTTAACTGAAATGGTGGGCCAGTTAATTTTTGAAAAAATGAAAACCATGGATCAGTCTGGTAAAAGTCCTTTTAACGGAGCCATTGATCCTAAGAATCCCCAAACCCAAACAATGATTAACGATGTTTTGTCAAAATTGGATTATTCCAAAATTTTTACGGTTTCTATTCCCGCAGGCGATGTTATTGTAAGCAGCGATAATTCTAACGAAAAAAAATCAGAATATATACAACTAGTCAGTGAGATTATTTTTAAAAATTTAAGCGGTCCGTATGGCCGGCCTGATTTAGCTCTGGGGAAAATAGTAGATAAAGGTGACGCTTCTGATGTTGAGAAAATAGCAAATACCTACGAAAATATTTATAACGAAATTTCTAAAATAGCCACCCCGTCCGATTATGAAAATTTGCACAAGAAATATCTGTTTTTTTTAAAAAAAGCCAGCCTCATTTATCGAGGCATTGCTAATTTACAGAGCGATCCCGTGAAAGCCCAGATTTTTTTTCAATCAGTCCCGGATATAGCAAAAGAAGAGCTTGATATTAAAAAAGAATACGCTCAAAAAGCGCAAGATTTAAACGGATAACAATATAAGTTTCAGCACTATTGATAATGAATAGAATCGTCACAAAAGCAATATTGGGCTTCTTGATCTTTTTAATGATTTTTGCTTTACCCGGCCTTTTTTTGAAAACTGAAAAAAAGGCAAACGCGGTTCTCGCGCTTTTACCAATGCAGATTGTTCAATATGCGCTACAGGCTTGGGGTTATTTGAAGGAAGCGTATAATTTTTTATACGAAAAAATGAGTAAAGTATCTAGAGATATTCTTGCGAAAAGAATAATTGATTATATTGTGGATCAAACTATTAAATGGGTTCAGGGCGGCGGCAAGCCAAAATTTGTCACTGATTGGAACGGATTTTTAAAAGACGCCGGTAATATTGCTTTTGATCAAGTCATAAAAGACGTGGGCGCGTCTCGGCTTTGCTCTCCGTTTAGTCTACAGGTAAAAGTCGGTTTGTTGCCAGTGAAAAGATTTGGAGACCAGATTTCCTGCACATTAGACGATGTGGTTAAAAATATCAACGATTTTTACACTAATTTTGAAAAAGGCGGGTGGATCGCTTATAACGAAGCTTGGCAGCCGCAAAATAATTATTTCGGCCAGCAGATTTTAATTCAGGATCAAATTCAAACCGAGACAAGTAAGAAGGTGTCCGCGGCTGTAAATGAAGCGGTTTCAGGCGGCGGATTTTTATCGCAAAAAAAATGCGTGGAATATGACCCTGAGGCGCTGGAGGCTTGTCAGGGATCTTCTGATCAAGCGGCATGTGAGGCTCAAGCGCCGTGTCTAAAATACGAAATTATTACTCCCGGCGACACCGTCGGCGCGGTTGTAGCAAAGGGCATGACTTCGGACATAGAATGGGCGGCAAATATTCAATCCTGGATGTCGGCTCTTGTTAACGCAGTCATTAACCGGCTTTTTACCGAAGGACTCTCAAAGTTAAAGGGTTCTTCAAGCGGTGGCGGTGGCGGCAGTTATTATCCGCCGGAAGTAGAAGGGTTACGTTCCGAAGAACTAAAACAACAACAGCAAGAGATATTGAGTTCTGTTAAAAAAATAAATAATGAGTGGCAATATATTTTAAATGCCAAGAAAAAAGCGTTTGATTACGCGAATCAAGAATTGGTAATTTTCAATGATTTAAATGCTAAAAATTGCCAACCGCCGGTGTCAGATGCTCAGATTGCCACTCTTCAATCGAATATTGGATTGTTGAAGGATCAAATTACCGATTTAACCGCGAAAATTAATGAAGCGAACGCTTTGATTGCGGAGATTAACGCGGCTAAAACAACCGCAGCATTGACGCGTGTTTTGCAAAAAGCAAATGAATTTATGGCAAAATATAATACCGAAGAAATGCAGAGGCGAATATATGACGGTGATAATAGAACAGCGGCTGATAGTGAAATGAATAAATTTAGAAACGATTTACAGGACGCGCAGAATCGGCTAAGAGTTTGTATTGCTAGTTCAGCGGATAATTAAAATGAAAAAAAAGTTATTTAAAAAAATTTTTGCGCTGTCTTCAATTTTGTCGGCGATACCTCTTTGGGCTAACGCCGGACTAGTGGGAGATCTTATAGGAGGCGTTACAAACGCGGCAATATCCGGAATCGTTCTCGTGATTTCTTATGTTTTAGGTTTTATCGCTCAAGTAGTTTTCTATATCGGCGGAGTTTTTTTGGATTTCGCTTTGACGGTGAATATGCATCTCTTGGACAATCCGTTTATCAAAACAGGCTGGAGTATTGTTTTGAATTTTACCAATCTGGGATTTGTGCTGGCGATTATCGTAATCGCTTTCGCCACTATCATCGGGCTTCAAAATTACGGGATGAAAAAAGCGCTTTGGAAATTAATAGTAGCGGCGCTACTTGTTAATTTCAGTTTGGCTATTGCCGGTTTTTTTATAGAAGCTTCCGACGGATTATCTAGTTTTTTTATAGGGAAAATTCAAGGGACTTCTCAAACCGGCCTTTCGACAAAACTTGCCGCTGTGATAAACCCACAATTTATGCTTTCGGGCAAGGAGTTTAGTCGGATTAAGGCGCAGATGCAGTCACAAAATCCGCAGACAACAAGTTCTACAACGGTTACGACAAGTTCTACAGCAGTTGCGTCAAGTTCGGAGGATATTGATACTAGCCGAGTAAGCGCTGATCAGGGAATAATTTTTAAAAGCGATGCGGAGACGAAGGCCTTTGTCGCTGACACTTCCGGCGCCAACCCATTTAGCACGGCGCTAAAAGGAATAGCCACTCTTTTATTTATCGCGTTATTTACTATTTTAGCTGCTCTTACTCTTTTGGGTTTGGCAGGAACGTTTATAGTAAGGTATATTTATCTGACTTTCCTTTTGATTCTTTCGCCGGTTATCTGGCTGGCGTGGATATTTCCTTCGACCGTTCAATGGTGGAAATGGTGGTGGAAAAAATTATTAAATTGGCTGCTTTTTGCGCCGTTGGTGTTGTTCTTTTTGTACCTAACAATCTACGTGATTAATGCTGATGCGAATCAGAATATATTTTCTCAATACGCACCTCAGAATTTGAGCAATCAACCTATTACTATAGATGTGGGCTATATTGCTCAATTGGTGATGACACTGGGTCTTTTGATGGGAGGATTGATTTTGTCCAGTAAATTGGGGACAGTCGGGTCGAAAGCGGCGTTTGGAGCAGCCGAAGGATTAATGAAAGGAGTTGGAGCTTGGGGTAAGAAGTTGCCTTTGAAAACCGGAGCCACTGTGCTTAGGAGGACTGGTTTATCGACCGCGGCTTCAAACTTGGGTGCGCGATTGGGCGGAGGGGGGAAAATCAGCCAGTGGTTTGGAAGAAGGGCGACTAATTTTGGCGGAGTGGTTGGTGGCGCCGCGGCATATACAGCGCCGAGTCTTTACAGCTCCATAGTTAGCGGAATGAAAAAAGGAAGCGGATTATTTAAAAAAACTTGGCGATGCTCAGTTTGTAATTATCCGTGGCCTCAAGCTTCTGCAAAAGCACCAAAAGGTCCTTGTCCAAATCCTCAAGGAATAACTAATCACGGGCCCAATACCTGGGTCTAATTACAATGGATTATTCATTAATCACCGAACAACAATTCCAAAAACGCGTTTATGATTTGCCGAGCATTTTAAAAAACGCTCTTAATTCAGAAAGCGTGATGGGGACTATTCGGCATATTTGCCAATCGCATTATTTTGATGATGAAAAAACTTTAACTATCGAGCAATTAACCGCTTTGGTCTTGTCCGGATTTGTGGCGATTGAAGACATTAGCAAAGAAATCGCCGAAAATTTGGAGATTAATAAACAGTTAGCGGATTCAATTTATCAAGAGATTGATAAAAAGATTTTTTTATCGTTAAGGGATGAAATTAAAAAAGTTTATAGTCCTTTAGTCGTCCCAAAATCGGCATTGTCTTGGGGAGCGCCTAAGATTGAATTAAAGCCCGTAACAAAGGAGGGTATTGTTGATTTGAAAACAAAACCAGCCGTTGGGATTTCAAGCGAAATAATCGAGATAAAGTCGAAAGAAATATTTCCAGAAGCGGTAGTGTTGAAAAAACCGGAAATTACTCAGATGCAGAGGACCGAGGCCCCGACTGTAAACGTCGGAGAAAAAGAAGAACCGACTGTTTTCGGGAAAATCGAATCAAAAATTAGCGGGATGATTTTGGAAAAACCGCTCGATGAAGAAGAAGCGCCGATGATTTTACATAAGGAAACTGAATTAAAACCGGTTTCAGCGGATAAAAAATCTTTGGCCGAAGTGTTTACTTTTTCCTCCGGACAAGAGCCCGCGGCAAGAAAAGAATCGTCGGATTTAGCGGCAAAAATAAGTTTTGGCGCTGACGCGGAAAAGAAAAAGGAAAATAAGATACAAATGGAAAAACCAAATGTCAGAGTGGTTCACTATAGCGATTTAAATACTCCGATTTCTTCTTTCGGAAAAGAACAATCTTTTCAATCTCCGGTTTTTACCCAAAGCAAAGAAATTAAAGTTGGGTTTGAGCCCAAAGTGGTAAAAATGGGAGAAAAAAACATTCCTGAAATTCCCGAAAAAGAACCAAAAAAAATTTTTACTGCTCCGATAAAACCCGAAACTAAATCTCCAATCAACGAAGAGAAAAAAGTACCAATTCCTTTGGTCGAGCAGAGCTCGATAAAGATTGATAACGGCGCAAAAATCGGTTTTTCAGTTCCAGAGCCGGAATTTGAGTCAAGTATTAAAGCGGCGACGGAGAAAAAATCTTCTGAAGACGTCAGAAAGCAAGTATTTGAAACCGAGCAAAGATTTGAACAAAAGCCGGCATCAAAATCGCCGGATGAATTGCAATTGAAAGACATTCCCGTTGAAGAAGACGTTATTGATCTTAGAAAGATCGTTGAATAACCTACAGCGGAAATTAAAAATTTAAAAATAAAAATGCAAAATGACAAAGCAAAATTTAAAAATGATTTTAAAAAACGTTTATATCAATTTGTTTTGTCTTTAATAAAATATATAGATAAGCTTCCGAAGGATTCGGTTTGTGGGGTAATGGGAAAACAGCTTTTACGAAGTGGAACTAGCGTTTTAGCAAATTACGTAGAAGCTCAAGCCGCTAGCTCTAAAAAAGATTTCATTAATTTTTTTCATCACGCTCTTAAATCGGCGAATGAGTCCAAAGTTTGGCTGACTTTATTGCGCGATCTTCACAAAGGAAATCCTAAGGAGGCCGAATCTTTACTTAATGAATTAATAGAGATTTCTAATATAATTACTTCAAGTGTCCTAACCTTAAAAGGAAGAAAATAATTTTTAATTTTTATATTTTCATTTTTATTTTACCATTATGCAATTTCAGGTTCCCCAATTTATAGAAGTAGAAGATAAAATAGCCGGGCCTTTGACTTTAAAACAAGTTCTTTATTTGGTTTTCGCGGGGGGGGTAAGCTTGCTTAGCTATTTTGTCTTTAATTTTTTTTTCTGGATTTTAATAACGGCTCTTTTGGTGGCAATAGCTTTAGTTTTCGGGTTTGCAAAGTATAACGGCCAGCCGATTTCAAAGATTTTTTTAGCGAGTGTCGGATTTCTATGGAAACCGAGATTTTATTTATGGAAGCGGGAATCGGAAGAGGTAACGATAAAAATTCCGAAACTTCCCCAGCTGAAAAATGCGCCCGCTAAAATAATTCCAACTGAAAAAGTTTTAGCCCAGCGGGAAAGTTTGGGGAGCTTATTCAACCCAGCCCCGGCGATAAAAAAATTATGGGACGATTTGATGACGACAAAAAATCCTCTTCCTAAGCGCGAGAAGGTCGTTCCAAAACCCAGAACGGCAGAGCGCGTAAGTTTTTTTAGAAAAACAAGCGGCGAAAAGGAAGCGGCCAGAAGAGTTGATTTTAGATAATTAAAATCGGTAGAAAGTATTAAGTATTAAGGTTATAATAAAAAAATGGCGGAAAAAGAAACAATTTCAACCCAACAATTCGTAGATATTGAAGATATAAAGGATGGAGTGATTATTTTAAGAAGCGGAGGGCTTCGACGAGTTGTGATGGTCAGCGGAACGAAT
>JAJYNK010000022.1 GCA_021786355.1 bacterium
GCGACTCCTTTTTGAGAGGCAACTTCTTCAACTAAAAATTTAATTTCCTTATGTGGCGTTAGAGAAGTAAGCGGAAAATTTAAATTAACCGACAATCCGAACGCTCCTTCTTCCAAAGATTTTTTTAAAACCATTCTGGCGACATTAAGCTCGTTTTGGGTTAAGTCGCGAAAATTGTCGCCAATAATCGACTCTCGAAGAGTCGCGTGGCCCACAAGAGTACCGAAATTAACGCCAAACTTTTTTCTGTCTAGTGTATTGAGTAATTCGCCTATCGTGTGCCAATTAATATTTATTTTATGAACATCTATAAAAAGCTTGTTTAACTCCAAAGACCCGTAAAAAATCGGCGCCAATGAAATTCCGTTCTGGCCGCCGATGATGGTTGTTATTCCTTGTAAAAGAAAATCTTTCTGCGACGGATTTGAAAAAAGAGTTAAAAACAAATCCGATGAAGTGTTGATGTCGATAAATCCCGGCGCCAGATACGCTCCCATGCCGTCAATTATTTCGGCGTTTTGATACCGATGGAAATGACCGATAGCCGCAATTTTATTGCGTTTTACAATAACGTCCGCCTTTCTGGGCGTCTGGCCGGTTCCGTCTAAAACAACAACATTTTTAATAAGAGTAGTCATAAAAAAGCGAATTTTATCGCTTTAATTATTTTACGATATTTTTAGGCTAAAGTGAATTATCCACAGTCAAAATTCACTGAGAAGTTGACTTTATGAATAAATAGGTATATATTTATATTCATAGTGAGTGTGTTTTCCTTATCCTCGTTCGCAAGGATTAGGACATTTGAGGAAAACTCCCGTTTCCCACCCCCGTAAGGGGGTGGGTTTGTTTATTTATAAACGAGATCATTTTCTGTGTTACTTCTTATATTTTTCCCCGCTTCCGCCCGCCGACGTTAAAGCTTTGGCGGACTTCGCTTTATTTTAACAAAAAAGAAATTTATTTACCGTGGCAATGCTTAAATTTTTTCGGACGTCCGTCTTCATATTTCGCTCCGCACCAGCATGGGTCGTTACGCCCGATTTTTTTATCAGTAGTCGAAACATTTCTAACGGGCGTGTTTTGCCGTGGAATATTTCCAGCGGGTGATTTCAAAATCCGCCAGATATTTTGGAAAACAGTGTCTTCAAAATTAGCAAAAAGATTTTTAAAATGCTGATGCGCCTCTCGTCGGTATTCTACCAAAGGGTCGTGTTGTCCGTATGCCCGTATTCCAACCGATTCCAAAAGCGCTTCCAGATTTTCCAAATGCGTCATCCAAAACATATCTAGAGTTCCCAAAAGCCGGAATTTTATTTCCTCCTGGTTTTCTTCGGTGATTAAACCGGATATTTTATTTTCAACTAGCGCATCAATTTCTTTAGGATTCCTCGCTTCGCTCGGAATGACAGACGAATCAATAATGCCGATTTCTATTAAAATTTTCTCCAATTGGTCGCGCTCGGAAATATTATTTTTCATCCGCTCCCAGCTGTTTAAAGAAATTTCTTTGAAAATTTCTTTGGAGTCTGATTCCATTATTTCCTGCCTTTTTTTATAAACCGCGTCTCTTTGCTTGTTTAAAACATTGTCATAATCAAGTAGATGTTTTCTGGAATCAAAATTCATCCCTTCAATTTTCTTTTGCGCTTCGTTGACAACTTTTGAAATCATCGACGATTCGATCGGCTCGTCTTCGGGCAAATTAAACGTTTCCATTAATTTTTTCACTCTTTCGCCTCCGAAAATTCTAAGTAAATCATCTTCAAGTGAAAGGAAAAACTGAGAAGATCCCGAATCTCCTTGCCTGCCGCTTCTGCCTCTTAACTGATTGTCGATTCTTCGCGCTTCGTGGCGTTCGGTGCCGATAACGTGAAGCCCTCCTGCTTCTTTAACCATTTGAGCCGTTTCGGGGTTTGGAGGATTGCCTCCTAAAATTATGTCCACTCCCCTTCCCGCCATATTAGTTGCCACCGTCACGGCCTTTAATTTTCCGGCTTGCGCGATTATTTCTCCTTCGCGTTCATGGTTTTTTGCGTTCAAAACTTCGTGCGGAATATTCGCTTGGCTCAAAAACGCCGAAACAATTTCATTATTTTGTATGGAACCCGTTCCGATTAAAACCGGCTGCCCAGCTTCATATCGTTTTTTTACATCGCTAATAATTGCTTTGTATTTTGCTTCCAAATTTTTATATATTAAATCTTCTTTGTCTTTTCTTGCTGTCGGCTTATTTGTCGGAACAGAAACAACTTCCAAACCATAAACTTTATCAAACTCTTCAGCAGACGTCTGCGCGGTACCGGTCATGCCAGCGATTTTTTCGTACAGTTTAAAATAATTTTGGATGGTAATCTGCGCGTAAGTTCTGGACTCTTCTTTTACCTCTACGCCTTCCTTTGCTTCGATTGCTTGGTGAAGGCCGGCGCTGTAACGCCTGCCAGGCATCAAACGGCCGGTAAACTCGTCGACGATTATAACCTCGCCGTTTTTAACCACATACTTTTTGTCTTTATGAAATAACGCCTTTGCCTTAAGGGATTCTTCCAAATAGTGAATTAGCCTGGCATTTTCCGGTCCGTACAAATCTTTAATATTCAACATCCGTTCCACTTTATTTATGCCGCTTTCGGTTATCAGTACCGACTTTAATTTCTCGTCAACGCTATAATCCTCTTCTTTTGAAAGATTGGCCGCTACTTTTGCGAAAACCTTGTAAAAACTGCTGGACTCGACATCTGGAGCGGAAATTATAAGCGGAGTCCTCGCTTCGTCTATTAAAATACTGTCCACCTCGTCAATAATGGCAAAATAATGCTCCCTCTGAACCTGATCTTCCTTTCTATGAGCCAAATTATCGCGCAAATAATCAAACCCAAACTCATTAATTGTGCCGTAAGTTATGTCCGCCAAATAAGCTTCTTTGCGAGATGCCGGCCTAAGAAAATCAGAAACTACCTTAAAACTGCCCAGAGTATCGCGTTCTTTGTCTTTTTCCCCTTCACTGTTTGGCTTATACAAGGGGTCGTACAAAAAAGCCTGGTCATGAGTTAAACAACCCACGGTCATTCCCAGCGACCAATAAATCTGACCCATCCACACCGCGTCACGTCTAGCCAAATAATCATTAACGGTTATAGCGTGCGCTCCTTTTCCCAAAAGAGAGTTTAAATAAATCGGAGAAGTCGCGGCTAAAGTTTTTCCTTCGCCGGTCGCCATCTCTGCGATCTTGCCCTGATGCAAAACCAAACCGCCGATTAATTGGACGTCAAAATGCCTCTGGCGTAAATTTCTTTTCGCTGATTCACGGATCAAAGCGAACGCTTCTTCGATAATTTCATCGAGATCGCTTTTTTCTTTTGTTTGATTCTTCAACTCAAGGCTTTTTTCTTTTAATTCATCATCCGATAAATCTTTAAATTTATCTTCCAATAAATTTATTTTTTTAACCTGAGCAGAAAAATCCTGCTTTCCAAGAAAGCTTTTAAAAAAATTCTTCATGTTCCGTATTAGAACTTCGGTTTTCGGCCGAAGCTTCACTAAAGGGGCGTGTCTTTTTATTCCACCGTTCTGGTTTTTTCAATAAACGTTTCTTTATATTTTTGGATGCCTTGTTTTAAAACATCTTTAATCGAATCAATCGCCGCCCGCAAATCAGCGTTGCTATTTTCAACTCTTAAAACTTTCTTGGGTAATTCCATTGTAGCTTCCGCGTAAAAAATTTCTCCGCTTTTATGGTGCTTTGTGGTCTTCCCGATTTCCACAAAAATTTCAACCTCTTCTTTTGTGTCAAATTTTTTGAGAAATTTGCCAAGGGAGCCTATTTTCTCTTCGGTATACTCTTTCAAGGCGGGCGTTAATTCAATTTGGGTCGTTTTTATTATAATTTTCATACGCTTACGCTAGATAATGCCAACTTACGAATTTATGCGAACACCACAAATAAATTCTTAGTTAGATTCTTTGGTTCGCGGTGTTCGTATATGTTCGCAGAGTTTGTATTATTATACAGATTTTTCCTGATAATAAAAGACCCGCCCCGATTTAGCTCGGGGCGGGATAGAAATTTACCTTCTCTTTCTCTTTTTAGCAGTTTTTTTCGCTGCTTTCTTTTTTGCTGCCATTTTACTTATCCGTTTGCGTTTAAAAATTGCGCAAACAGAAAATTATTTTGATTTAGAAATAAATTGTCGACCACGCAAATTATTTCTAAATTTTAGCGCACGTAAAATAAAAATCCTGCTACGTGCTTCTATATATATTTTAGAACAAATGGTTTGAAATGCAATTGTGGATAACTGCCATTGTTGTTTTTGAGACAAATTTTTGTCGAAAAATTACAACAACGAGTACCCCGCACCTATTCTACTGAAAACAAAAAATATAAAAAAGTAAAACGATGTTAAAAAATAATTAAGTAGATACAGCATTATTTGTAAAATAGGTGCGTGGGTAAGAAAAGCTAAAATCATTGAAAATAAGATGGTGGAAATACAAAAAAACAGCCAAAGAGCTATTTTTTCGTGGGACAGCGGTGGTGACCTCCGTTTTTACTAGTGAGTGCGCAGCACGCTGTCCCAAAACATTATAACAAATCGGGCACCGAAAGAGAACGAACAAACCCTAAACCGCTATAGGCTGCGGTTTTTTAAAAACAATAAATTTATAGCCCAAAAAGTTCCAAACAAGCGAAGCTAGTGTCGCTACTATCGCGCCAACGTTCGCCCACAAAGTCACGGAAATTCCGCCAATCGGACTCATAAAATTCACGATTAAAGACGCGATTCCGGTATTGATAAGAAAACCCACAAAACTGACCGCAAAAAATTGTCCGAATTCTTTGGTAGTCGCCGATTTGCCGGATCCAAAAGTCCAATACTTGTTCCAAAAATAACTATTTATGTTGGCAACAATAAAAGAAGCCCCTTTGAAAATCGAATAGGAAGATCCGGAAGTCGCCGCGAACACAAACATGAGCAGATTCAAAACTCCGATATCAAGCAGAGTATTTAAAACTCCGGTGGCAACGAATTTTGCAATCTGCAAAATCATCGGAGTTTTCCCGCTGATTATTTTTGCAACCCATAAAGCAACGATCGCCAAAACAGTCAGCACAATCACTATCGCCACACCTCGAATCGCCGTTAAGTTAAACTTGATATTTTTTATAATCGGCAAAATTAACAGCCCTGAAACAAAACCGATTATCGCAACCAAAAAATAATCTTTTTTTGAGACCAAAGAGCCTGAAGAATTATTGTATTGAATGTCCATACCCTGTAGTAGAAAAACGATGTTAAATTAAATTTTATAAAATTTAATTTATTCCGTTTATCTAAATTAAATTTGTTAATGTTATAAACTATTTATATTTTGCCGAGTAATGTTTTGTGCGATTATTAAGGAATCAATCGTTTTTTCACTACGGGGCATATTTTTTATTTTGTGAAATCGACAATTAATTTTATCATAGGAGCAAAAACAATCCAGCCTTTCTTCTTTTCGTAATCACTCAATACCCGCGGAAAAATAAAGGCAGAACCATTCCAAGAATAGTCACGATAGCCACCACGATAAGAAGAATTTTCGCAACTGATTTTTTCATCCCATTAAAAACTGAATTAAAATTTCACCTGCACCGGTTCCTTTTCCGCCGCGTTCTCCAAACCAAAAAAATCTTCTTTGCCGAAACCGAAAACTCCGGCCATTAAATTATTCGGGAAAGTAGCTGTTTTGGTATTGTAATCCATCACATTGCCGTTATAAAACCTTCTGGCTGCCTGAATTTTATTTTCCGTATCTGCTAATTCTCTTTGCAAATCCAAAAAATTAGCGTTAGCTTTTAACTCCGGGTAATTTTCCGAAACCGCGAATAAAGTTTTTAAAGTGTTGCTTAAAGCGTTTTCCGCTCCTGATTTTTCATCTTTAGATGCCGCGCCCATTGCTCTGGCTCGCGCTTCGGTGACTTTTTCAAACACTCCCCTTTCATGTGACATATAACCCTTAACGGTTTCAACTAAATTGGGAATTAAATCATGCCGGCGCTTAAGCTGAACATCTATATCCGACCACGCTTCTCTGACTCTATACCTTAACCTGACCAATCCGTTAAAAACTACGATTAACCAAAAAACAACAACCGCTAAAATTATTAAAACTATAGTTAAAATTGACATAACAAAATTTAATTATTTATCCCAGACATAAATTTTATGTGCGGGATTCGACTTTGATAATTATAGCACAATTTTTTAAACTTGACACTCCTATTATATCGATATAGTTTATGATTACTAGTAGAACATTCCCAATTCAAAATATTGTGAGAAATGGAGGGTAAACCAATGGTAAAGTATTTGCCGTTTAAAAAACGCAATCCGGATTCACAGTACAGACGTCTGTTAAAAAGAATTATTAGCCAAGGAGAGAAGGTTTTTCCGCAACAAGAAGAGGAAGCAATCTTTTATCCCGGGTTTCTGATGCGATTCAAGCTCGAAAACGGATTTCCCATCATCACCGAACGCGACCTCGTAAATGTAGAATCAGGCAAACGCTCCAATATGTTTCAGGCCCTTGGAGAACTTTTTGCGTTCCTCAACGGAGCCCACACTCAAGAAAATCTGAAAAATTTCGGTTGCACCTGGTGGAAACGTTGGGTAACGCCGGAGAAATGCGGCAAAAGAGGTTTGGAAATTGGAGACTTGGGTCCAGGCTCTTACGGCGCCGCGTGGCGGAATTTCCCAACACTCGAAGGAAAATCGTTTGATCAAATTACCAATCTGATTGAACAAATCAATGAACTTCCCCATCTTCGCACCCATTTTGTTTCTCCCTGGATTCCCCAATACACATACCGGGGAAAAGGAAAACAACAAAAGGTTGTCGTTGTCCCCTGCCACGGATGGTTTCATATAATCATTAATGTTCAAAATCGCAGAATGCGATTGATACACGAACAAAGAAGCGCTGATGTTCCGGTAGGGCTCGTCTGCAATCTCATTCAATATGCCGCGCTTTTAATGATGTTGGCGCAGATTACGAATTACGAACCCTACGAACTGGTTTACTTTATCTCGGACGCCCATATCTATGTGAATCAATTAAAAGACGTTCACGAAATTCTCTCAACCAAACCGGAGCGGTTTCCGACAGTAAAAATAGACCCGTCGGTAACCGACATTTTCAAATTCCGGCAGAACCACTTCACGGTTGAAGACTATCATCCCCAACTTCCCGGGAGGGTCATATGGACACCCGTATGATCTCCATAGTAGCGGCGGTGGCAACAAACGGAGTCATTGGAAAAAATAACGAACTTCCCTGGCGTTTAAAAAGCGACCTGAAAAGATTTTCGCAACTGACAAAAAATCACTGTGTAATTGTTGGCCGCAAAACCCACGAAAGCATTATTCAACGCCTGGGAAAAACTCTCCCGAATAGAACCACAATCGTTATCACTACCCAACCCAATTACCAATCTCCTGGATGTTTAATCGTCCACAATTTCAAGGAAGCAATCGCTGTTTCAACTGGCAAAGAAGTATTTATTATCGGCGGAGCTGAAATTTATAATCTGGCCCTTCCGATGGCAAATCGGATGTATCTGACAATCGTTAACAAGGATATCGCGGACGGTGACGCTTTTTTCCCTGATTTCGACATGAATGAATGGGAAATCGTTGAAGAACAACACTTCAAGGCAAGCGCCGAGGATGAACATGAACACGTTTTCCAAATTTTTAAAAGAAAGAAAAACTCTTTCGTTAATTTGGAAAATGCGCGAAAAACCGAACAGCTCGCCGTCATGCAACGAATTCAAGACCGGGGCGAGTGCCCGTTCTGCGCAGAAAACCTTCGAAAGGAACACAAAAATCCAATTTTATCAGAAAGTAAACATTGGATACTAACTCACAATCAATGGAGATACGACGAAGCCCAACTTCATCTACTCTTAATTTCAACCGTTCATGCCCGTAACTTGAACGACCTGCCCTCTGAGGCCGGAAAAGAGCTGCTTGAAGCGCTTCAATGGGCTGAAAAAAGATTCAACATAACAAGCGGAGGAGTGGCAATAAGATTCGGAGATATCCGATATAATGGCGCCACCATCGATCATTTGCACGCCCACCTCATCGTACCTTTTCAAAATCCTGAAAGCGCCGACTATAAACCCGTGCGGTTTAAAATTGGCGCAAAAAAGCCCCGGATCGGTTAACCACCGACCGGGGCATTTACTTAATCAAAACAATTTCAACGCCATACGCTTTTAAAACCTGTTCGGCATCAAGCACTC
Source organism: bacterium (assembly GCA_021786355.1). Classification (GTDB taxonomy): domain Bacteria; phylum Patescibacteriota; class Minisyncoccia; order UBA6257; family UBA9933; genus JANLIR01. The sequence continues at coordinate 8,294 of JAJYNK010000022.1, forward strand.
CGTACCCTTCCACAAAATACAGTCGCTTGATCCCGCTTCGCGCTAAAAGCTTAGCGCAGAGAGGACACGGGAAAGTCGTTGTCAGAATTTCAGCGCCGTCCAAACTGATTCCCTGTTTGGCGGCCGCGGTAACTATCTCCGCTTCGGCATGGTTAGAACTGTAAAGATCCAACGCCACGCCTTTTTTGGCGCAATTGCGGGGATCGCCGTTAATATACGGAGTAAAGGGGGTCGGGAGATGAAGATTATGAGTGGCAATAATAATTTTCTCGTCTCTGAAACAAACGGCTCCGATTCTTCTCCACCAATCCGAGCTTTTTTCGCTTTGTTCGCGACCAATCGCCGCAACATTTTGTAAGAATTGATCGGCTGCGACAATTCGATCGCAAAATACCTCGTGACTCTCCGTGGTGTTTTTTTTATTCCAGCGAAGAAACACACTGTCATATTCCACTTTGCGGCCCGCAAGATATTTCGCGGCCTCGCGGGAAACATCTTCGTCCGGCATAACCACGGTTATTCCTGGAAAAATATACCGGCCGAGTTCTTCCAAATTGTCCACACCCACCACAAATATATTACGAGTAATATTCAGTCCCCTAATGGCGGCGGCAGCTTCTTCGGGAGTTAACGCCCTGATTTCTTTTCTTAGATAATCTAAAACGGTGTCGATTTGTCGGATTAACGCGCTACCAAAAACAAAAATCGCTTTCACGTTGTGACGTTTGAAAAAATCGATGTACCCCCGATGCAAAACCGGAATATAGGCAAAAATTACTTTCATTTTTGCCCACCTCCGACGATTTGATCGCCAAATATTTCAGCGATAACACCTTTCAACTCTTTATGGATTTGATCCACTTTAGCCTCAAGAGGATCCCTGAAACCTACGATTGCTTTTCTAATCCTCGCCGTTGTCGAAGTGGTTGCCTGCGGCTCAAGTTCCACGATTTTAGCACACCATTGAGCAACTTCATCTTTGTAATTATTGGAGTGACGAGTCGTTTGAGAAATAACTAAAACATCGGGTTTTATGGCTTTTATAAAAGCCCGTCTTTCATCGCCAACATTCTTTACGATTACAAGATCAACATGTCGGATATGACACAACGTTCTCAATCTGCCGTCCTGATCTCCAATCGGCTTTCTCTTTTTGCGAAGCATCACCTTTTCGTCACTGTCTAATCCAACTACTAAAATAACGTTGTTGGGGTCGGAATCTACGGATAGCTTTGCTTTTTCCAAATACGCGCAATGTCCCTCGTGCAACAAATCGTACGTGCCCGAAGTGGCAACAATTTTGAAGCCAAGCGACCTACACGCCTCAATTCTTCTCGTTAATTCTTCGTAATTGGATACCAATCTTTTTTCTACATTCGAACCCGGTCCGAATACATCATTCATCTCAGCCCCCTTTCTCTATCGTCTTGTTTTGTATTAATTTCTTAAAAATCTGCCTAATTCTAAACATGAATAAGCCCTAAAGTCAAAATTTTTTAACAAAAGAAAAAGGGGCTCGCGAGCCCCTTGTAATCCCAAACTTATAATCCCATTTTCAATCCGTATCCTCTCGCCTTAATTCCACGTTAACTCGACTTTGACCTTCTTCCCAAAATATCTTTTTCAAATAGCGAAAAAACTCTATTGCCCGCTCAACAAATGCTTTATTTGCTTGGTTAGTGGACATTTGCCATCGCTGCGCCGATTCAAGTATTTCATAAATCGGTTTAAAATATTGCCATAATTCTACGCAAACGATTTCCTGCTCCATCAGTCGCTTCTCCCCAATAAAACGATAAGTACTCTGCACTTCATACCAAATCAAATCATAAAACGGATCGGTTGGATGCGTGGGTGGGAAATCAGAATCTATTTTACCGCGCGACGTAGCGAATTTCATATCCCCTATGATTTTTTTTATATCCTCTGCCGCGATTCTCAAAATACGATAATCTTCACTGGACAATCTGTTTTTAGGGTTTAAAGCCGCGGAAAGAATACCAGCGGCCCGACCAAAAACAACCGCTCTGTCCATCAAAATAATGCCCTTCACCGGAACATGATTCTGACATGCCATTATATTAACCATATTTCTTATCCCCCATTTTCTTTTTTTATATTTACTAATCCCAAAATAAATAAATACTTGGGAAAAGTCAACCCCGCACCTTTTGTGGATTGCGAAGCTTTTTAAATTCTGTTCGTTTTAATAAAATCTTCTAATTTTTATAACTAAAAACGGGGTTTATAAATTTAATTTTCCAGCTTAGATAAGAATTTAAATCCACAAAAGGTGCGGGGTCAACCAAAAACCGCCCTTTCGAGCGGCTTTTGACACCTTATAACAACACAAATAAAATAAAAAATATTTTGAATAAACACTACTGAAGGATGTTTAAAAAATTAAACGAGCGAGTAGAAAATTTACCGGGTACACGCGACTCTGGGAGCTGGGTGGTAAATTTACGTTATAAGCGAGTTATAATTTTAACATCCGGAAGTTTGTTTGTGAGAAATATTTTTTCTATTAAAAACTAGTACTCCTCCCCCATCATCGGGTTATGGCCATGAGATTCTTTTTCTTTTTCAGGAAGCTTGGCAATTGCCGCGCCGATTGTAAGATAAGTGCTCGCAACCGAAACTGCGTTTATAAACGCAGTCTTAGTAACCTTAAGCGGGTCAATTACTCCGGCGTCTTTCAAATTTTCGATTTTATTATTGAATGAATTGAAGCCTACCCAATCGCTTTTTTCCTGTTTTTTGCTGGACATTAATTCTTTCACGACAACCGGCGTTAATTCTCCGCTATTATCTATGATTGCCTTTAAAGGCGCGCGGACAGCCTTTGAAATAATTTCCATTACGGCCTTGTCAACTTCCTTTTCATGCTCCAAAACCGACCCGACATTTTCGAGATTAGCGACATTAAACAGCGCTATTCCGCCTCCGGGGACAATTCCCTCTTCCATTGCGGCTTTAGTCGCGTTAACCGCGTCTTCAACTCTTTGTTTCAATTCTTTTTGCGCTGATTCGGTCGGCGCGCCGACTTTCATTACCGCTACGCCTCCGGAAAGCTTCCCAAGCCGTTCTTGTAATTTTTCTCTGTCGAATTCCGAATCGGTTTTATCTAATTGATTTTTTATTTGTAAAATTCTTTTATCGATATTTTCCTTATTGCCTTTTCCACCAACAATCGTCGTATTGTCTTTATTGGCGATTACCCGATGCGCCTGACCCAAAGAACTTACATCAACGCTGTCCAGTTTTTTCCCGATATCTTCGGAAATAAATTCCGCTCCGGTAACCGCGGCAATGTCTTCCAACATTTCTTTTTTCCTGTCTCCGAATCCCGGAGCTTTAACCGCCAAAACATTTAAAATTCCGCGTAGCTTGTTAACCACGAGCGTTGCCAGCGCCTCGCCTTCAACATCATCGGCGATAATAACCAGTTCTTTTTTGCCGTTTTTCATTATTTTTTCCAAAAGCGGCAAAAGCTCGCTGATTGAAGAAATCTTTTTATCGGCAACCAAAACATACGGATCTTCCAAAACCGCTTCCATTCTTTCGGAATTAGTCACCATATAAGCGGAAACATAACCTCGGTCAAAACGAAGACCCTCGACAACTTCATAAGAAAGTCCCACAGCGTTAGAATCCTCCACCGTAATAACACCTTCTTTTTTAACTTTATCCATTACTTCGGCGATAAGTTTTCCCACTTCTTTATCTTTTGCCGAAAGAGTGGCGACCTCTTCAATGTCTTTATTGCTTTCAACTGGAATTTTTTGAGCTTCAAGGGCTTTTATAATCGCTTCACTTTTTGTTTTAAGGCGTTCGGCCAGTCTGATTACGTTAAATCCTTTTTCACGAATCGCTTTTTCTCCTTCGTCAATCATCGCGTGCGCCAAAACAACGGCGGTCGTAGTGCCGTCGCCGACATCGTCATTGGTTTTAGAAGCCGCTTGTTTGATAAGTTCGGCTCCTAAATTTTCGTATTTATCTTCAAGTTCTATTTCTTTGGCAACGGTTACTCCGTCAAAAGTCACCTGCGGCGCGCCATACGCTTTTTCAACTACAACCGCCCGACCGCGCGGACCCAAAGTCATTCGCACCGCTTCGGCTAATTTATCAATGCCTTTTTTTATTGCCGCTCTGGCTTTTTCATCAAAAAGAATTTGTTTTGCCATATTCGCTTTGCTCAAAATAAAAATGTAAAAATAAAAAATGTAAACCAAAACTAAAAGTTTCGATTTAAATACTTTTAAATTTTACATTGTCATTTTAATTTTTTACTTTTAAATTTAGCAGTTTTGAAAACTATTCCAAAACCGCTAATATATCTTCCTCGTCTCCGACCAAATATTTTTTCCCTTCGATTTCAATTTCATCGGGACCGTATTTTTTAAACAAAACAATATCCCCGACCTTCACGGACATAGAGATTTTTTCTCCTTTTTCATTTACTTTCCCCGAACCAGTCGCGACAACCTTGCCCTTAATCGGTTTATTTTCGGCTGTTTCAGGAAGAACAATCCCTGATTGAGTAATTTTCTCAGCTTCCAAAGGCTCGATAAAAACGTGGTTTGATAATGGTTTTATATTCATTAATCACAAAACGTAAAACTTGAAACATGAATCATTTATAAAACGATTCAAATTCCAGATTCCGCATTCTAAAATATCGACTTTTTACAGCGTAAATATTCTATACGAAAACCGTCAAACTTGTCAACAAAAAAGGGCTGGTCAGGCCCTAGATTTAATGACCAATAAAACCGTTAGCCAACAGCTACCAATTCCGGGAAGACCTTGTAAATAGTTCTCTCAATATCCCCTAAAGAAAACGGCTTTGACAAAAACGCATCGGCATTGGATCTCTTAAACGCCACCCTATCGCTCGCATCCACTGGAGGATAAAGTCCGCTCATCAATATCGTTGCTATATTTCCGTTGCTAAATTCCTTCACGCCCCAAACCAGTACGTCTCCGGTAATCCCAGGCATTTCGTAATCCGAAATAACCAAATCCGGGTAAGAGTTATGCTGACCCTTCTTTAGAAAATCCGTTAAAGCCTTAAGTGGATCTGAAAATACAATTGGCCGATGACCGAGTCTCGCCAACATGTCTTGCGCTACCTTCCGAACTTCTTCCTTGTCATCGACAACATACACTAAAAGACTTTTCTTCATCGCTTTCACCTCTTTCTTTCAGTATTATGAACCGGTATTAATCTACAAATAAAAATACTAAATATCAACCCCGCACCTTTAGAAGATTGCGATTTTTTTTAAAACGCCGTTAGTAAAAATTGGTAATAATAAAAAACCAATGTTTCTCAATAAATATCAATACTAAATAAAAGTGTCTAGGCGTTTATATCTTCTAAGGTGCGAGATCAAGCACTTCTTGTTCCTCTTCTTTTGGCTTGTCTATCACCATTGGCTCTATTTCCGCGGCTTTGCCGCTTATTCTTAAAACGTCTTTATCAATTTTCCCAAGCTCTTTATAAGCGCTATTGTACATATTTACCGTTGTGCCCAAGTGAACTCCTATTTTTTTCATATAGGTTTCGTAGCTCGACAAATGCCTACCTAATTCCTCCACTCTTTTCCTTATTTCTTTCGCCGATTCTTCAATTTGAAGAGCTTTAAGCCCCTGAAGAACTGTTTGCAAATAAGCCAAAAAAGTCGTGGGCGAAACAATCATTACTTTTTTGTCGCCGGCCGCGTATTGGATCAAATCGCGGGTATTGGATTTAACCGCTCCGATTTTATTTATAAGCAAATCATAATAAACCGCCTCGGAAGGTATAAACATGAAAGCGAATTCCATCGTGCCTTCATTCGGTTTTATATATTTTGAGGTCTCGTCAATGCGATTTTTTAAATCGTCTTTAAAAGCCGCTTCATAACGAACCTTTTCGTTTTCGTCTTTTGTTTCTAAAATTCTGTTGTAATTTTCCAATGAAAATTTCGAGTCCACCGAAATTATTTTGTCTTTAACAAAAATAACCGCATCCACAATTGTTCCGTCATTAAACGGGTATTGCATTTGAAAACTACCAGGAGGCAAAACGTTTTTTAAAACAGTCTCCAAATAATATTCCCCCAGCACTCCCCGCTGTTTCGGATTAGTCAAAACATCTTGAAGATCTCTAAGTTGATCGGCAAAATTAATAACTTGCTTGTTTGTTTCGTCAAGCTTAACCAACCTTTCAGTTACGTCTCTGATAATTTTGGCGCTTTCACCGAACTGATTTTGTAAAATTCTGGTTGATTCGCCAAGTTTGGTATCCAAAACTTTTGAAATTTCATTTATCTGGCTTTGAAGCATCAGAAACGCCTGACTATCTTGCGATGTTTCTGGTTTTAATAACTTCCTGAATAAAAAATAAACCGCGCCTATCGTCACGCTCAAAAACAATATTAATATTATAAAAAATGAACTTGTACCCATAAATTATGCAAATACCACAATTGCGCCTTTCCCGGATTTCTTTTTTGCTTGATACATCGCTTTGTCCGATTTTTCCAAAAGCTTAATCATATCGGCTATAATTTTGCCTTCTTGGTTTTTAACGGCAATTATTCCGAAACTGGCGCTTGGCTTTATCCCCGGCATTCCCTTTATTTTTGCGCGCGATAAAGCATTTTTTATCTTTTTTGCCACTTTCTCGGCCTCGTTTATGCCGGTATCTATCAATCCCACGACAAATTCATCGCCTCCCCATCTGCCGATTATATCTATATCACGCAAAGTTTTTTTAAAAATATCGGCGCAAATTTTTATATATTTATCGCCGGCTTTATGGCCGTATTTATCGTTTATTTTCTTTAAATTATCGAGGTCTATAAAAATGATTGAAAAATTTCTGATTGCGAATTTTCTTCTTTCTCTGCCTACCTTAAAAAATTTTTCGCTGTCTTTCAACAAATCCACAAACCTTTCCGCTTCCCGTAAAAACCCCTGCCGGTTATAAAGACCGGTTAAAAAATCGTAATCCGCCAAAGATTTTAATTTCTCTATTTCTTTTTCCTGCTCTGCGGCTATATTTTTAAGCCGTAAAATTTCTTTTTTCAGCTCAATGATTTTTTTATCCATGATAACAAATTGAAAATGTAAATATCAAAATGAAAAATGACAATGTAAAATGAAAAAATTTAAGATTTAATCATTTTAATTTTTTATTTTTAAATTTTAAATTATTATTTGATTTTCATGCCGCGGAGCGCCGCTACCCTTTCTTCAATCGGGGGATGCGTCACCCCGATAGTAGAATTTTGACAAACTTCGCTTTTTGATACAAGTCAAAATTCACTACGGGGCAGGTAAAAAATTTAAATTTTCATTCCTCTTAACATTTTTATTCTATCCTCTATTGGAGGGTGTGTCATAAACAGTTTAGATAGTCCTTTGCCTTTGAACGGATTGGCCAGCCACAAATGAGCAGTAGTGTTGTTGGCAACCGCCATCGGAATATTCGTTTTAGAAATTTTTTCCAGCGCGCTCGCCAGTCCGTCCGGATAACGGGTCAAAAGCGCGCCGTCAGTATCAGCTAAAAATTCCCTTTTTCTGGAAATCGCCAATTGTATTAAAGTCGCGGCAATAGGCGCCAATATTGCTAAAACAATTCCGATAATAAAAAATGCTCCGCCTCCTTCCCTGTCATCATTTCTCCTAAAACCGCCAAAAAGAGACGATCTCATAAAAATATCCGAAGCGATGGAAATAAATCCGACCAAAACCACTACTGCGGTTGATAAAAGCATATCTCTATTTCCGACATGTGAAAGCTCGTGAGCCAATACTCCTTCAAGTTCGGATCTATCCATAATCTCTAAAAGCCCTTCAGTTACGGCAACGACAGCGTGTTTAGGATCTCTACCGGTAGCAAAAGCATTGGGTTGTTTTTCTTTGACTAAATAAATTTTAGGCATTGTCAGTCCGGCGGTAATCGCTAAATTTTCAATTATATTATAAAGTTCGGGCGCGTCTTTTTTTTCTATCGCTTTCGCGCGAGCCATTGAAAGCACGATTTTATCCGAATACCAATACGCCAAAATATTCATAAACACGCTGAAAATCACCGCGAAATACAAAATTCCGGGACTTCTATAAGCTTGAGCAAAAACCCATCCAAAACCGATAACAACAATCAAAAATAAAGTGAACAACAACCAAGTTTTTCGGATATTCGAATCTTTTTGAGTATATAAAGTCATAATAATTGTTCTAAATGTTCTAATTGTTATAAACTGTTCTAGGTGTTATTACCCAATTCTAATTGTCCCTTTTTGTAAGAAATTTATCAAGCGAAATTAGTTTAAAATACAATTCTTGAATACGTCCGCTAATTTCAGCGTACTTAAATTTATCAACATATTTTTGAGCAGTAGCAATTTCAAAACAAGTTACGACTTCCATTAATGACCCCAGAGCAATCCTAACAAAACATGCGAAATCTTTTTTAGTTCGCTTTATACTGCCCTCGGCAATATTTAAGGGTATGGAGATTACGGCCCTGCGCAGTTGTGAAGTAAGACCAAATTTTTCTTCATTTGGAAATTTTTTAGTAATTTCATAAACCTCATTAACTAAATTTACCCCCAATTTCCAAACCTCAAGTCTGTAAAAACCGTATTCAACTTTCTTCATTATTACACATTTAGAACAGCTAGAACAAACGAAGTGATGGAACAATTATAACGTTTTATCGAATTTCGTAAGTAATATTAACGTTTACAGTTATCTCTTGGGTTCCCGGCTGAATTGACGGCGCCACCGAAGCAACTCCTCCGCCCATACCCATTGCTTTTTCAGCTCCGTAATACGGAATCGGTCCGTTTTGATATTCGCTAAAATTTATAATCCTTCTGATAGAAACTCCGTTTTTAGCGGCCATTTCCAAAGCTTTAGTTTTTGCTTTATCAAACGCTTTATCTCTTGCTTCTTTTAAGAATTTTTCCTGATCATCAACCTCAAAAGAAATGCTCCCTATTTGATTAATGCCCAATTCAGGAAGCCCGGCCAAAACAACGGCTACTTTATTTAAATCCCTGACTTTCACCTGGACGGTTTGAGTTAATTTGTACCCCGAAAGATATTGCCGCCTTGTTTTTTCGTCGTAAACATAGTTCGGCTCAAGACTATAAGAAATGGTTTTAATATCTTTAGCGTCAACTCCCTGCGATTTTATAAAATCAATCGCTTTATTAATTTTTGCGTTATTATCGTTGGCGATCTTTGCCGGGTCAGAGCCTTCATTTACGACCGAAAAAGAAAATTTGGCGACATCCGGAGAAACCGTCACCTTGCCCTCTGCCGAAACATTTATGGTCCGTGAAGGATACAGCGAATCCATATATTTTCTCGCCGGTCCCCAAATAACCGAATAAATGACGACTAAAGTTAATACTCCCAAAAATCCCGCAATCGCGCTATTTTTTGCTACCGCATTATCATTTGACATACCAAAATAATATCCCGCGGTTTTTAAACGACGTATATATCGCGCCGAAGGCGCAAATATCTATAAATATCAACGCGATACTTATAGATATAAATTGATATAAACTCGCTGACGCTCGCGATATTAATTATTTAATTTATTTATTTTTTCGACTATTTTTTTAAATTCTTTAGAATTTATACTTGCGCCACCGACCAAAGCGCCGTCAATCTCATTGTGTTTTACAAAATCTATAATGTTTTTACTATTTACCGAGCCGCCATATAACACGCGAGCTTTTAGATTATAGCTTTTAGCTAGTAGTTGTTTTATATATTTTATCATTTCCAAGGCGTCGTTAGAGTGAGCTGGAACGCCCGTACCTATCGCCCAAATCGGTTCGTATGCGATAACCAACGACCTACGACCAACAACCGACAACTTTTTGATATCTTTTAAATCTTTCTGTAATTGGTTTTTAACAAAATCCATTGCGGCTTTTTTGCCTTTTTTTCGAACTTCTAACGGCTCTCCCACACAAAGAATTACTTTCAAACCCTCGTTTAGCGCGGCTTTAACTTTTCTATTTATCATCTCGTCGGTTTCACCGATATATTTACGACGTTCGGAATGGCCGATTATGGCGTAATCCACATATAAATCTTTGAGCATTTTCGGAGAAATCTCGCCGGTATAAGCCCCTCCGCCAACTGACGGATTTTCCCAAAAAACATCCTGAGAAGCGCATTTAATATCTGTTTTTTCACTACCCAAAGAAATAAACGGCAAATATACAAAAGGCGGAGCAACCACAACCTCGATTTTCGAATCATTATTTTTAATTGTGAGTAACGAATCAAAAAGTTTGTTAGCCTCTTTTATGGAAGAGGGGTTCATCTTCCAGTTAGCAATAATCATCTTTTTCATAATGTAATTCTATTATATTTTTACAACACTCGCTACTAAGCCCTAACTTCACCATTCCCCTATCATTAAAAATTCCGATTTTTTATCGGGCAAATTCTGATAAATTTCCTCTGTTATAAACGGCATAAATGGATGGAGCAATTTTAGCGAGCCGGTTAAAATTTCCAGCAGAACAAATTGAGCGGTCTGCCTGTCTGTCAGATTTTCACTTTTTAATCTTTCTTTGTTCTCTTCAATAATTTTATCCGCGAATGTATGCCAGAAATAATGATAAATCTTTTCTCCAGCGATATAAAATTTAAAAGAATCCATTTCTTTGGTTACGGATTTTTTTAAATTTTCAAATTCTTTTAAACGCTTTTTGTCGTGCGCTGTTAATCTTATCTGCGTTAATCTGCTTGAAGGCTTGCGTAAATCGGCGTGCTCCGTATTCATTAATACGAAACGGCTTGCTTGCCAAATCTTATTGGCGAAATTCCTGTATCCTCTGACTTTTTCCTCCGAAAACGCCAAGTCATTCCCCGGAGTGTTTCCGATTATAAGCGCCATTCTTAAAGCATCCGCTCCGTATTCGTTTACAAGACCAAGCGGGTCGATAACATTTCCTTTGGACTTGGACATTTTTTGTTTGTCTTTATCGCGTACGAGTCCGTGCAAATAAACATGCTTAAAAGGAATTTTGCCGGCTCTATATAAACCAAGCATAATCATTCTCGCTACCCAGAAAAACAAAATATCCCATCCAGTTTCCATAACATCCGTCGGGTAAAATTTTTCATAATCCGTCAATTTTGATTTTTGATTTTTGATTTTTGATTTTGACGGACTCTCGTATCCGAGAGTGAGGAACGGCCACTGTCCCGAAGAAAACCAGGTATCAAACACATCTTTATCCTGTTCTATATTTGTTCTATTGCATTTTTCGCATTTATCCGGTTTTTCTTTCGAAACTATAATCTCCCCGCAGTCTTTGCAAAACCAGGCAGGGATCGGGATGCCCCAAACAATCTGCCTCGATATATTCCAATCTCGAATATTTTTAAGCCAATGGAAATAAACTTTTTTGAATCTAGCTGGAATAAATTTAATCTCCCCTTTTTCAACCGTTTTTATCGCCGGTTTTGCCAGCGTGTCCATTTTCACAAACCATTGCGACATCAATCGAGGCTCTAAAATATTTGAACATTTATAACATAAAGAAACGTCGTGTTTGTAATTATTGTCTATTTTTTCTATCAAACCCCTTTTCTGCAGTTCTTCGACAATAACTTTTCTTGCTTCCAAAACTTTTAAACCCTGAAGTTTTTCATAAATTTCGTTTTTGGGAAAATAGTCTTTTAAGTCGATTTTTCCAAATTTATCAATAACTTCTTTTGGCCCATCAATTTCATCTTTATGCCTTTGCCATATTTCAAAGTCAGCTTGGTCGTGCGCCGGAGTAACCTTAACCGCGCCGGTACCAAATTCGATATCCACAATTTTATCCGCAATCACTTTCAAATTTATTTTCCCAACAGCTATGTCTACTTCAATTTCTTTACCGATTAAATTCTTATATCTTTTGTCTTTCGGATTCACTGCAACAGCAGTATCGCCGAAAATTGTTTCCGGCCGAACAGTCGCAACCGTAATCGGCCCGTATTTTATGTAATAAAGCGAATCAGTCCGTTCTTCATGTTTTGTTTCCAACTCCGAAAGTCCGGTTTGATGTTTCACGCACCAATTCACCAAGCGGTTGCCCCGATAAATTAATCCTTCTTTATACATCTGTATAAAAGTATCTTGAGTCTTTTCTATAATATCCTTGTCTAAAGTAAATTTTTTTCTTGACCAATCACAGGAAGCGCCAAGCCGTTTTAATTGTTCTTCCATCACAACTTTATTAGCTTGAGTAAAGTCCCAAATTTCCTGCCATAATTTCTCGCGCGGAATCTGAAAACGGCTTTTTCCTTCTTTTTCAAGCTTTTTTTCGTAAACAACCTGCGTTTCAAAACCAGCGTGGTCAGCGCCCGGAAGCCATAAAGTTTTAAATCCACGCATTCTTTTATAGCGGATCATAATATCCTCCAAAGCAGTCATCAAAGCGTGGCCTAAATGCAAAGAGCCGTTAGCGTTAGGCGGAGGCATTATGACGCAAAAGCTTTTAGCTTTTAGCTTGGAGCTTTTAGGAATTAGAAGATTATCTGGATTAAAGTAGCCGGAGTTTTCCCATTTTTTATAGATTTTTTTCTCGGTTTCAAAAGGGTTATAAGGCTGATTAAAGTTGTCATTCATAAATCTTTCAAAATTACTATTTTTTAGGATAAACCCCCACACTAATCAAGATTCTATAAAATTTTCAAAAAATTTTATTTAAGTATTAAAAAATCAAACGTTTTTATAATTTAATAATATGCAACAAGCTTAGTCAATGCGTATTTAAATTAAACTAATCTTAATTAGTGTAGGGGGTAAAGATAAACTTCTGTCGCGGAAGGATTAATATCTTTAGTATTTACAGAAGACGGGAAAAGTACTTTAAAATCCCTGCTTTCAGCCGAGGCGATATTTTCAAGCTCGATTTTCGAAGCGCCGGCCAAAAGTCCGTATTTATCTCTTAATAGCGCTACGATAACCGCTTTAGAAATTTTTTCAACATCATTATTAGTTACAACTCCGCGGATACTTATGGGGAAAACTTCTCCGGATGTATTTGAATTATTTATAGAATCGATTTTAGAATTTATATAATTTCTGGTTTTTAAATCCAGATATCCGCTGACGGGAGTTATTCCATTTTTCTTTTGATAGTTGGTCAGTGCCAATCTTGTCGCGGCGCCGAATTTATTGGTTGAAGTCGCGCTAAAAAATCCTTCGTATTTCAAAAAGTTTTGGAGGTTTTTAACATCGCTGCCGATCATGCCTGATTTCAATTCGCGGGTGAATTTATTAAAAGTGCTTGACGCGATATTTGAAAAAATTTCGGTTTTAAATTCTCTGATTTCAGCTTTGGGTTTTAAAAAATTGCTCCTTGGCTTAAAATTTACGTTTGAAAAAGAAATTTCAGCTTTGTCGATATTTTTAAAATCAGTGTCAAAAACATCGACTAAGTATTTTTTTTCTCCGGCATAAATAAAAGAGTTGCCGTTTAA